>NZ_JBAWCQ010000060.1:0-16983 GCF_049590335.1 Methyloceanibacter sp.
GGTCGGCAGACAGCCCCGTCTCCTCAAGCAGCTTCTGGGCTGAGGGCGAGGGCGGCATGGTGGCCGGGGCAATTTCGGCGCGGATATGCGGCTCGCGCACCAGCGCCAAAGCTTCGGCGGCGGGCGCTGGGGCCGATGGCTGCGGTACTGGCTTCGGTTCGGCGGGTCTGGCCGCGGCGGCTTTCAGGGCTGGCGCAACCGTCGCGCCGTCTCCGGCCGTGATCGCACCCAGAAGCGCGCCGACCTCGACCGTCTCGCCTTCCTTCACGACGATTTCGGACAACACGCCCCCGGCCGGCGCCGGCACTTCGACCGTTACTTTGTCGGTTTCGAGCTCGACCAGCGGCTCGTCGGCGGCGACTGCTTCGCCGGCCTGCTTGAACCACTGCCCCACCGTCGCCTCGACGACGGATTCGCCCAATGTCGGAACCCGGATTTCTGTCGTCATGGCCGTATTCGCCCGTCCTTCCTGTCTGTCCCTGACGGGACGCATCGCCTCCTGGCCTAACCCAGCGCTTCGTTGAGCAGGGCCTTCAACTCTCTGACATGCTTTGACATCAGTCCCGTCGCTGTCGCCGCCGAGCTCGGGCGGCCAGCATAGCGCGCGCGCCGGTGTTTGGCATCGATATGATCGAGTACCCAAGAAAGATTCGGGTCCACAAAACTCCAGGCGCCCATATTTTTGGGCTCTTCCTGGCACCAGACAATTTCGGCGTCCTTGAACCGGCCCAGTTCCTGGATCAGCGCCCGGGCCGGGAACGGATAGAGTTGCTCCATGCGCAGGAGATAGACGTCCGATGTGCCGCGCGTCTCGCGCTCGGCCTCCAGGTCATAATAGACCTTGCCTGAACAGAGCACGACGCGCCGGATCTCGCTGTCGGGCACAAGCTTGATGGGCGAGTCCGCGATGCGTTCGGCATTGTCCCAGAGCAGCCGGTGGAAGCTTGAGTCGGGTCCGAAATCGGCGATATCGGATTTGACCTTCTTGTGCCGGAGTAGGGATTTCGGCGTCATGAGCACCAGTGGCTTGCGGAACTGCCGGTGCAGCTGGCGCCGCAGCACATGGAAGTAATTCGCCGGCGTCGTGCAGTTGACGACCTGCCAATTGTCCTCGGCGCAAAGCTGGAGGTAGCGCTCGAGCCGGGCCGAGGAATGCTCAGGTCCCTGGCCTTCATAGCCATGGGGCAGCAGCAGCACGAGGCCCGACATACGCAGCCATTTGCGCTCGCCCGACGAGATGAACTGATCGATTATCACCTGGGCGCCATTTGCGAAGTCGCCGAACTGGGCTTCCCACAGGACGAGCGCGTTGGGCTCGGCGAGGCTGTAGCCATATTCGAAACCGAGCACGGCTTCTTCGGAGAGCATCGAATTGATGACCTCGAAGTCGCCCTGCTCTTTGCCCAGATGCTTCAGCGGCGTGTATTTGTTTTCGTTCACCTGATCCATCAAGACCGAGTGACGATGAGAGAAGGTGCCCCGCTCGGAGTCTTGGCCGGAGAGACGAATCTTGAAGCCCTCGACCAGCAGTGTGCCGTAGGCCAAAGACTCGGCGGTCGCCCAATCGATCCCCTTGCCCTCGTCGATCGACTGGCGCCGTGTGCTCATGATGCGGGCGATCGTCTTATGCGGCGTCAAGGTGGGCGGAATCTCGGTCAGCTTGTGGCCTACCTCGCGCAGGACGTCGAGATCGACACCGGTGAGGCCGCGACGCGCCCCTTCCTCGGCAAAGCCGATGCCCGACCAGCGTCCATCCAGCCAGTCGGCGCGATTGGGACGGTAGGTTTCGCCAGCGAGAAACTCTTCTTCTAGGAAGTCGCGGAACTTCGCCTGCAGTCCATCGACTTCCTCCTTGGAGACGAGGCCTTCTTTGAGCAGCCGGTCAGCATAGATCTCGACCACGCGGGGGTGCTCGGCGATGCGCTGATACATGAGCGGCTGGGTGAAGGCCGGCTCGTCAGCTTCGTTGTGGCCATGGCGGCGATAGCAGAACATGTCGATGACCACCGGTTTGCCGAAGCGCTGGCGGAACTCCGTGGCGATCTTGGTGACATGGACGACGGCTTCTGGATCGTCGCCGTTCACATGGAAGATCGGGGCATCGATCATCTTGGCGACGTCGGAGGGGTAGGGCGAGGAGCGCGAGAAGCGCGGCGCCGTGGTGAAACCGATCTGGTTGTTCACGATGAAGTGGATCGACCCGCCGGTGCGGTGGCCGCGCAAGCCAGACAATCCAAGGCACTCGGCCACTACGCCCTGGCCGGCAAAAGCGGCATCACCATGCAACAGGAGTGGCATGATCGTCTTGCGCTCGGTATCGCCGGCCTGGTCCTGCTTGGCGCGTACCTTGCCGAGCACCACCGGATCGACGATCTCCAGATGCGATGGGTTGGCTGTGAGTGACAAGTGAACCCGGTTGTCGTCGAACTCGCGATCCGACGAGGCGCCGAGATGGTATTTCACATCGCCCGACCCCTCGACATCGTCGGGGTGGGCGGAGCCGCCGCGGAACTCATTGAAAATGGCGCGCCACGGCTTGGCCATAACAGTGGCGAGCACGTTGAGGCGGCCGCGATGGGGCATGCCGATGACGATCTCGCGGACGCCGAGCTGGCCCCCGCGCTTGATAATCTGTTCGAGTGCCGGAACCATAGATTCGCCGCCATCCAGTCCGAAGCGCTTGGTGCCTGTGTATTTGACGTTGAGGAACCGCTCGGCCCCTTCGGATTCGATCAGCTTACTCAGGATCGCGCGTTTGCCTTGCTCCGTGAACTGAATCTCCGTGCCCTCGATCCGCTCCTGCATCCAGGCCCGCTGCTCGGGATCGGAGATGTGCATGTATTCAAAGCCGATAGTGCCTGCATAGGTCTTGTCCAGGACCGCAAGGACTTGACCGAGATCGGCGAATTCAAAGCCCAGCGCCCCGCCGATATAGATCGGCCGCGAATAGTCCGCCGGCGTGAAGCCATAGGTCTCGGGGTTTAGCTCGGGATGCGCGCCACGCTCGGTGAGACGCAACGGGTCGAGCTTTGCGATCAGATGGCCCCGGGTGCGGTAGGCGCGGATCAGCATGCGCGCGCCGAGCGTATCGCGGGCGGCATCGAGCGCTTCGGCTTGAGTCAGGGCGCCGGCGGGAGCGATGGCTGCGGGGGGCGCGGCGGCGGCGTCCGTCCAGGAGCGCCCCCGGTTCCAGGCGCCCCAGGATGGGCCTTCGGCGTCGGCGATTACGATCTTGGCCTCGTCGCCGAGATTGGCGAAGAAGTTCCGCCAGTCCTCCGAAACAGAGGCGGGGTCGGCTTCGTAGAGCGCGTAGAGCTCAGCGAGATAGGTAGCGTTGGCACCGTCCAGGAAAGAGGTGTGGGCGAAAACTTCGCTGGCTTCGTAACGCGTCATGGCACCAACCTTCCGGTCCGTTCTAGGACCTCCGGCGTGCCGGGCAATAAAGGCAAGCGTTTGGCGCCCAGCGCACCTTTAGCCAAATATTCCTGCAAGCGTCGTTCCAAGCGCGGCAGGGGAGTGAGATACGACGATCCCGGCATCCTGCATTGCCTCAATTTTGCTCTTTGCATCGCCCTTGCCGCCCGAAATAACGGCACCGGCATGGCCCATGCGGCGTCCGGGCGGTGCGGTCGCGCCAGCCACGAAGCCCACGATCGGTTTCTTGTTGCCGGCCTTGACCAGGAACTCGGCGGCGTCTTCTTCGGCGCTGCCGCCGATCTCGCCGATCATGATGATGGCCTCGGTGGCATCGTCCTCAAGGAACAGGGCGAGCGCGTCGATGAAGTTCGTGCCGTTGACGGGATCGCCGCCAATGCCGATGCAGGTAGTTTGACCAAAACCCACCGCGGTTGTCTGGGCCACGGCCTCATAGGTCAGCGTGCCGGAGCGGGACACGATGCCCACGCGTCCAGGGGTGTGGATATGGCCGGGCATGATACCGATCTTGCATTCGCCCGGCGTTATGACGCCCGGGCAGTTCGGGCCGACCAGCCGCGTATTCGATCCTGTTAGCGCGCGCTTAACCTTGACCATATCGAGGACGGGAACGCCCTCGGTGATGCACACAGCAAGTCCGATGCCTGCGTCGATGGCCTCCAGGATGGCGTCGGCGGCAAAGGGCGGCGGCACGTAGATCGCCGAGGCCGTCGCGCCGGTCGCGGCAACCGCCTCGCGGACCGTGTCGAAGACGGGCAGGTTGAGATGGGTCGTACCGCCTTTTCCGGGGGTGACGCCACCGACCATCTCGGTGCCGTAAGTGATCGCTTGTTCGGTGTGGAAGGTCCCTTGAGAACCTGTGAAGCCCTGGCAAATGACACGCGTATTCTTATCGACGAGGACTGACATGGTGCAAAGTTAAGCCGGTTCGAGGAAGGATGTGTGACAGAATAATAATGACCTTGGTGCGCTATCCAGCGCCGATCGCGGCCACCGCCTTCTTGGCGGCGTCGTCCAGGTCGTCGGCCGGGATGATGGCGAGGCCGGACTTGGAGAGCAGTTCCTTGCCGCGCTCCACATTGGTGCCTTCGAGGCGCACGACCAGAGGTACGGCGATGTTCGTCTCTTTCGCCGCGGCGATAATGCCCTCGGCGATCGTATCGCACCGCATGATGCCGCCGAAAATGTTGACGAGCACGCCCTTCACATTCGGGTCGGATAGGATGAGCTTGAACGCGGAGGTGACCTTTTCCTTGGTCGCGCCGCCGCCCACATCAAGGAAGTTCGCGGGCTCGGCGCCGTAGTATTTGATGATGTCCATCGTCGCCATTGCGAGGCCGGCGCCGTTGACCATGCAGCCGATATTGCCGTCGAGCTTGACGTAGGAGAGGTCGTGCTTGGAGGCTTCGACCTCGGCCGGGTCCTCTTCGTGGATGTCGCGCAGCGCCTCGATATCGGGATGGCGGAACAGCGCGTTGTCCTCAAATCCAATCTTCGCGTCGAGACAGACCAGCGTGTCTTCTTTGGTCACGACCAGCGGGTTGATCTCGATGAGGCTCGCGTCCTTCTCGATGAACAGCGTGTAGAGCGTCTTGATCAGCTTGCCGCATTGTTTGGCGAGGTCGCCCTTCAGCTCCAGCGCATCGGCAATGACGCGCCCATGAAACCCGCTGAGGCTCGTGGCGGGGTCCACATCGATGGTCGTGATCTTCTCCGGTGTCTCCGCCGCCACTTTTTCGATATTCACGCCGCCCTCGGTCGATGCGACGAACGCGACGCGGCCCGTGGTGCGGTCGACGAGCAGAGAGAGGTAAAGTTCGCGGGCGATGGTCGTGTCCTCGACCACATAGACGCTCCGCACAACCCGGCCCTTGGGTCCGGTCTGCGGCGTCACCAGCGGCTTGCCAAGCATACGGTCGGTCTCGGCATGCATCTCCTCGATGGTGTTGACGAGTTTGATGCCGCCGCCCTTGCCGCGTCCGCCAGCATGGATCTGTGCCTTCACGACGAAGATGTCGCCATTTAGCTCCTTCGCGAGCTCAATGGCTTGCTCCGCCGTCTCGGCCACCACGCCTTTGGCCACGGGGGCGCCATAGGCCTTGAGCAGGTCCTTGGCCTGATACTCGTGGATATTCATAAAAACTCTCCGGACGGGGGCGCGCCGTCTTACGAAGCTGCGAGGTTGGGAGCGATGCGCTGGCAGATTTCCACCAGGGATTTCACCGCCTGGACGGAATGCATCAGCGCGTCCTTCTCAGCGGAGGTCAGGTCGAGCTCGATGACGCGCTCGACGCCCTTGGCGCTGATGATCACGGGAACACCGGCATAAATGCCCTTCACGCCATACTCCCCATTCAGGTAGGCGGCGGCGGGCAGTACGCGCTTCTTATCGTTGAGATAGGATTCGGCCATGTCGAGCGCGGCCGCGGCGGGCGCATAATAAGCCGAGCCGGTCTTCAGAAGGCCGACGATCTCGGCGCCGCCATCGCGGGTCCGCTGTACGATCTCGTCCAGCCGTTTCTGGGTGATCCAGCGCATCTTGACGAGGTCGGCCAGTGGAATGCCAGCGACCGACGAGTAGCGGATCAGCGGCACCATGGTGTCGCCGTGGCCGCCCATGACCATCGTGTTGATGTCTTGGGGGCTGACGTCGAATTCCTCCGAGAGGAAGTACCTGAACCGCGCGCTGTCCAGGACACCAGCCATGCCCACTACCTTGTTGCGCGGTAGGCCTGAAGTCTTTTGGAGTGCCCACACCATCGCATCGAGCGGGTTGGTGACGCAGATCACGAACGCTTCCGGCGCGTATTTACGTAACCCGGCGCCCACTTGCTCCATGACTTTGAGGTTGATCTCGATCAGATCGTCGCGGCTCATGCCGGGCTTGCGGGGCACACCGGCGGTGACGATCACCACATCGGCGTCTTTGATATCGGCGTATTCGTTCGCGCCCTTGAATTTCGGAGAGAAGCCTTCGACCGGCGCCGACTGCGAAAGATCGAGCGCTTTGCCCTGCGGGACGCCGTCCACGACGTCGAAGAGGACGACTTCGCCAAGTTCCCGGATACCAGCGAGGTGAGCAAGCGTGCCGCCAATTTGGCCAGCACCGATCAATGCAATCTTATTACGCGCCATAACTTTCCCTCCCGATTTCTGCGTTTCCGGCTGCCGCTCCGTGATTTTTTCCGGCCGCTACCACAGCGATTGATGGTTAGATGCAATCGCGTCTGGGCGCAAGGTTGCGATTCGCGCGCAGCCTATCTTTGGTTCGCAGCAGGGTGCATTAGGCGATAGTCTTAGCCAGCGGATGGAAATCCTGGAGAGGCGATGACCGGCGACCAACCTGCGAAGAGCGAATCTGGGTCGGGATCTGACTCAAAACTTGGACCCGACGAAGAACGGCGCGCGCCGACGGATGAAGAGCTGGACGCGACTCCGCCCCTGCCGCTGGTGGTCTGGGCCGCGCGCTGCGCCAGCTATTTTCTGGCGCTCGGCGGGATCATGCTCGTGTCCTACGCGGTGTACGGCTTCGACGCCGATCCCAACAGTTTCCCGCCCGGGTTCCGGCTGAACCCGCTTCAGGCCGCGGTCAACTTCGTTTGGGGGCTGGCCGGAACGCTGATCGGCTTCTTCCGCCCGCGCAATGCCATCGCCTTTGTCCTCGCCTTCGCGGCCTTCTACACGGTGATCGCCGGCTTCGGCACGTTCGAGGGCTCGGCGCTGGGGATGCATTTGGGCACGCCCGCTAAGATCTTCTATTGGGTTGTCGTGGCGTTTGCGTGGGCGGCGGGGCTTTACGCCCTGCTCAACCGGACGGATCAGCCTAGCGATCAGCCCTAAGCGCGGTGCCCTCGCGGGCTATTTCTCAGGCCCTGCATCTTCCGGATAGTCTGCTGCCGCAGGCGCACCCGACCTGCGGGCCTGCGTCTCGACCAGGGTCGCGAGCGGGGAGCCCTTTGGTTTGATCCGAACCACGTAGAGCTTGGCCGGCTCCGTCTTGCTCGGGTTCCAACCGCGATGAACCACGTTCGGGGGCAGGATGTTGGTCTTGCCTTCGGCGACCGCATAAGGCGGCTTGCCCTCTTCCTGCAGCATGATCGAGCCCTGAAGCGCGTATTCGATTTCGACCGCGTCTTTATGGATGTGCCAGGGCACGGCGCTTTGGGGCGGGAAGGTATAGATTTGAATATCGATTTCCTTGCGCGGATCGCCCGCCAGGGGTTTCGTCTCGACGTGCTGGGTTTCGACCTGCGGCGGCGCGTTGGGCTCGCGGGCCTGCACGCCCGGTACGCCAAGCCATACCGTCAGCAACAGGCCCAAGCCGACCCAGGCCCGTGTCGTTTTTGAGCGCTGCTCTTTCGCTTGGATCATGCCCGCACAATAGCTTGGAATGCGGGCCGGACCAGGGAATTTGTGCCATTTCGCGGCGCGCCATCGCCCCAAAGCGCCCGCAATCTGGCGTTACGGCGTGTTCGGGGCTAAGGGATGACATGAGATTGCGCGCAAGACGGGAAGACTTCTTGGTAGGCTCTATAGGAGTGGTCGCCTTGATCGGGGGGCTGGCCATCCTTGTGTCGGGCTGTGCGGGAGGATTGTCGGGCCCCGAACAGGCCATCCAGGACCTCACGCGGGTCGATCACGGCAAGCCCTATATCGGCATGAGCAAGCAGCAGATCTTGGGCTGCGCGGGCCAGCCGCGCTCGCGGATCCCGGCCAGCGGCGGCGCTGAAACGCTCGTCTATCACTACAAAGGTGCGGGACCGGTCCCGGGCGGCACGCCAAAGGATGCGACCTGTACGGCGAGCTTGACGTTTTCCAGCGGAAAGCTGATTCGGGTGAGCTACTCCCACAAGGAGGGCCGCAGCCCTTATGCTTGGCAGGCCGAAAAGGACCCTGAGAAGGCCGCGCAAATGCGGAAGGAAGCGGTGCCGACCTGCGTGTTCTCGCTGCCCCGCTGTTCTGGCTAGACCGAAAGAGCCCGGCGCAAGGGCCGAGCTTTTCAAAAGACGGATCGAACTGCGGCGGATAAGCGCGCAGCCGCTATGACCGCTCGACCATTTTCCGCTTCAGGCTGGCGATGGACGCCGCCGGGTTCAGACCCTTAGGGCAGGCCTTAGTGCAGTTCAAAATGGTGTGGCAGCGATAGAGCCGGAAGGGATCTTCCAGATCGTCGAGCCGCTCGCCGGTGCGTTCGTCGCGCGTATCCTCTACCCAGCGATTGGCCTGCAGCAGTATGGCCGGGCCGAGATAACGGTCGCCGTTCCACCAATAGGACGGGCAGGCCGTGGAGCAGCAGGCGCACAGAATGCATTCATAGAGCCCGTCGAGCTTTTCGCGATCGTCATGGCTTTGGCGCCATTCCTTTTGGGGCGTCGGGCTATCGGTCTTGAGCCAGGGTTCGATCTCCCGGTGCTGCGCATAAAACTGCGACATATCCGGCACGAGGTCCTTGATTACAGGCATATGGGGCAGCGGATAGATCGCGATGGCCGCGCCTTTCGCCTCTTCGGCGTGCATGGTGCAGGCCAGCGTGTTCGTGCCGTCGATGTTCATCGAGCACGAGCCGCAAACGCCCTCGCGGCAGGAGCGGCGGAAGGTCAGCGTTGGGTCGATCGTGTTTTTGATCCAAAGCAACGCATCCAGAACCATCGGCCCGCAATCGTTCAAGTCCACCCAGTAGGTGTCGACGCGCGGGTTCTCACCGGTTTCCGGGTCGTAGCGGTAGACGCGGTATTCGCGCCAACGTCCGGACTCGGCATCCACGGCGGGCTGGTTCCACTCCTTGCCCTTCGTGATCTTCGAGTTTTTGGGAAGTGTGAATTGGACCATCTCAGCTTAATCCTTTGCGCCGGCCGGTTTGGTCTCGGCCTGAACCGCGTTTGCACCCGCGTTCCTAGTAAACCCGCTCTTTCGGCTCAATGTAAGCGACCTCGTTCGACAGCGTGAAAGTGTGCACCGGGCGGAAGTCCAGTTTCACCGTGTGCGTGCCGTAATCGGCGTAGGACAGGGTGTGCTTCATCCACTCACTGTCGTCGCGCTTGGGGAAGTCCTCGCGGGCATGGGCGCCCCGCGATTCCTCGCGAGCATGCGCCCCTTGCACGGTCACGGCAGCCTGAGAGATGAGATTGTCGAATTCGAGCGTCTCGATCAGGTCCGTGTTCCAGATTAGCGAGCGGTCGGTGACCTTGATGTCGGCCACGTCGCCCCAGACTTTCTTGATGTTCTTAACGCCCTCTTCGAGCACTTCCTTGGTGCGGAATACCGAACAGTCGCGCTGCATGGTCTTCTGCATCGCGAGCCGCAGCTCGGCGGTGGGTGTGCCGCCATCGGCGTAGCGGAAACCGTCCAGGCGCGCGATAGCCGCCTCGCCCGCACCCTTCGGCAACTCCGGAATGGCCGAGCCCAGCGGAATGAGTTCGGCACAGCGCAGCCCCGCGGCCCGGCCGAACACGACCAGGTCGATCAGAGAGTTCGAGCCCAGGCGGTTGGCGCCATGGACCGATACGCAAGCCGCTTCGCCAAGCGCCATGAGCCCCGGCACTGTGGCGTCGGGATCGCCGTTCTTAGGCGCAATCACCTCGCCGTGCATGTTGGTTGGGATGCCACCCATATTGTAGTGGCAGGTCGGAATGATCTTGATGGGCTCCTCGCGGGCGTCGACGCCACCAAAAATACGGGCCGAGTCCGTTATGCCCGGCAGGCGCTCCGCCAGCACGTCCTCGTCCAAATGGTCGAGGTGCAGGTGCATGTACTCCTTGTCGGGGCCGTGACCTCGGCCCTCCCGGATCTCGATGGTGATGGCGCGGGACACCACATCGCGTGAGGCCAGGTCTTTGGCGGAAGGCGCATAGCGCTCCATGAACTTCTCGCCTTCGGAGTTCCGTAAGAAGCCGCCCTCGCCGCGCGCGCCCTCGGTGATGAGCACGCCCGCACCATAGACACCGGTGGGATGGAATTGCACGAACTCCATGTCCTGTAGGGGGAGTCCTGCGCGCAGCACCATGCCGTTGCCGTCGCCCGTGCATATATGCGCCGAGGTGCAGGAGAAATAAGCCCGCCCGTAGCCGCCCGTAGCCAGGATCGTCTGATGTCCGCGGAAACGATGGATCGTACCGTCGGCCATGTTGATGGCGATGACGCCGCGGCAGGTGCCCTCGTCGTCCATGATCAGGTCGATGGCGAAATACTCGATGTAGAACTCTGCCGACTGGCGCAGCGCCTGGCCGTACATGGTGTGAAGCATCGCATGGCCGGTACGGTCGGCGGCAGCGCAGGTGCGCCGCGCCTGGCCCTTGCCGAACTCCGTCGTCATGCCGCCAAAAGCGCGCTGGAAGATCTTGCCGTCCTCGGTGCGGGAGAAGGGCACGCCCCAATGCTCCAGCTCGTAGACGGCTTCTGGCGCGTGACGGCAGAGATACTCGATGCAGTCCTGGTCGCCGAGCCAGTCCGACCCCTTCACGGTGTCGTACATATGCCAGCGCCAATCGTCGGGCCCCATGTTACCCAGCGCCGCGGCGATGCCGCCTTGGGCCGCCACGGTGTGCGAGCGGGTCGGAAAGACCTTGGAGATGCAGGCGGTGCGAAGGCCCGCCTCGCTGGCGCCGACCACGGCGCGCAGTCCCGATCCGCCCGCGCCGACGACGATGACGTCATAGGCGTGGTCGGTGATCTCGTAAGCACGGCCCTTCACAGTGACGGCGTTGTGCGGCGTAGTTGGCGTGGCGTCTTGAGGCATGGCGCATCAGCCTCCGAAACTGATTTTCAAAATGGCGAGGGTCGAGGCGATCCCGACCAGCGCGGCAAAGAAGGTCGCGAGCATGAGTGAGGCGGTCTTGCACAGCTTGTGGTGAAGATAGTCCTCGATGATCTCGCGCAGACCGATCCGCATATGGATCACAGCGGACCAGATCAGCGCCAGCATCAACACCGCTACGACCGGGTTGGCGAGGCAAGCCTTCACCGTGCCGTAGCTCGCGCCGGCATGGGCGACCACGAACCAGATCAGGAAGATGACGAGCGGAACGTTGGCGACGGCGGTCAGCCGCTGGCGCCAGAAGGTCTCGGTTCCATGATGGGCGGCGCCAAGGCCGCGCACGCGCTTGAGCGGTGTCGCCATGGCTAGAGCCCTCCCATCCGGTAATAGCCGATGATCCAGACTAGGACCGTCAGCACGATGGAGCCGATAATTGTCGCGAGGGCAAAGATTTCGACTGTTTGCTTGTCGAGGCCGGCGCCCGTGTCCCAGATCAGATGACGGATGCCGCCGAGCATGTGGTGGATCAGCGCCCAGGTGAAAGCGAACAGCAGCGCGCGGCCGAAAAGGCTTCCGAAGAAGCTCTGGACGCAGTCATAGGCATCCGGACCCATGCTCACGGCCACCAGCCACCAGGTTAGGAGCGCGAACCCGACCGCCAGCGCCGCGCCTGTGATGCGATGCGCGATCGACATCATCATCGTCAGCATCGGCCGGTAAATCTGCAGATGCGGAGATAGAGGCCGCTCCGCCTCAAGCTTATTTGTCATTGGAATTTATTATGTGTTGCCCAGAACAGTCTTCTCATAACGCAGAGAGAAGACAGGGGCAATCGGGGCGCACGGCTTTTCAGGACCGGCGCCCAGTGGCGGGATGGGCGCACGAGGCACCCAGATTTACACGGGAAATTAGGCTGTTACGCAGGCTGCGCGATCTCGAAGCACGATTCCACGTCGTCGGCCAATTTCGACATGATCCAGGTCTGGCCACCGTCGAGCGACTCCCAAACGTGAGAGCCGACGATGTAGGCCACTCCGCCCATCATACCGTCAAACGGTCCTTCCCAAGCCATGGGTACCCCCCAAGTCGCAAAACTAAGAGGGGTGAGAATGCAACTGAAATATTTTACAGAAGGTTTACATTAAAGGCCGGCGTTAGGGACAAGTGCCTATTCGTTGATCACACCGCAGGCAATACGGGGGCCGGCGTCGCCGGCCGGGTTCGATACGTAGTCGTCGCCTTTTTCATGGACGACGATGGCCGTGCCTTCTCCTTCCAGAAGACCCGGCAGGCTCACCATCTGGTTCATCACCTCGATATGGAGCTTGCCGTTCGCCGGAACATTAATATTGGGCATGTCGCCCGCATGGGGACCGGCCGGGTTCTCGAGGCCATGCTGGTCTTCTTCCGGGTTGAAGTGTCCCCCGGCGGACTTGAAGCTCGGCGGCTCGCATTTCCCAGTTCCGTGGATGTGGAAGGCGTGCGTGCCTTCAGGGAATGCGGTCAGTTCTGCATTCAGGAGGACGCCGGTCGGCACGGCGGTCAGCGTGACCGTCCCGACCTCTTTGCCGTCCGGGTCGCTCAGAACCGCTTTGGCCATCTCAGCGGCACCGGCGGTGCCTGCGAGCGCGACTTGGAGAGCGAGGACGCTCGCAAAGCAAAGCGTGGTACGGATCATCGTTGCATCTCCTTTGGGGTAGGCTTCTCGTGCGGGGCGAACTTCGACGCAGGCCAGCCCGCGCACATTAGGCAAGCTAGTCTAACGCGGATGCGACGATCACGGGAAGGCGCCGTGACGGCGATGCGCCCGCACAATTCCTTGATCGGCTAGCGCGGCAACGCGACCCAGTAGTCCATATCGAGTACAACGCCGTCTTCGAGCTTGCCGTCCTCTTTGACGCCCGGGAAGTCCGCGCAGTTGCGGTCTTTCACGGCAAAGGTGCGCAGGCGTAGCGCGCCGGCGTCCGACCGGCCCGGAAGTTCGGCCTTGTCGAGAACTTCGCTCCACGCATAGATCGTGTCGCCGGCGAAGGAGGGCGCCGCGTGACGTGCGCCGTTGAGCCCCAAGACGTGGAAGGCGTTGGCAAGTCCGTTGAAGCTGAGCGACCTGGCAATCGAGATGATGTGCCCGCCATAGACGAGGCGGCGGCCGAAGCGTTCCTGGGACTCGCGGTGCTGGTTGAAATGCACGCGCGCGGTGTTCTGGAACAGACGTGTGGCCATCTGGTGCTCGGCCTCTTCGATGGTCTGGCCGTCTACGTGATCGATCTTGTCGCCGACCGCGTAGTCGCCCCAGCGCCGCGGGGATCCTGCAAGCGCATAGTCGTAGACGGTGAGCTTCAGCGGCGGCAGCGCCTTGCCGAGTGTCTCCGGCGCGACGCTCTTGTCGAGCTCCGGGATCACGGTCTCGGGCGCAGGCGCATCGAGATCGCGCTTTACGACCATCACCCAGCGCGCGAAGGACAAGACCACCTCGCCCTTCTGATTGCGGCCGGTGGTGCGCACATAGACCGTTCCGTTCTTGCCGCTGGAGTTCTGCTTGACGCCGATCACGTCCGAGGTCGAGGCGATAGTGTCGCCAGGGTAGACGGCTTTGAGGAAACGGAACTCCGCATAGCCCAGATTGGCGATCGCGTTGCGGGACACGTCCGGCACGGTCTTGCCGATCACAAAATGGAAGACGAGGACGTCGTCGATGGGTGAGCGCGGGTAGCCGATACTCTGGGCGAAAGCGTCCGAGGATTGCACCGCGAAGCGGCCGCTATAGAGGGCGGTATAGACGCTGACATCGCCAACGGTGACGGTGCGCGGCGTCGGGTGCACGATCTCCTCGCCGACTTTGAAATCCTCGAAATAGTTTCCGGTAACGGTGCGGTCGATCTTGTTTGTCTGGGTCATGTGGTCGTCGTTGCGAGTTTCAATCCGATAATGGAGCCGATGAGCGTGGCGATGAAAAAGAGCCGCAAGGCCGTAGCCGGCTCCTTATAGACCAGGATACCGACAATGACAGTGCCAACCGCACCGATCCCGGTCCAGACCGCGTAGGCCGTCCCGATCGGGATGTCTTTGACCGCTTTATTGAGGAAGAGGAAGCTGAGAATAATGCAGACGGTGAAGATCGCTGTCGGCCAGAGCCTCGTGAAGCCCTCGGTGAGTTTGAGGGTCGAGGCGAAACCGATCTCAAACAGCCCAGCAATGATCAGGTTGGTCCAGGGCATGGCAGGGGTCCTCTTGCGGTCTCAGAATCCATCCTGCGACGGGGAGCAAGGCGTCCCGCAAGTGCAAGGGCCGCCCAGCGTTCCGGACCATAGGTTCGGGAGGGCGGTCTGTCACGCTGCGGGAGGAGGGGACTCTTCAAGCCGTGGGTGAGGCGGCGCCATACCAGCCCATAAAAAATGGCGGCTCCGCCATCGCGAGAACCGCCATTGTTCAAAGGTTCGCTAGATCAGCGCGAAAACTACGCGCGGTCGAGCTCGGCCGGGAGGTAGGAAGTCACTTCCATACCAGCTTCGGACTCGGTGATTTCGGGCTTCAGCCACTCTTTCATGGTCGTCTCCTTTTGTTTCATTAGTTTCCTAAGGTGCGGCAATTTGGATGAGAGGCGCATGACGCGTCAATGAAAACAATCTGAACAGCGGAGGATGGTGTCGGGGCGCTAAGCGGGCGGGGAAAAACGAACGCGCCGGGGGGATAGGCAAATGCTCAAACAAAAATGGCGGCCCCGCATACCGCTAGGACCGCCATTTTTTAAAACTTAACTAGATCAGCGCGAATTAAGCGCGGTCGAGCTCAGCAGGAAGGTAGGAAGTCACTTCCATACCAGCTTCGGACTCGGTGATCTCGGGCTTCAGCCACTCTTTCATGGTCGTCTCCTTGGTTTGTTCGGTGAACATCGTCTTTAGATAATGGGGATGGCGGATGAGAGTCGCATGACTCGTGCATTAACAGATTCTTACAAAAATTATCCTTGCAGAACAGTAGGCTAGTACTCTCTTAAATCGGCCGATTGCGACAATCTGTCAGTTTCTGACGATCACTTGAACAATTGCGCGGCCTTCTCGATCGTATTGTAGACGCCCCAGAGGAGCGGAACGCTCACGAGCGTCCAAGCCAGCACCAGCTTGACCTTGTTCGCGCCCGAGACTGTTTCGTGATGGGTGGTGTCGCTCATCATGCCTCCATTGACGCTTTGAGTTCTTTTTCGGTCATGTGGTGCTTCTCATCCACCGGGGTCATCAGCCAGTTCAGGATGAACCCGACGAGGAGAAGGCCCGCCATGATGTACATGGTCACCGAATAGGCGTCCGCTTTCGGCACGCCGTTATTGATTTGGTATTCGCGGATGTAGTTCACGAGCACCGGCCCGAGGACGCCTGCCGTGGACCAGGCGGTCAGGAGACGCCCGTGGATGGCCCCGACATAGCGGACGCCGAACACATCCCTGAGATAGGCCGGGATCGTGGCGAAGCCGCCGCCATACATCGTCATGATCACGCAGTAGAACGCCACGAACAGGACGATCGAGCCGGTCTGACCTGTCCACGGCACGGCGGCGTAGAGCACCATACCGAGGGCGAAGAAGATCATGTAGGTGGTCCGCCGCCCGATATAGTCGGACGTGGAGGCCCAGAAGAAGCGGCCGATCATATTGAACAGGCTGAGAAGGCCGACAAAGCCGGCCGCGGCCAGGGCCGTGATTTTACCGGGAAACATCTCCTGGCTCATGGCGGAGGCTTGGCCCAGCACCCCGATGCCCGCCGTCACGTTCAAGCAGAGCACGCCCCACAGGAGATAGAATTGCGGGGTCTTCAGCGCCTCGTCCACATGAACATGGGCGGTGGTGACCAGCTTTTTCGGCTCTGCGGGCGGCACGTAGCCCTCCGGAACCCATCCTTGCGGGGGCACACGGACGATGGTTGCTCCAATCATCATGAAAGCCATGTAGATGAGGCCCATCGTGACAAAGGTGCCGGTCACGCCCACGTTGGTGGGGCTGGAAAAGTGTTCCATTAGCAAGACCGACAAGGGCGAGGCGATCATGGCGCCGCCGCCAAAGCCCATAATAGCCATGCCTGTGGCCATGCCGGGCCGGTCCGGGAACCAGGTGATCAGCGTCTTCACCGGCGAGATATAGCCGAGGCCGAGACCGCAGCCGCCGAGCACGCCATAGCCGAGATAGATCAGCCAGAGCTGGTGCAGGTGGACGCCGAGCGCCGAAACGAGAAAGCCGCCGCCGAAGCACAGCGCCGCGGTGAACATCGCCCGGCGCGGGCCGACGCGATCGAGCCAGGTACCCGTGAAGGCCGCCGCAAGTCCGAGAAAGACGATGGCGATGGAGAAGATCCAGCCGAGCTGGGTCAATTTCCAGTCGTCGGGGGCGGATTCGGTGATGCCGATCAGCTTCGTCATCGGCAGGTTGAAGACGCTGAATGCGTATACCTGGCCAATACAAAGATGGACGCAAAGCGCCGCGGGTGGCACCAGCCATCGGCTAAAGCCCGGCTTCGCCACTGTGTGCGACCGGTTGAGCCAGCCGAACAAGCCTCCAGATTCCGCGTGTGCTGCGGTCGTCATGTGTGGTCTCTCCCCCGTTCAAATCGCGCTTTTGCGCGCTTATTGGCGGCCACTCTGAACGGGCTTGCGCCGCATCGCAAGAGGGCGGTCCCGCATAATCGCATTCTGAGCGCACGCATGTGCCGTTCGCCGCCCTCAGACGGAGGTCACGGCGGCTGGTGCCCCCCCAGCCCGCCGGCTTCGGGGACATCGCTGCCTCCGCCAAGGTTCGATAGGAAATA
>NZ_JBAWCQ010000061.1:0-6935 GCF_049590335.1 Methyloceanibacter sp.
CACTCACGATCCGGCAGGTATCGGCGGAATCATTGCCGCCGATATAGAAGAAATAGCGGATGTCGTTCTGACGGCAGCCCTCAAGAATCTGCGCGCAATAGGCATCGTCAGGCTTGTCGCGGGTGGAGCCGAGCGCCGCGGATGGCGTCCGCGCGATGGCCTCGATGGTCTCGGCTGTAAGGCTCGTGAGATCGATCAGATCGCCGCCGTCCTTGGCGATCCCGCGCACGCCATGGCGCATGCCGTAAATTTTTTTTACCGTGCCGGACGCAACGAGGCCCGCCTGCAGGCTCTCGACAACGCCGGCCAGAGACTGGTTGATGACGGCGGTCGGCCCGCCCGATTGGCCGATGGCCGCATTGCCGGTTGGAAGATCGGACACGCGCTACCCCTCCTGCTCCTCGTGGTGGCGGCACAATGCCCCGGAGCCTTGCCCCGTTGCAAGACGAAGCTGCGGCTGTCCGCAATTTACGGAAGCAGCAAGAGATGGAGGCTGAAAAGTTCGGCCTCGTCGGTCCAAACCTGGGCCGGAGTCCAGCCGGCGCGCGCCGCGAGGTCCTGGAAACGCTCCACGGTATATTTGTGCGAGTTTTCCGTGTGGATGCGCTCGCCCTCCGCGAAGTCGAAGCGCTGCCCGAGAACGTGGACGATCTGGTCGGCAAGGCTCTCAAGGTAGATCTCGATCCGCCTCTCGCGCGCATTGTACAACGCCCGGTGCGCAAAACGATCGGTGTCGAAGTCGCCACTGAGGTCTCGGTTGACCCGGGCGAGGAGGTTGAGGCTGAAGGCGGCGGTCACCCCGCCGGCGTCGTCATAGGCGGGGATCAGAACGTCGAGGCTCTTCTCGAGATCGACGCCAATCAGAAAAGTGCTGCCCTCTCCCAAGAGCTGCGCCGCGTTCTCCAGAAACGCGTGAGCCTCCTGGTGGTTGAGGTTGCCGATGGTCGAACCGGAGAAAAAGCCCAGCGGCCGGTGAGGCTGGATGCCATTGAGCACGCGGGTTTTGGTGAAGTCGCCGAGGACGGGGCTGACGGTCAGGCTCTCGAAATCCGCTTCGAGGCGCTCTGCGGCTTCGGCAAGAAAGGTTTCCGAGACGTCGATGGGCACATAAGTCGCAAGGCCATTCAGGGCCTCGATGAGGAGGCGCGTCTTTCGGCTCGAGCCGGAGCCGAACTCCACCAGCGTCTCCACCGGGCCGACGCATTCGGAGATCTCGGTGCCGTGCGCTCGAAGCAGCCCGATCTCGGTGCGGGTGGGGTAGTACTCGTCGAGCTTCGTAATGTCTTCGAACAACGCCGATCCGATTTCGTCATACAGAAAGCGCGAGGGAATGCTGCGCCGCTCATGCGCGAGGCCATTCAAGACCGCTTCGGCGAACTCCGCCGTTCTGGAATCGTTGACGGCACCGGCGTCGTCGTCGATGTCGCTTTGTAGCTGTGGCATGGAACCTTGGGCATGGGACATGGAATTTTTTACCTGCGGCATGCAAAACGCGCGCGCCATTAAGCGTCCGCCGCCAGGCGCAGGCCTGTGAACTGCCAGCGCTGATGAGGATAGAAGAAATCGCGGTAGGTGCGCCGGATATGGCCGTCGGGCGTCGCGCAGGAGCCACCCTTGAGAACGAATTGGTTGCACATGAATTTTCCGTTGTATTCACCCACTGCGCCGCGGGCCGGTTTATAGCCTGGATAAGGCAGGTAGGCACTGGCCGTCCATTCCCAAACATCGCCGAACATCTGGGACAAACCCGTCTCATTTGGGGCGCGCTGGGGTCGCAAATGTCCGGCGCCCAGAGTCTGGCCGCGCTCGGCAATAGAGGCTGACGCGTGCTCCCACTCGAATTCGGAAGGAAGCCGATACCCCGCCCAGCGCGCGAAGGCATCTGCTTCGAAATAGCTGACATGGGTCACCGGGGCACCCGGGTCCACTGGACGGAATCCGCGAAGGCTCATCTGTCCGTAGCCGCCGTCATGCGGCTCGAAATAGAGTGGCGCGCGCCAAGTTTCGGCGTTGATGAGATTCCATCCATCCGCCAGCCACAGCACCGCGGTCTCGTAGCCGCCATCCTCGATGAAGGCGATCCACTCGGCATTGGTGACGCAGCGATTGGCGAGCTTGAAGGGGCGGATGAGTTGTTCGTGGCGAGGACCTTCGTTGTCGTAGGAAAAGCCCGAGCCCGAATAACCGACCTCGAATACGCCGCCCTCAAAGGCCGTGAAGGCCGGCAGCGCCACTTCGCCTGCCGGAACGCCCGCGTTATCATCGCGATAGGCGGGCTTCAGCGGCTGGGATGCGAACAGGTTCAAAACGTCAGTGAGCAGCAATTCCTGATGCTGCTGTTCGTGATTGATGCCGAGCTCGACGAGGCTCAAGGCCTCCTTCGGCACGTCGTGCGCGAAGAGCTTCTCGAGTGCCTCGTCCACATGGGCGCGATAGGCGCGCACTTCATCACCGGACGGACGGGTCAGCAGCCCGCGAAACGGGCGTGGATGGCGCGGGCCGACGCTCTCATAATAGGAGTTGAAACAATATTCGAAGCGCTCGTTGAAGCAAACATAGCCCGGAAGATGCTGCGACAAGACGAAGGCCTCGAAGAACCATGTCGTGTGGGCGAGATGCCATTTCGTCGGACTGGCATCGTCCATCGCCTGAACGACCTGATCTTCGTCGCTCAAAGGGCGAGCAAGGTCTTGGGAAAGTGCGCGGGTCCGCATCAGCCTCTCGCTGAGACGGTCGGGCGATGTCGGTGCATCCTGTTTCGTTGCGGCGACGGTAAGCTCGGTGAGGCTCATTGTTCCTCCCATGGGTCGCAGTGTCGGCGAATCGCCGGTGCCTTCTTAAGAGCAACGGTTCGTTGCTTGTTCCATATCTCAAAACGAGCCACCATGCACAATTCCGTGACGATGACCTGACATCAAAAAGCCAACGTCAGTACCCAAGGAAGCTTCGGTGCAAGGGAAATCAAGTGTGGCCCACTCGGACAAGGACCCGTTGATCGTCGTCGACCGTCGCCAGTCGGATGCCGCCGCCGCGCTCCAGCGCGGCGTTTGCCGGACGCTGCGCGCCTATGGCCATTCTGTGATTACAGAATTGCCGTTAGCCAACGGACGGCGTGCCGATGTGGTGGGACTTTCCGGCTCGGGTGATATCATGATCGTGGAGATCAAATCCTGCCTTGCTGACTATCGCACCGATGGAAAATGGCATGAGTATCTCGACTTTTGCGATCGGCTCTATTTCGCCGTGTCCGCGGACTTTCCGAACGAGGTGATCCCCGAACACGCAGGGCTCATTCTCGCCGATCGCTATGGCGCCGAACTTGTCCGGGAACCAACGGAAGACCGGCTTAATGCCACCCGCCGCAAAGCCATGATGCTGTGCTTCGCGCGCACCGCCGCTCTCCGCCTCCAGCATCATTTGGATCCCGGTTGCCGACTGAGAAGCTAACCGTCCAAGTCTTTCTGAGGGTCTCTACTTGGGCGCGCGCTTCGCCAGAATGCGCTGCAGCGTGCGCCGGTGCATATTGAGCCGTCGCGCGGTCTCCGAGACATTGCGATTGCAGAGCTCGTAGACCCTTTGAATGTGCTCCCAGCGAACACGATCGGCCGACATCGGATTTTCCGGCGGCAATGCTTTGTCGTCGGGCGAGGCGACTAGCGCGTTGTAGACGTCGTCGGCGTCGGCTGGTTTGGCGAGATAATCGACGGCGCCAATCTTCACTGCGGACACGGCCGTGGCGATGTTGCCGTAGCCTGTCAGGACGACGGCGCGCGAATCAGGCCGGATCTCCTTCAGGGCCGCGATCACATCAATGCCGTTGCCGTCGTCGAGGCGCATATCCACCACGGCATAAGCCGGAGGACGCTGCCGGAGGACCGCCAATCCTTCGTCGACGGACGCGGCCGCCTCGACGGCAAAGCCACGTGTTTCCATTGCACGCGCCAAGCGCTGAAGAAATGCGCGGTCGTCGTCGACAATCAGCAATGTGTTGTCTTGAGGCGCTCCGCTGAACTCGTCTGACATCGTTGATACCGACTGGATGTCCATAAACCTGCTCCCTTCGCGGTCATAAAACCCAACCAAAGGGCGTGTCCTCCGAGACGCGGAAACGTTTTTCCTTATACGGCCTGACTTCAGAGGTAAGGTCTTCTGGCGAACATGACAAGTCTTGGCCTATTAGGACATAATCATTTGCATTGAAAAATGGCACAAAACGGGAAATGTCAGCGCTCCGAACTTGCGAGCATGGTGAACGGCGCAGGGCTAAACCTGGGCGGGGAGGCTGCCGAAACCTAAATCGCCATTTCCTCGTTGTCCCAGCATTCAGGCGTTTCGAACGCTTTTCGAGACCAAATCACCTTCACGACGGCGCCAGTTTCGGGCTCGGGACGGTTTGCGAGCTCAAGGCGCGCACAAGACCGTTCCAGGAGCGTTTTCGCGATGAAGAAGCCCAACCCCATGCCGGCGTGGCCGGGCTCGTCATGATCGATGGTTGTGGCAGGCCGCGTGGTCACGAAGGGCTCCCCGAGCTGTTCGAGAACATCGAGTGGAAAGCCATCTCCGTCATCGGTGACGACGATCCGGACCTCGTCGCGTGACCAGGTGGCGTCGACACTGACCTGGTCCTTGGCAAAGTCGAGCGCGTTCTCGATGAGATTGCCGAGCCCGTAGAGAACGCCTGGATTGCGGTCGGTGACGGGTTCCCGGGCCGCATCGCTCTTGGCGTACACGCCCGGCTTCGGACCGGCGGTCACTGTGATGGGGACGGCGAGGGGTCGGTATGGCTCGACGACCTCATCGATGAGGTGGCTCACGGGCAGGCGTGAGAGAATGGTGTCCAGTTCCTCGGCGCGGGCGCTCAAGTCCTTCAGAATGTCGCGGCAGCGCTCGGCTTGATGGCGCACGAGAAGAAGATCGTCATAGATTGGCTCGCCTTCCTTGGCCTCGCGGAGCAGTTCCTTGGTCGCGACGGCAATCGTGGACAGCGGCGTGCCGAGTCCATGGGCAGCAGCAGCGGCCATGCCGTCGAGGGCCGACAGTTTCTGTTCGCGCGCGAGCACCATCTCGGTTGCCGCGAGCGCTTCGGCCATGCGCCGGTTCTCCTGGGCGGTGCGCCACGTATAGAAGCCGATAAAAACGATGCCGAGGACAACGGCCGTCCAGACGCCGAGAACGTAGAGCCGCGGGATCGCGAGCGTTTGAGTTTGGCACCAAGCCACCGGGTGGTGGAAAATATCCGGCGCCGAGTGGTCGTGGTGACACCAAGGCAGAGGGAAGTGAAAGGCGACAAGCAGGCTCGCCGCGCCGATTGCGAGCAGGCCGAGCGCCATAGTCGTGCGCAGAGGCAACGCCGAGGCCGAGACTGCGACGGGCGCGACCAGGAGAAAGGCGAAGGGGTTCTCAAGCCCGCCGGTGAGATAGAGCAGCGCAGCGAGCTGAAGAATGTCGAAGCCGAGCATCAGGAAGGCGGACCGGGCCGTCAGGTGCTGGCGCTCCGGAAAGCGGATGCGCAAGGCCACGTTTAGCCAAGCCGATAAGGCGATTACGGCGAAACACCAGCCGATGGGCACCGTCATGCCCAGCCCCCAATTCACCAGGAGGATCGTCAGACTTTGACCGATCACGGCGAGCCACCGCAGGCGGACGGTGGTGTGCAGGCGCAAACGGGAATCGCCTGCACGCAACCATTCGGGGGGTGCGGCCTCGATATTGGTTTGGCCGCTGTCGATGAGGCTCATAAGCGAATCCTAGCATGGGTCCAAAGCTATAATTCCGACAAAGATGTTCCGTATCGCAGGGCGCCCTGACTGTAAAAGGCGGTCTAAACGCGCGGCCGGAACCACAAGGACAGGAGCGTGGTGGTGCGAGACATTGCTGAGGACCAAGGTGGCGCGGCAGGTGCGGCCGAGCTGCCGGTTGTCGCGCGCGGCCTGACGAAGCGATTCGGGTCCGTGACCGCTGTCGACCATCTCGACTTCACTATTGAGGCCGGCTCCACCGTGGCGCTGCTTGGCGGCAACGGCGCCGGTAAGACCACGGCCATCGCCATGCTGCTCGGCCTGATCCGCCCGACCGCGGGCGAGGTGCGCATCTTCGGGGCCAATGTCGCGCGCAGCCGCTACGTCGTCGCGCAACGCATGAATTTCCAAAGCCCTTATGTGGACTTGCCCCAGCGGCTCACGGTTCGGCAGAACCTCACGGTCTATGCCGGGCTCTACGGTATCGCCAATGCGCGCGCACGGATCGCGAGCGTTGCCGCGCAATTGCAGATCGAGGCGCTTCTGGACCGGCCTACTGGTAAGCTCTCGGCGGGACAGAAGACGCGCGTCGGGCTGGCCAAAGGGCTGTTGAACGCGCCCGAACTGCTTCTTCTCGACGAGCCCACGGCCTCGCTCGATCCAGACACCGCGGATTGGGTTCGCAAGAAGCTCAAGGCCTACGCGTCGGCCAGGGGCGCGACGCTGCTGATCGCCTCGCACAACATGAACGAGGTCGAGCGGCTCGCCGACCGTGTCATCCTGCTGCGTGCGGGCCGCATCGTCGAAGACGAAACGCCGCGCGCGCTCATTGCCGCCTATGGCCGCGAAACGCTCGAGGACGTGTTCTTGGATGTCGTGCGCGGGCGCACCGGATCAGCCGGGTCCGATCGCGCGGCGAGGGAGGCCTCGTGAGCACGCCCCAAACTCACGACGACACCCGGCCTATTCTTCTCGCGCCCGCAGGGATGCGAGCCTCGGTGCGACGCGTCGGCGCGCTGCTGCGGCGCTATGTCTATCTCCTGAGAAGTTCCAGCGTGCGCATTGTCGAACTGATCTATTGGCCCTTCCTGCAAATGCTGACTTGGGGCTTCCTGCAGAAGTTTCTGGCGAGTACGAACAACCCGTATGCACAAGGCGCCGGCGTCCTGATCGGCGCGGTGCTGCTGTGGGACATTT
>NZ_JBAWCQ010000062.1:0-3428 GCF_049590335.1 Methyloceanibacter sp.
AGGATCCTCGTTAGGAGCCTCAAGCCAATTTACTCTGACAATGCCCGCTAATGACCCAAAGCGGACATTGGCCGACTAAATTCACAGTTCACAATGCCGCCGAGCCGCCTAACGCGACATGACCATCTCTTCGATCAACCTGGTTTTCGCCGGCGCATGGGACAGGTTCGTTCCCTATAGTGGACTGCACCTTGTCAGCGTCTTCGTCTGCGTCTTGGCGGTTGCCGCCCTTGCTGGGATCGGCCATACCCTGTCCGACACCAGGAAAACAGACTTGCGGCGCGCGCTCGGTGTTTTCGCGATCGCGTATTGGGTCGTCTCTTACACCATGCTGTGGTACCGCCATGGGCTCGACCTCCCGTCCGGCCTGCCGCTGCATATCTGCGAACTCAATAACCTGATCGCGCCGCTTGCGTTGCTCACCCTCAATCGCTGGCTGAGAGCGACGGCTTATTTTTGGACCTTTGCGCTTACCACCCAGGCTTTTGTTCAGCCGACTCTGACGACTGGCCCGGCTGGCGTCTTCTTCTGGTTGTTCTGGGCACAGCACACGATTGTCCTTGCCTGCGCCGTGTATGATCTCGCGGTGGTCGGCTTCCGGCCTAATTGGCAGGACCTCTGGCGCGTCTATGTGGTGAGCGCACTCTATCTCGCGATCGTCGTTCCCCTGAATCTCGAGTTCGGCACGAATTTTGGCTTTCTCGGCAATTCTCCCCCCGCAAGAGTCCCTCCCTTTGTCGACGCGCTCGGCCCCTGGCCCTGGCGAGCACTCATTGTCGTTGCTCTGGCAGCCGCGGGCTTTGCGATCTTGGTTTTGCCATGGCGGGGGCGCGCATCGCACAAGCCGACATGAGCGGCAGCATATCCGATGCTCAGCATGTCCGCTTTACGGGATAGACCGGACAATCTCAGTCAGCCTGCCAATGTCTGCTGATGACCCAAAGCGGACATCAGAGCGTGTTCTTGTAGATCTTGCCGTCCTTCATGATCAGGTCGATCTTGTTCTCGTAGTCTGAAAGGATCGTCACGTCCCGAGTCGGATCACCCTCGACCAGGATGATGTCGGCATAGGCGCCATCCTCGATCACGCCGAGCGTCCCCTCGCGGTACGGGTTCAACTCACCGCTCAAATCCAAGAGCGCCGCGACGTTGCTCGTCGCCATTCTCAGGACTTCGACCGGTTCGAACACTTCGGCGAGCGTCAGGAACTCGTTGCTCTGCTCCTTGAAATTTTCAGGTGCGCCGAACTGGTCGGTCGAGAACACTAGGGTGACACCGTATTCCTTGGCCCATTTGAGCTGGTTGGCCGCACCCTCGTTGACCTGTCGCAGCTTGGCTGCGGTGCCGCTGTTGGGGTCGAGCCCAACATCTTCGGGCGAGGTCAGGGAGATGCGTGCGGTCGGGGCGAGGAACACACCCTTCTCGGCCATCAGCTTCATCGTATCCTCGGTCAGGAATGGCCCATGTTCGATGCACATGACGCCGGCTTCGACCGCCTGCCGCACGGCCTCGTCGGTGTATGCGTGAACCGCGACATAGGTGCCCCATTGCTCCGCAGCCTTGACGGCAGCGCTGAATTCCTCGGGGCCGCCCTGAACGGTGTGCAGCGGATCGTAGGGTGAGGACACGCCGCCGCCGGCCATCATCTTGATCTGCTTGGCGCCGTAGCGCAGCGCTTCGCGGACCGCCCGGGTCACCTCCGGGGCGCCATCCGCCATGATGAGCCAGCCTTGCATCTCCATCAGCGAATACTGGCCGTAGATGCCAGGGTGGAGGTCGTTGTAATTGCGGAAGTCGCCGTGGCCCGAGGTCTGGGTGATGTAGGGACCGGAGGAGAAGAGGCGCGGACCGACGACATAACCTTCCTCGATGGCCCGGTGCAGGCCCACGGTCGGGCCGCCAATGTCGCGTACGGTGGTGAAGCCGCGCATGAGCATCTCCTCAGCCTGCTCGTTGGAAAGCGCGCCGACATACATCCAGTCGTAGTCGTTCAGGATCTCGCCCGGCCGCCGCACCAGGGCAAGATGTACATGCGCGTCCATGAGTCCGGGCATCAGCGTGCGCCCGCCGCCATCGATCACCTTTGCATCGTCGCGGACCTCAGTGTCGCCCTTGGCGATCTTCTTAATGAGGTTACCTTCGACTAGCACGCTCATCCCTTCGGCGAGCTTGTCGCTCTTGCCGTCGAAGACATTCACGTTGATGAACAGAACTTGAGGCTTGGGCTTATCCTCGGCGGCAGATACCGGGACTGGATAAATCATCAACGCAAGTAGGCAGGCGGCAAAGAAGGTGGCGACAAGGGCCCGAACACAGAGCATGATTTTCTCCCTGAGAACCTTACTTTCGGCGCTGCGTTGTAATGGAAAATTGACGGAACCGGAAGCACCTGATGTCTGCTTTTGGCACTTAGCGGACATTGATCGTTAGTGCGGGAATGTCTGGTTATGGGCGTTAACCGGACGTGGCTGTGTCCTGTTCTGAGGGCCGCCAATAACCCAGAGCAGACCTTACAGTGTGTGTGCTCAAGAGCGGCGATTGCCGCCCCAACCAATCACCGCTCACAGATCCGCTCGAGCCGTTCCAGCTCGCGAGCCTCCCTTTCAAATCTTATATGCCGATAGGCAGCATCGTGATCGCGCAAGCGCCAAAGGTTGGCCAAGTAGTCGCAAAAATAGATGAGATAGAAACGGGTAATTCCGTATCGATCTATCTGCTCCACGTGAGCTAGCTCATGTCGGAGCAATGCTGGTGTGATTTCCGTCTTAGCATTCTTGAACAGAATCGTTCGCGCGACGACCATTCCGCGATACCGTTGAACAAAGGGAAGCTTAAAAATCCAATGTTGATATCGGATGTGAGGAGTTTGTTGTGATTGCCGTGGCATCCAGATGTCCAATTAAGTTAGCAGACGTCGTTTTGACGGTATCGCGGGAAAAGCAGTGCGCCACATAGAGTCAGGTTCTGCCGAGAGGTAGGAGATAAAGAGGCCCTTCGCGATCGGCCATCTCGACCACGGACTTGACGCGCTGGTCGTCGAAAGCGCCGACGGGCGTCATGCCAAGGTCCAGAGCAACCGCCTGCAAGGCCACGTTCTGCGCTACATGGCCGGCCTCCAGGTGTACGTAAAGAGGGCCACGACGACCGTATTTGACTGTCGTTCGATCATATACTGCGGAGATGACCAACACGGCCGCGGCTCTTGCGATCCAGCTCTGGCCAAAGGCGGCGCCGCTGAGTGTCGTCCGCCGGTCGCCTGTTGCCACCCTCGCGAGTTGGTGGCTATCGACTTGGTACCGGTACACACCGGCTGGGAGTTCAGTGACCTCGCCAACCACTAAGTGGAGTTCAAGCGGATAGAGCGCGCCCGCGGAGGGCGCTGTTCTGAGGCCTGCCGGGTCGGTCACGCCTTGGGCAGACCATAGAAG
>NZ_JBAWCQ010000063.1:0-17809 GCF_049590335.1 Methyloceanibacter sp.
ATGCGGTCTAGGAACGCAAGCAGATTGTCGGCGCGCGCATCGAACAGCGCATCGCAGCTCTCGAGACGGTCATTGTATTTTTCTAGGTTCTTGATCGCCGTGCGATAGATGGCGGGCGACGTCGTCTTGGGACCGAAGGGGCTGAACGACCAGTACCAATAGAATTCGTTGTACTGGAGGTCGCTGCGCGCCGTCTGCAGATCCTTATCGGGCTCAGACGTTCCCCGAACCCGGCCCAAGGAATCCACGAGCTCCACAGCGGTGCGCTGCACGGCTTGATGGATACCCCGCTGGAACACCGCCTTGTTGTCGAAAAACGGCGTTGCATCCCAAGGAACCCCGAACAGGCCGAGCTTGTAGAGTATCATGGACGAAATCCAGGCGTTCTGATTAACGTTGAAGTCCACCAAGTTAGCCGAGGCCTCAACAATCATCGAGCGTCGACAGCTCTTCTTCTCAGCGCTTTCGCCTTGCGTGTCCGTCTCAGTTGTATTGTCGCTGACGATGCCGCCGCTGGGTTCAGAAACGTGGCCGGCCTCCTTCGTGGCCAGGTTATAGGCGTCTGCGTAATCCGGACTGAAGGCGTTCCAGACCTGCGTGTTCCAGAAAAAGATACCGTAAAGGACGAGAAGGACGGCGAGGATGACGCCGATAACCACCCTCAAAATGGCGCCGAGGCGGGCGAAAAAGCCGCCGAGCCAAACGAAAGGCTTCGCGATGGTATTGAGAATGGACTGCAGCATGGTCCGGCCGTCTCCTGACACGAGAAGAATGTTGTTCCGACATATAGGGCGCGGGATGTCACTTTTCTGACGCCGGGCTCAAAAATTTGGGGGACGCCAAAGGGCTATGAGACCGCGTTGCGCGCGCCGCGTGCTTGAGCCTCAGAAGGAGCGAATGAGCCGCTCCAGGTAATCGAGCTCGAGGGTAGACCGCGAGGGGTCGCCGATGCGCCGGCGCAGCTCGTCCAAGACCTGCCGCGCCTTTTGGATGTCGATCTCATCGGGAACCTGAACCGACAGACCAAGGTCCGGACGGTTGGAGCGGTCCGGCCGTCCCAGCGGGTCGCGGCCGTTCGAGCCGGGCCCCTGACCGCCCTCCATCTCGCCTTCCGCCATCATCTGCTGCGCCATGGACTCGGTGCCCTCGCGCATCCTGTCGAGCGCCAGACTCTGGTTCTGCGCTGCGCGGTCGTAGTTCTTCTCGCCAATGGCCTGCTCGGCCTCACCCATGGCCTCCTGCGCGCCCTCGAATTGATCGGGCGGTTCGCCGCCTGCCTGGCGCATGCGTTCCATCAGCTGTTGCAGCTTCTCGCGCAACGCCTGTTGGCGTTCCTGCAGGCTGCCTTGCGACCCTTGCTGCTGTTGTTGACCAAGCTGCTGTTCTCCACCGCCGGGCGCATCGCCTTGCCGTCCGGATTGGCCTTGCGCGCGTGCGCCAGACTGCCCGCCTTGGGGCATCTGATCCGTGAGGGGCGACATGGCGTTGCCGAATCCCATGGGGGATCCGGGCGGGCTGACATCGAATTCCTGGCTCTGGCTGCGGCTCTGGCCTTGGCCTTGACGCTGCTTGCGCTTCTCGGAGAAGGTGTCGTCCAGCAGCTCCTGTTGATCGGACGCGACCTCGTCGAGGTCCCGCATCATTTCCTGCGCCTTCTGCTGCTGTTCGTTGCGCGGAAGATTGTCGGCCTGCAACCGGTCGAGAATGTCGTTCAGCTCCGACAGCATCTTCTCGGCCATGTCCTTAGACCCGGACTCGGCAAGGTCCTTGATGCTCTCGAGCATCTTGTCGAGATCCTGCTCGGAGACCATGTCGTCGCGCTCTTGCGGGCTCTGGCCGGCCATCTCGCCCTGGTCTTTCTGCTGCGCCGCGAGGGCCTGCATGTAGCGGGACAGCGCCGCGCGCAGCTCTTCGATGCGTTGCTTGATTTCCTCGGCCGGCGCGTTCTCCCGCAGCGCCTTCATCAGCGCGTCTTGCGCGGTCCTCAGGTCCCGCTCTGCCTTGGGCAAGTCGCCTTCCTCAATCCGCAAAGCGGTGGACCAAAGCTGCTCCACGACGGTTTTAACCGAGTCGCGCGAGCGGTCGTTTTTGAGACGCCAATAGGCGTTGCGTAGCGACAGATAAACCACCCGATCCTTGATCGCCTTTTCGTCGCCAATGGTCAGTGCGTCCAACGCGCGGGCAACGCGGGGCAGTTGATTGGGATCGAGCACCAAGGTCTGGCGCTGCTCGACTACGGCCTTTGCCAGAGGCTTGGTGAAACGGCGGGCCGGCATCGTAAGCGGATAGGGCTCGCTGGTGCCGACCTGGTCGGCCTGGTCGCGTGCGGCAAGCGTCATGACGACATTGAGGCCCGCCCAAGGATGGGCAGTCAGATCTTGGGTCGCCCGGCCTTCGACCTTTTTGGCGTTGGCGCGCGGAAGCTGCAGCGTGATGGTGGGCGGCCCGAACAGGGACTCGACCTCAGCGAGGTCTGCCTCTTCTTCGACGGCAATACCGTTCGACGCTTCGGGCATCTGACCGTCGGCCAGTGTGAACCGGGCCTCGGCGCTGGCGACGCCATAATCGTCAAGGGCACTGTATTCCACGCGCAAGGCCCCGCGCGGCATGGCCGTAGGCGCGTTGCGGAGGCTGATCCGGGGCGCTGCGTCCTCGATCATCGAGAGCTGCCACTGGGTGACCGTCGATCTGCCGACGCGCAAATCCGCGGTGGCCGGTTTCATAAGCCCGGCATTGAATTCCATAAGGCCCGTCGCGGCGCCGTCCTTGGGTTCGATCGTTCTGGTCTTCCCGCTCTCGTCGGCGAGCGTCAGGGTCACGCGCTCGCCGTCGGGCGCATGGACGCGGACGATCAGCTGACTTCGGACAGGTACGGACAGGGCCCGAAAGGTCTCCGACCCTCGGCCGACCTTTTCGGTTCCGTCGGCCAAGACGACAGGCGCCATGCCCGTATAGACAGGCGGCGTGATCCACGCATCAAGCCGCACCAGCTGCGTCGAAGCGGACGCGGCCGGCAAGAACGCGGATTTGAGACGCGAGCCCGCATCGCTACCGGCGGCGAAAAACGCGGCAACCAGCGCGAGGACCAGGGCGGCGCGGATTGCGTAGGGATCGTCGCGGTCGGCGCGCGGCTTGGGCCATGAGGGCTTGAGCCGGGCGACCAGCCGGGCGAGGCGTTTCCGGTGCAGGGCCCAAAGCTGAGCGGGCGCGGTGCCGGGCGTGGCCTCAAGCGTGTCCTCGTAAGACGAGGCGGGCCGGTGCTCGATACCCGAATCACGCTCAAGTCGCCGCAGTGCTTCGTTGCGCGTCGGAACGGCGATGCGCCAGAGCGGCACCAGCGCGATCAGGAACGCGATGAGAAAGACGCCGAGCAGGATGCGATGGGCGAGTGCAGGAAGCAGGCTCCAGCCGCCCAGCAGTGTGAAGACCAGGAAGGCGCAGAGCACTACGAAGGGCCAAAGCAGCGCTTCGAACGCGCGTTCGGCCATGAGCGCAAGCCAGCTCAGCCCGACCCGGCGCTCGAAGCGGCGCTTCAGCGTATCCGGTGTGGGGGCGGGTTTTGCAGCATCTCTCGAGCGGGACGGTCTCGCCATGATCTCGGACATCTAACATAGACGGGCGCGGAGCCCAGGTTACATCCCTGTAACATTCTGCGGGCAAACGGGCGAAATCGCGGCAATGCCGGTGAAGGACCTCAGAGCCAATCGGGGAGGCGTTCGGCGCCGAGCAGGTCTTCGTAGGTGCTCCGTGGACGCGTCACGCAATAGTCCGCGCCCGAAACCAGTACTTCGGGCACCAGCAGACGGCTGTTGTATTGCGAGGCCTGAACCGCGCCGTACGCGCCCGCCGTCATGACGGCGATGAGGTCGCCCGGGTAGAGCGCCGGCAGGGGCCGCGCGAGAGCGAGGTAATCACCGGTCTCGCACACGGGTCCCACCACGTCGGTAATACGCGGTTCGGAGTCTGGGCTGGGTTCGACGACGGGAAGAATCCGGTGATAGGCCTCGTAGAGCGTCGGTCGGATCAAATCGTTCATGGCTGCATCCACGATGGTGAAGGTCTTTTCCGGCCCGGTCTTTACGTACAGCACCCGCGACACGAGGATTCCGGCGTTGCCGGCGATCATACGTCCGGGCTCGAACAGAAGCCGCACGTCCAGATCGCCCATGGCCTCGTTTACGAGCCGGGCATAGTCGGTCGGCAGCGGCGGCGCCGGTTCGTCGTGCCGGTACGGGATGCCGAGCCCCCCGCCGAGATTGAGGAACTCAATGCCGAGGCCTTCAGCGCGCAAAGTCGCCACCAACTCCTTGAGAAGCGCGAAGGCGTTGGCAAACGGCGCCAGGTCCGTAATCTGGCTGCCGATATGCATATGGATGCCGGCTGGCTGGATGCCCGGAAGCTGCGTGGCCTGCCGGTAGAGCGAGGGTGCGGCCTCGAAGGGAATGCCGAACTTGTTCTCCGCCTTGCCGGTCGAAATCTTGTGATGTGTGCCAGCGTCCACATCGGGGTTCACGCGGAAGGCGATGCGGGCCGTCATGCCCTTCGCGGCGGCGACTTGGCTCAGCGCGTGCAATTCGGGTTCGGACTCGACGTTGAATGCGAAAATGCCGGCATCCAGCGCGAAGGCCATCTCGGCCTTGGCCTTGCCGACGCCGGAAAAGACCACGCGCTCGCCGGGCACGCCAACGGCTAGCGCGCGGCGGAGCTCGCCTTCGGAGACGACGTCCATGCCGGCGCCGTGCTTGGCCAGGGTCGCCAGCACGCCCAGATTGGAGTTGGCCTTGATGGCATAGCAGACGAGCGTATCCGGGCGCGCGGCGAAGGCCTCAGCGAAGACGCCGATATGCCGCTCGAACGTTGCGGTGGAATAGCAATAGAAGGGCGTCCCGACATCTGCGGCTAGCGCGCCAAGGTCAATGTCCTCGGCATGGAGTACGTTGGCCTCAGACACGCCACGCCGGTAGGCGAAATGGTGCATGGGGTGACGTTAGTGAATGATATCGTCGAGGATCGGGATGCGGCGATCCGGGGATTTCGACTGCTTGGTGGATGGGTCAGCCGCCACCTCCGGATAACTGGCCTCCGGCCGGTCGAGCGAGCCGCGACGCCCGCAGGCCGAAAGGCCAACGGCAAGAACAAGCGCCAATGATAAGAGAATGCGCGCCGCGCTTCCCATCGATACAATCCCTTTAGGGTCTGACCCTGTCTTGCGATGTCCCGTCGTCGAAAGGCTTCTTACGCGCCTTTCCTTACATTGTTTTATCGCGAGACGCCGTCCTTCTCCAAACGCTTTATCCAGCGTTTGGCCTCGCGCCGGACGTTTGACGGGGCGGTGCCGCCGAGGCTTCTGCGGCTTTTCGCTGACCGGGCCGGGTCCAAAACGTCAAGCACTTCCTCGGTGATCCGAGGCTCGGCGCTCTGCAGGTCAGAAAGCTGCAACCTATTGAGGTCTTTCCCTTTTTTCTCCGCAAGCGCGACAATGCTCCCGGTGACATGGTGCGCTTCCCGAAAGGGAATGTCGAGGGTCTGCACCAGCCAATCGGCAAGATCCGTCGCGGTCGAGTACTCGCTACCCGCCGCTTTCTTCATGGCCTTGGCGTCAATAAGGAGATCCGAAATCATGCCGGCAAGGGCCGAAATCCCCAGTTTCAGGGCGTCGAGAGCATCGAAGACGGGCTCCTTGTCTTCTTGCATGTCCTTGGCATAGGCCAGCGGCAGCCCCTTCATGACCATCAGCAAGGCCTGGAACGCGCCCGCGATGCGGCCTGTCTTGGCGCGCACAAGCTCGGCCGCGTCGGGGTTCCGCTTTTGCGGCATGATCGAGGACCCGGTCGAGAAAGAATCCGACAGCCGGGCAAAGCCGAACTGAGGCGACGTCCACAGCACGATCTCCTCCGCCAGCCGCGACAGATGGATCGCAGTGATTGAGGCCGCCGCCAGCGTTTCGAGCGCAAAGTCCCTATCCGAGACCGAATCGAGGGAGTTCGCGGTCGGTCGATCGAAGTGGAGCGCCCTGGCCGTGTGATGCCGGTCGATGGGGAAGCTGGTGCCGGCCAGCGCCGCCGAGCCCAGCGGGCATTCGTTGAGACGCTTGGCGGCATCTGCGAACCGTCCCCGGTCCCGGGCAAACATCTCCACATAGGCCAGGCAATGATGGCCGAAGGTGACAGGTTGGGCGGTCTGCAGATGGGTGAAGCCCGGCATGACCGTCGCCGCCTCTTCGAAGGCGCGCGTCGAAAGCGCAAGCTGAAGCTGCGCGAGGCCCGCCTCGATAAGGCCGATCTCATCGCGCACGTAGAGCTTGAAGTCTGTGGCCACCTGGTCGTTGCGGGACCGGGCCGTGTGGAGCTTGCCGGCCACCGGGCCGATAATCTCCTTCAGACGGTTTTCGATATTGAGATGTATGTCTTCCAACGCTCGCGAGAATTTGAAGTCTCCAGCCTCGATCTCGGCCAGGATTTCGTCGAGACCCTCGGCAATCTTGGCGGTCTCTTCAGGCGCAAGGATACCTGTAGCCTCAAGCATGGCGACATGCGCTTTCGAGGCTTCGATATCATGCCGCCAGAGCCGCTTGTCGAAATCGATGGAGGCATTAATGTCCTCCATAATGTCGGAGGGGCTAGAGGCGAAGCGGCCGCCCCACATTGTGTTGGTCATAATGGTCCGGTCTGAAGCTTAGGAGAGCTCCCAAGAGCTCGAGTTTAATGAGAGCGACGTGAGCGATTCCAAGAAACGCAAGTCCACGACGACCCCGGCCACATATGCGATCGTGATCGCGGTCGCACTTCTTGCTGGGTTTGGCACGGTATATTGGCTTTCCACCCCGTCTGACAATCGTTGGGACGCGCCTGACGGCGCAGGCTCCGCTGCAGAGCCTACCCCCGGTGGGGCTGGGAGCAAGGGCGCAGGTTCGCTTAAAGGACTCAATTCGGGCGCGATGACTGCGTTCGTGGTGCGGTCCGTGCCGCTCGATCTGCCCGATTTCGCCTTCGAAGGGCCCGGCGGCCGCAAGCAGACATCCGCCGATCTGAAAGGCAAGGTGGTGCTCCTGAATATCTGGGCGACGTGGTGCGTCCCCTGCCGGGAGGAGATGCCACAGCTGAACGCGCTGCAATCCGAGCTTGGCGGCGACACCTTCGAGGTGGTGGCGATCAATATCGACAAGAGCGGGGCCGAGAAGGCGAAAAAGTTCCTGGCTGAGACGGGTGCGAGCGACCTCAAGCCCTATTACGACCCAACCGGAAAGCTGTTTGCCAAGCTCAAAGCCGTCGGCATGCCGACCACCCTGCTGCTTGACCCGGAGGGCAAGGAGATGGGCCGCCTCGTGGGCCCCGCCAACTGGGCCGCGCCGGAAGCCAAGGCGCTCATTCAAGCGGCGATCGGCGCCTCCGAGCGCAGCGCGAAGTGATGGCCTTGCGTCCGGCCTCTACACTCGAGGTGCGGTCTAGCGCATGGGCGTGAGGGCTTCTTTGTCCAGCCGATAGGTGTAGTTGCAGGTTTCGTTCGCAGGCCTGTTGCAGGGCGCGCCGTAGGTCGTGACATGCATCAAGCGCGACGGGCCGCTGGTTGAAAATTTGTAGCCTTTCACGAAGTCCTCGAAGACCTTATCCCAGTCGTCGCCGCTCCAATAGTAGAGCTGCATCAGGCATCCATTCGGATTGCAGGCTGGGTTGCCCCCATTCTTGCATACGAGCTTGCTGTAATCGGCAATCCAATCGGGGCGGCCGTCGCGGTTCAAATCGTCGCTTCGCAGAATCTTGGCGGTTTCCGGGGTGCCACCCATTTTCCGGCAGCGATCCGCAGCTTCGGCGACCGTCTCCGCCATCTCTTCGGGCGAGTCCTCCGCGTGAGCTGCGACGGTCGAGGTCATGGCGGCCGCCGCGAGAACCAGCGTGGCGCGGCGAAGGAGGCGGTGTGTCACGGTGCGCCGGGGTCAGTTTATCGCTGGCGAAAGCGCGGGAAGATCGGCAAGTTCGGTGACCGGGGTCTCAAGACGGAAGAGATCGGGCGTTACGTCGGAGCGGCGCGTCTTCTTTCTCTTCGGTCGCGGGCCGCAAATGACGGCGCGCAAATGCGCAGGTTTGTCCGCCCGGTCTGCCGGCTGCGCAAGACCGTTCAGGCTCGTGCCAAAGAGCGACTTCCAGAAATAGCGTTTGAAGCCGTTCTCAAGCAGCTGGGCGGCGCGCGCGTTGCGTACGCGGGTCGAGGGCTCTCCAAGCACGACGGCCACGAGCTTGCGTCCGTCCCGGGTGGCGCTGACGACGATGTTGAAACCTGAATCGCAAATGAATCCGGTCTTCATGCCGTCGGCGCCGTTGAAGGTGCGGAGGAGGCCGTTGTGGGTCCGAAGCTGCCGCTTGCCGACGGCGACCGACTTCATCTTGAAGATGTCGGCATATTCGGGGAACTCGATGATGAGCGCGCGGGCAAGGCGCGCCAGATCGCGCGCGGTCGTATATTGCTGCTCGTTGGGAAGACCGTGCGGGTTCGCGAATTGGGTGCTCGTCATGCCGAGCCGCTTCGCCGCCTCGTTCATGCGATCGATGAAGGCTTCTTCAGAGCCGCCGACGGTTTCGGCGACCATGACCGCCACGTCATTGGCGGACTTGACGATGATCACTCGGATCGCCGTTTCAAGCGGGATCGACGTGCCGACGGGCAGTCCGAGCTTGGTGGGCGGCTCGGCGAGCGCATTCTTAGTGACGATCGCTGGGGTGTCGGGTTTGACCTCGCCATTTCGGAGTGCGTGAAAGGCGACATAGGCGGTCATCATTTTTGTGAGCGAGGCGGGGAACCAGAGTGTATCTGGATCCTCGGCGTAGAAGACGGTGCCGTTATAGGGTTCGAAGACGAGAGCGGGGCTGGCATTGGCGGCCGTCGGTGCCAAAAGGGCGAATGCGGCGAAAAGGCCAAGAAAGGCACGCCTCAGCATAAACATCGTTCCCCTTCGATCCTTGTGGCGCTCACGTCTATCGCGTGACGTCCGGTCTATCTTGCGGGCACCGCACTGCAATTTCCGATGCCCACTACGCGCCATCCGCCCTATTTCACATGCAAATTCGACTCTTCCGTGACGGACGCTCCCCACGGCGTTCCCGACTCGATGCACCGCAGCGCTCGGCGCCACACTAACGCGCCGAGACGGTTTCGCAACCCGGAGGGTCAATGATTCAGGCCGTTTTCAGCCGGAAAGCGGGCCATCCCAATGATCGGGCTGGTGAAGTCCTAGCCGGAAGACAGAGAACACTTCCCTTGAATTAGAAGTCTCAAAATATACGGGGGCTCAGATTTTGTCTGCGTGGCAGCAGGATCCGCGGCTGACTATGGCCCCAGCTGTGTAACGCTAGCCATCGCGGTGGCCGAGGATCCATGCGGCGGCGGCCGGGAGGTCCTTGACGACTGCCGTCGGCGGCGCTTCGACCCGCCGCTCGTCGCCATCGCGGTACTTTCCTGTGCGCACCAGAACGGCCCGCGAAAGACCGGCCAGAAGAGCGCCTGCGACATCGCACTCCGCATCGTCCCCCACCATCACGGCGTCCTCCGGTGCGCACCCCATACTGGCGAGCGCGGCATGGAAGAAATCGGGCGAGGGTTTGCCGAGGACAATAGCCTGCTTCCCGCTTGAGTATTCCAATGCTGAAACGAAGGCGCCCGCATCGAGGCTCAACTTTCCGTCGTCGTCCATGAAGGTGCGGTTCTTTGCGAGCGCGAGAAACGCGGCGCCATCGATCAGTGCACGGAATGCATGGTTCAGGGTCCAATAGGTGAAGGCTTCGCCCGCATCGCCGACGATGACCGCGCGCTTCTTGCGATCAGGGAGACTTGAGAACTCCGCCTTCAGGTTGGGATGGACCAGCAGAAGCGGTGAGGCATTGTGCTGTTTGAGCCAAGCCCGTGCTGCCTGCCCGGGCGTGAAGAGCTCGTCACTGGTGATCTCAAGCCCCAGTCCCGTCAGCCGGGCGAGTAACGCCTTTTTGGTCTTGGTCGTGGTGTTGGTCACGAAGCGGATCGGCAGACCGGTGCTATGAAGCTGTCGCACGGCCTCCAGCGCATTGGGCAGGACATGGTCCCCCTCGTAAACAACGCCTGCCAGATCGAGAAGTATGCCGCGTATCATAGCCGTAGGGTTGCGCGGTCACCGGCCCCGATCAAGCGTGCAAGGGTCGCGGACTCCTAAACCGTGCCAGTCAGCTTCTTAAGGTAACCCGGGGTGGCGTCGGCCAGTACGTCGCGATGAAGCCGGCTGTGCCCGTCGAAAATGGCGCGCGAGGCCTCGGCGTCCAGCATCATCGTGCCGAGCCGTTCCAAGGCCTCGCCCAGATCCTCGCCGTCGAAATAGACGACACGCCGGGTGCCCTGGGGCGGGGTGTCCAGCAGTTCGGCGAAGTATTGGAGGAAGATCTGTCCTTGCCGCGCCATTTAGGGGAAGAGAACGAGCACGCGCGGGCTCGCCCACTCCTCCTCAGTTAGCTGGGTTTGCCTAATTTGCCTCATGATGGCGTCGCAGGCATCGAGCTGCGCATGAGCAACGCCCGCCAGGAGCGGTCCGATATGCGGATTCGCCAATGCGGCGAAAGCCGCGAGCGTCTCATTTGAGACGGTCTCGTCGGCAATGACCGCATCGAGAAACGCGGTCGCCATATCAAGGTTCGGGGAGGGCCCCGGCAGAATCCCTGCCTTGGCTTGCTCTGTCGTATCGAGCACCGGCGCGGCTACCTTGATGGCGTCGCGATAGTCCGTCAGCGGCGCGGGGCGCGCTTCCCGAGCGGGCGCCCGGTCTGCTCCTGTAGGAGGCAATAGACGCCAAGAGACATGTGCCCGACCGTCTTCATCTTGTCGTAGAGCGGCGGCTGCTGGCCCGTGAAGCGCTCCATAGCGCAATGCTAGCGACAGAACATGAGATCGTCATTCAAGATAACGACGAGTGCGATCTCCTTCGGTCGCTCGACCACTTTGGCGCGCGTGGCCAAGTAAATATCGACGAAACGCTGATCGAGATCGGCGAGGACATCTCGGTTTTCCATGACAGGCTTTTGATCGGGACCGGGACACATCGGACGACGGGACCATCATACAGGCGCATCATTGCGGTTCGATAAGCGTGCCGAACATCTCCCGGCAAAAAACTGCTGCACGGCGTCGGGCCGCAGGCCTCGGGCGCCTCTATCTCCTTAGGTCCAATCCCCGTACTCTATGGCTCGTTCCGCAAACCCTTGATCTAGGCCTCCGCCCTCCATGAGCGCCCTATTCGAAGAGCTCGACTATTGCCCGACCCCGATCGGTGCCGTGAGCCTGCGCCGCCGCCGGGACCTCAAGCTCGATGTGGATGTGTTCGAGATCAGGCTTGGCGACGAGTCCTTGATGACGAGCCTGTTCACCGCGTCCGAAATCGCGTTGGCGCGGCTGGGGCTTGCCGCGCTCGACGATCCGGTCACGCCGGATATTGTCGTTGGCGGTCTTGGTCTCGGATATACGGCGCATGCTGTTTTAGAGTGCGCGGCGGGCGCGTCGCTGATTGTCGTTGAAGCGCTCGCGCCCGTCATCGAGTGGCACGAGACGGGATTGCTGCCGCTCGGAGCCGCACTGGCAAAAGACCCGCGCTGCCATCTGGTCCAGGGCGACTTTTTCGCCAAGGCAGCCTCGCAGGAAGGGTTCGATCCGGACGCACCGGGGCGGTTGTTCGACGCTATCCTAGTTGACATCGATCATTCGCCCGACGCGTTGCTGGACGACCGCAACGGCTCGTTCTATCAGCTCGACGGATTGCGCCGGCTCACCCGGCATCTCCGACCCGGCGGCGTATTCGGCTTGTGGTCAGACGCTTCCCCGGACGAGGCCTTCGTGACGCGTTTGTCTCGCGTCTTCACCGACGTGCGCGCCGAGCCCGTGACGTTTCACAATCCGTTGCAGGACCGGCCCTTCACCCAGACGGTCTATCTCGCAAGGGTCCAACGGGGCGCGACGTCATGAGCGAGGCGCAGACGGACTTAGGCGCGCTGCGGGCGCAGCTGGTGGAGCGGCTGCAAAGCCTCCGGGACGCGAGCCAGACTACGGCCGACAATCGCCGTCCCGTCGAGCTCGACCAGACCTCCGTGGGCCGGGTCTCAAGGATGGATGCGATGCAGGTTCAGGCCATGGCCGTGGCCTCCGAACGGCGGCGTCACGACGAGGCGCGCCGCGTCGAGGCCGCCATTAAGCGCATCGACGCGGGCGAGTACGGCTATTGCATCGCTTGCGGCGAGGAGATTGCCCAGAAGCGGCTGGCGGTCGACGCCACCGTCGTTAGCTGCATCCGTTGCGCGTCTTGAAGCTGACCTGTGTCAGCGTTTTTCGATGTAGACCAGCCGCAGATCGTTGACATTCGTCATGGTCGGGCCGGTCTCGAGTAGATCGCCGATACCCTTGAAGAATGTGTACGGATCGTTGTTGGCGAGCATGGCTTTGGCGTTGATACCTGCGGCCTCTGCGCGTTGGAGCGTGTTGGGGTAGATCAGCGCGCCCGCATTGTCTTCGGAGCCGTCCACGCCGTCGGTGTCGCCGGCAAGCGCATAGATGTTCTCCATGCCGTCCAGCGCGATCGCCATCGCCAGCAGAAACTCCGTATTGGGACCGCCCTTGCCCTTGCCCTTCAGCGTGATCGTGGTCTCGCCGCCCGAGATGAGAACGCAAGGCGGCTCCATCGGCTGACCGCGCATGGCGCATTGACGCGCAATGCCCACATGGACGAGCCCGACGTCGCGCGACTCACCCTCGATGCTGTCGCCAAGAATGACGGGAGTCACGCCCGCAGCGCGCGCGACATCGGCCGCGGCTTCCAGCGAAGCCTGCGGCGTGGCGATCATGACGTTCTCGACCTTGTCGAAGCATTTGTCGCCCGCCTTGGGCGTTTCCTCGATCGTCTCGAGCACCTGCCGCACGGACAGAGGCAAATCGATGCCGTATTTCTCGACGATAGCGATTGCGTCCGCGTTGGTGGACGGGTCGGGCACGGTCGGACCGGAGGCGATGATCGAGGCGTCGTCGCCGGGCACGTCCGAGATCATCAGCGCCACGACCTTCGCGGGATAGGCGGCGCGGGCCAGCCGTCCACCCTTGATGGCCGACAGATGCTTCCGCACCGTGTTCATTTCGGAGATGGTCGCGCCGCTCGCCAGCAGCGCCTTGTTAACCACCTGCTTATCTTCGAGCGAGATCCCCTCGGCGGGCGCCGCCAGCAAGGCAGAGCCGCCGCCCGAGATCAGCGCGAGAACGAGATCGTCCTCGGTCAGGCCTTGTACGGCCTTAAAGATGCGTTGCGCGGCTTCGCGTCCGGCAGCGTCCGGCACAGGATGGGCGGCCTCGACGACTTCTAGACGCTCCGTTGGCAGCCGATAGCCGTAGCGCGTCACGACGATTCCATCGAGCGGGCCGTCCCAAGCATCTTCCAGCGCCTTCGCCATGGCGCCGGACGCTTTGCCCGCGCCGATAATGACGGTTCGCCCTTTGGGGCGAGGCGGCAGGTGGGGCGGCACGCAGAGCGACGGCAATGCGGCGTCCACACCAGCCTTGAACATGGCCTTCAGCAACTCATCTGGGGACATCTGATCCGCTCCGCTCCCTCCTGTTTGTTATTGGTCGATGAAACTGCACAGACGATTGCAAGAAGGCAAGCGAATGAATACGGTGCCGATCCGTTTCGCGATAATTCGCATGTTCCAAACGACAGATTAGGCTGGGAGTAGACGATCATGGCCGTGGGCTCTAGCGAACAACACAAGAAGCCAAAATCCGATATCGAGATCAGCCAGTCCGCCACGATGCGGCCGATCCTGGATGTGGCCAAGGACAAGCTTGGGATCGAGGCCGAAGACCTAATCCCCTACGGGCACTACAAGGCGAAGGTCTCTCTCGACTACATCGACGGCCTTAAGGACAAGCCGGACGGCAAGCTGATCCTGGTCACCGCGATCACGCCGACACCCGCCGGCGAGGGCAAGACCACGACCACGGTCGGCCTTGGCGATGCGCTCAACCGGATCGGCAAGAAGGCGATCATGTGTTTGCGCGAGCCGAGCCTTGGCCCGTGTTTCGGCATGAAGGGCGGCGCGGCCGGCGGCGGCTTTGCGCAAGTCGTGCCGATGGAGGACATCAACCTTCATTTCACCGGCGATTTCCATGCCATCGGGGCCGCCAACAACCTGCTAGCGGCGATGATCGACAACCATATCTATTGGGGCAACAAGCTCGATATCGATGCCCGCCGTGTCACCTGGCGCCGTGGCGTTGACATGAACGACCGTGCGTTGCGCTCGATCGTCACGTCTTTGGGCGGGGTGACCAACGGCTTCCCCCGCGAGGCGGGCTTCGATATCGTGGTGGCGTCCGAGGTTATGGCGATCTTTTGCCTGGCTAAGGACCGGGCCGACCTCCAGCGGCGGTTGGGGCAGATTCAGATCGGGCAGACACGGGACAAGACTGCCGTCACCGCCGATCAGATCTCGGCGGCCGGTGCCATGGCGGCGCTTCTGAAGGATGCGCTGGCGCCCAACATGGTGCAGACACTCGAGAACAACCCGGCCTTCATCCATGGCGGTCCGTTCGCAAATATCGCCCATGGCTGTAACTCGGTGATAGCAACCAAGGCCGCCTTGAAGCTCGGCGATTATGTTATAACGGAGGCGGGGTTCGGCGCCGATCTCGGCGCGGAGAAGTTCTTCGATATTAAATGCCGCAAGGCGGGCCTCAGGCCTGATTGCGTGGTGATCGTCGCTACCATCCGGGCGCTCAAGATGCATGGCGGCGTCGCCAAGGACAATCTCAAGAAAGAGAATCTGGAGGCGCTGGAGAAGGGCTTCGCCAATCTCGAGAAGCATATCGAGAATGTGCGCAAATTCAATGTGCCGGTGGTCGTGGCCGTCAACCGGTTCTCGCTTGACACAGACGACGAGATCGCGCTCCTCAAGCGTCTCTGCTCGACGGCCAGCGCCGAATGCGTGATGTCCGATCACTGGGCGCTTGGCGGCGAGGGCGCCGAGGAGCTGGCCGAGTGCGTGGTCAAGACCATCGACAACAAGCCGTCGGACTTCAAACCGCTCTACCCGGATGACATGTCGCTCTGGGACAAGACCCGGACCATTGCCCAGGAGATCTATGGGGCGGAGGACATCACCGGGTCCAAGACTGTGCGCGACAAGTTCGCGGAGCTGGAGAAGAATGGGTTCGGCAAACTCCCGATCTGCGTGGCCAAGACCCAGTACAGCTTCACCACCAATCCGGATGCCAAGGGTGTGCCGCTTGGTCACACCATTCCGGTCCGCGAAGTGCGGCTTTCCGCCGGTGCGGAGTTCGTGGTGGTGATCTGCGGAGACATCATGACAATGCCTGGTTTGCCGCGGGTTCCTGCCGCCAACAATATCGAATTGGACGGCGAGGGGCGGATTACAGGATTGTTCTAGCCGGGCCTTCTCCGGGGAAGCAAAAGGGTTGCCAGGGGCGCGAGCGGGCGCTACGACCATACGAAAGTCGTAGGGTCTGGCCCCGTGTTGGGCGCTGGGCGAACAATAATTACCTTGGAGAGGAAACCAATGGCTGGAGCCAGGCGGCCGGGCCGTAACTTTCTATTTGTGCCGGGCCCAACCAATGTGCCGGACCGGATACTCCGAGCCATGCATATTCCGATGGAGGATCATCGGTCCCCGGACTTCCCGAAGCTGACGATTCCGCTTTTTGAGGAGATGAAGAAGGTCTTCCAGACCAAGGAAGGCCAAGTCGTCATCTTCCCGTCCAGCGGTACCGGCGCCTGGGAGTCCGCCCTGACCAATACGCGTGCGCCGGGCGACAAGCTACTCGCGCCGCGCTTCGGGCAATTCAGCCATCTGTGGATCGACCTCGCCCGCCGCCACGGGCTCGACGTGATCGTCCAGGAGGAAGAGTGGGGCACTGGCGCCGATCCGGATCGGATCGAAGAGGAGCTGCGGGCGGACAAAAATCACGAAATTAAAGGGATTCTGGTGGTCCATAACGAGACCGCCACTGGTGTCACGTCTGATATAGCTGCGGTGCGCCGTGCGATGGACGCGGCCGGCCACCCGGCGCTGCTTTACGTCGACGGCGTCAGTTCCATCGGCAGCATCGATTTCCGGTTCGACGAGTGGGGCGTCGATCTTGCGATCACCGGCTCCCAGAAGGGCATGATGCTACCGGCCGGTCTCGGGATCGTCTGCGCAAGCCCGAAGGCTTTGGCGCAGATGGATGATGCCACGTGCACGCGCGCCTATTTCAACCTCGCCGACCAGTTCAACGCCAATGCGGGCGGCTACTTCCCGTATACGCCCGCGCTGCCGCTTCTGTACGGCTTGCGGGAATCGTTGGCGATGATGTCAGAGGAAGGGCTCGAGAACGTTTTTGCCCGGCATCGCACTCTTGCCAGCGGTACGCGGGCAGCCGTCGATGCTTGGGGTCTGTTGCTCTGCGCCAAGGCGCCGAAATGGCATTCCGACACGGTCAGCGCAATTATGGTGCCCGACGGGTTCAGCGGCGCTGATGTCATAGAGAGGGCCTATCGCCGCTATAATCTTGCCTTGGGTGCGGGTCTCTCGGAAGTGGCAGGCAAGCTGTTCCGCATCGGCCACCTTGGCGATCTAAACGAATTGATGTTGCTCGGCGCCATCTCCGGAGCCGAGATGTCGATGCGCGATGTCGGTATTCCGGTCGAGCCCGGTTCGGGCGTGGCCGCAGCGCAGGAGTATTTCCGTAACGCCAACGGCGCCGCCGAACAGCGCCTGGCCGCGGAGTAAGGGGCCAGACGCTTAGGAGTGAGTGCCAGGTCAGAACGAAACACTATCCGGCAAAGAGCATTTCCGGTCCGGTAAGGTCTATACGGCGCGGGCGATAACTGCTCGCCGATAGCTAGGGGGTTCAGTGGAACACGAGATCGTCTTTCTCGATCGCGAGTCGGTCGGAGCCGATGTCCGCAAGGCCAAATTTCCGCATAACTACACGGAGCACCAGTCGACTTGGACTCCCGAGGACATCGTCGAGCGTCTGAAAGACGCCACCATCGCCATCATCAATAAGGTGCCGATGCGCGAAGAAGTGCTCAAGCAGCTTCCCAAGCTGAAGCTGATTGCGGTGGCCGCGACGGGCACGGACGTTGTCGACAAGGCCTATTGCAAGGCTAACGGCATCACGGTCGTCAATATTCGCGGCTATGCGTTCAATACCGTGCCTGAGCATGTGATCGCGCTGATGTTCGCGTTGCGGCGCAATCTTCTAGCCTATATCGAGGATACGCGGAACGGTCGCTGGGCCGAGGTGGATCAGTTCTGTTTCTTCGATCACCCGATCCGTGACATCGCCGGGTCCACCATGGGCGTCATCGGCTACGGTGCCATCGGCAAGGCCGTGGCCAAGCGGGCCGAATGTCTCGGCATGAAGATCCTGCCATATGACGTGTTCCCGCAGGACGGGCTCGTCGACCTGGAAACCGTCCTCAAGGAAAGCGACGTCATCACGCTTCACTGCCCGCTGACGCCTGAAACGGCGAACATGATCGGCACGAAGGAACTAAAGATGATGAAGCCCACGGCGATCCTCATCAACACCGCGCGCGGCGGTCTCGTGGACGAGGCGGCACTCGCCGAGGCCCTTAAGGCCGGGACGATCGCTGGCGCCGGCTTCGACGTGCTGACGACGGAGCCGCCGAAGGAAGGCAATGTCCTGCTCGATCTCAAGCTGCCGAACTTCATCGTCACGCCCCACGTGGCGTGGGCGAGCCGTGAGGCCATGCAGATCCTGGCAGACCAACTCATCGACAACATCGACGCGTTCG
>NZ_JBAWCQ010000064.1:0-6657 GCF_049590335.1 Methyloceanibacter sp.
ACGTCGCGGAACCCGATCAGCCGCGCATGCCGGCCGACGGCCTCCTCAACCACCAGCGGGTCGAAATAGGGCCGCTCCGGGTCGATGCCGTTCAGGCGTGAGATAATCTTTTCGACTTCATCCACCAAGGCCTAGTCCTCCCTGTGAAGCGCCCTTTCAGAATGCGCCGGATAAACTGGCCAATCCTGATTTGAGTCTTGATTCTGTATTGCGGGTCCGGCTCGCAATTGCGCAGCGGTCGAGCTGCGGACCGCCTCGCGCGGACTATACGCCCTTGCCGACCGCTTGTGGAACGCCTTGTGATTGCTAGATCAAAGGAGGCGTACAAGCAGGTACGGCGGCGACCTACCCACCGCTACTCAGCCCGAGCGCAGACGCCGCCAGGGGATCGAAATACGAATACTCCCAGTACGCCAAGGGAATGCCACGCTCTTCCGCGGCGCGCCGGACGCGCTCCGCCAGGGGTGCCCGTCGTACCCATGCCACCTACACGCTAGATGCGGGCGACCGCGTCCGCATCATCGTGTTCGGACAGCAGAACCTGTCGAACGTCTATACCGTCAGCGCAACTGGCACCGTTTCGGTCCCGCTCATCGGACAGGTCCGCGCCCGCGGCCTCACCGCAGCCGAAGTCGCGCGCCAAGTCGCTCGCCGGCTCCGCAACCAATACATTAAGGATCCGAAGGTCACTGCAGAAGTCGTCACCTACAGGCCCTTTTCTACATTCCTGGAGACGTCACAACCCCGGGACAGTATCCTTTCGCCAACGGGCTCACCGTCGAAAACGCTGTCGCCATTGCCGAAGGCTATACCCCGCGAGCCAAAAAACGGTTCGTCCGCCTCACCCGCGGCTTCGACGGCGTCAAGTCCACCGTCATGGTCCCAACCGAATTACCCCGTCCAGCCAGGCGATACTATTTACGTCCTTCAACGCCTGTTCTAATAAGCTCAGACGACTGATGGGTTAGGACAAAGCGCAGAGGCAGCTTTCATAAAGCAATGCCCTCACAACGTCAGTGGCGCTGCGAGTGCTTCTTACGGTGCTGCGCGCGATTCTCATAAGTCCACTGTACACCGACAAATATCAGCGCCGTGGACCAGCCAAACATCAAGAGGCCATTGGCGGCTTCAAAAGACGACAGCAGGCGCCATTCCTCACCGAGCACGATGTCTCCGAAGCCGAGCGTGGTGAAGGTCACGGTCGAGAAATAGACCGCCGTCTCGATGGACTGAAAGGCATCGATGAATAAATACAGGAGAGCCCAGGACCACACCTCGAGGATCGTCGCGAGAAACAGCCACAAGACAAATACGGACAGTCGGAGCGTCGACCAGATGAGCGCTGGTTCGTGGTGTCGGTCGACATAGTCCCGCATATACTCCACGCCCACCATCGTGAAGACGCCCTGAATCAGCGTCGTGACGACAATCATGGCGCTGCCGATGATGATCTCGAAGAGCATGTCCTAGGTCTGCTGCTGCGTGAAATCTTGCTGCGGCACAGGGCCCGGCGACTTAACCGCCGTATCGCTCTTCTTACTCTTCGCGGCTTCGCGCAGGCGCTGGAAGAGCACAAAGAGGAATGGCACGAACGTCACGCCAATGACGGTGGCGAAGAGCATGCCGCCAAAGACCGTAACACCGACAGACACTCGCGCCGCAGCGCCCGCGCCCGTCGCCAGCACGAGCGGCAGCACGCCGAGGATAAAGGACAACGCTGTCATCATCACCGCACGGAAGCGCAACGAGGCTGCATCTTGGGCCGAATCCACGATTGACTCGCCCGCCTCGCGTTTTTCCTTGGCAAATTCGACGATAAGAATGGCGTTTTTAGCCGCCAGACCCACCAGAAGGATCAGACCAACTTGGCCATAGGTGTTGAGCGGGATACCGGCCAGCCGCAAGGCAACAAACGCACCGAGGACCGCAAAGACCACAGACAGCATGACGGACAAGGGAACAGTCCAACTCTCATACTGCGCGACAAGGAACAGATAGGCGAAGACGATAGACAATATAAATACGGCATTGCCGGCCGCCCCCGCTTTGATCTCTTCGTAGGACATGCCCGTCCACTCATAAGTGTACCCGGCAGGCAAGCTGGTTTTCGCTAGCTTTTCCATGGCCGCGATCGCCTGACCAGAACTATATTCCGTCGCGGGGTTCCCGTTGATCGTCGCCGAGTTGAACATGTTGTACCGCTCGATCGTCTCTGGCCCGAGCACCGACTGGAGAGTTACCAATGTCCGCATCGGCACCATCTCGCCCTTGTCCGACCGGACATAGAGCTTGCCAATATCGCTCGGCTTGCCACGCCGGTCAGCTTCAGCCTGGAGATAAACGCGGTAGACCCGCCCAAACTTGTTGAAGTCGTTTACATAGTACGCGCCGATATTGGCGTTGAGCACGGTGAAGATGTTCTCGATGCTCACACCCTTAGTCATGGCTAGCTTACGGTTCACGTCCACGAAGATTTGCGGCGAGTTCGCCCCAAAAGTGCTGAAGACGCGCGATAGCTCAGACTCCCCGTTGGCCGCGTAGATGAAGCCATTGAGCGCGGAGGAGAGCGCTTGCGGCGGCCTGCTCTCCGCATCCTGAAGTACGAATTCGAATCCGCCAGTGGTGCCAAGACCTGGAATAGGCGGCGGCGTGAACGGGATAATTACCGCTTGTGGAATCGCCGCGAATTTGGGCGCGATGCTCTCCATGATTCCGCGCAAACTCAGTTCCGGCGTATCGCGCTCGCCCCAAGGATTGAGGACCGCGATCAGAAAGCCGGAGTTGGGCATCACGGTGGCTTGCAGCATCGAATAGCCACCGATCGAGATCACATTATCGACGCCGGGGGTGTCCTCGAGGATGCTCTCGACCTCTCTCATGACTGCCGCGGTCCGAGGCAAAGCCGCGCCATCTGGCAAGCGCATGTCGATAAAGATCGTCCCCTGGTCTTCCTGCGGAATGAACCCGGTAGCCGTCGTTGTACCAAGGAGCGCCGTGCCGCCGAACATCGCGCCGACGAGGAGAAGGGCCACAAACGTTCGGCGTACTAACTGGCGTACAACAGAATCGTAGCCACTGCGCGTCTTCTCAAGTCCCCTCTCGAACCATGCAAGCGGTCCGCGCGTCACCGCTTTTGGAGGACGCAAAATGCTTGCACACAGCGCCGGACTTAGCGTCAGCGCGTTAATCGACGAAAGAGTGACCGCGACCGAAATTGTTGCGGCAAACTGGACAAAGAGGCGCCCGGTGATACCGGGCGTGAAAGCAGACGGTATGAACACGGCGAGCAGCACAAGCGTTGTCGCGATGACCGGCGCGGTGACCTCCTCCATCGCCTTGCGCGTCGCATCTCGGGGATTGAGCCCGTCGGCCATGTGCCGCTGGACGTTCTCCACCACCACGATTGCGTCGTCCACGACGACGCCAATCGCGAGAATCAAGCCGAACAGGCTGATCGTATTGATGGTAAACCCCAATGCTAGAAGCACGGCGAGAGTACCAATCAAAGATACAGGAATTGCGATGGCAGGAATCAGCGTGGAGCGCCAGTCCTGCAGAAAAATGTAGACAACGAAGATAACCAAGCCGAGAGCCACAAAAAGCGTAACGACGACTTCTTTGATTGAGGTCTTCACATAGAGCGTAGTGTCGTATGTCACCTGATAGGCAACGTCATCGGGAAACCGTTGCGCCATGCGGTCGAGCTCGGAGCGGATTTGATTGGCAACTTCGAGCGCGTTTGCGTCCGGAAGCTGGTACACAGCCAGAAGGGCGGCCGGCTTTCCGTTCAATTGACCGAACCAGCCGTAGTTTTCGGCACCCAGCTCGACGTCGGCGACGTCCTTCAACGAGACCACCGAGCCATCGGGCCGCGCAACCAGAATGATGTCCTCAAACTCACTGACCGTATCGAGACGCCCGCGCGCGGTCAGCGTGTATTGGAACTGCTGCGTCTCGGCGATAGGCGCGGCACCGACGGACCCGGGCGAGGCCTGGATGTTTTGGGCACGGATCGCCCCAATCACATCGCTGGCCGTCAAGCCCAGACCCGTCATCCGGTCGGGATCGAGCCAAACACGCATGCTATAATCACGAGCACCCAGATTGGTGACCTTCGAAACACCAGGAACACGCGAAAGCGTGTCACGCAGATTGATGCTCGCGTAGTTCGAAAGAAAGATGTTGTCGTAGGAGCCGTTGGGGGAATAGAGCGAGGCAACCAGCAGCATGCTGGACGAGGTCTTTTCGGTCTTGATGCCTTGGCGCTGGACTTCCTCCGGCAGTTTCGGGACGGCTTGGGCCACACGATTTTGCACATTGACCTGCGCGATATCGCCATTGGTGCCGATCGCGAACGTTACGGTCAGCGTATAGCTGCCATCGTTCGCGCTCTTTGATGACATGTAGGTCATGCCCTCCACGCCGTTGACCTCGGCTTCGATTACCGCCGCTACCGATTCGGCCACGACGCCGGCATTCGCCCCCGGATATTTTGCGGTCACCTGCACCTGTGGCGGTGAGATCACCGGATACTCGGCGACAGGGAGAAACCCGAGAGCCAATATCCCGACAAGCGTCGTGACAATTGCAATGACAAACGCAAACTTGGGACGATCGATGAAGAATGCGCTGATCATGGCTTAGTTCTTTGCCTGCGTGTCAGCGGAAGGCTTGTCGTCGGAAGACTTGGCGTCTGAAGATTTGGTGCCCGGTTCGGCATTTTTTTCCAATTTCATATCTGGCGCTGTGTCCGTTTCTCCCTTTGCATCCTCTCGCGCAGAACCCTTGCTATCGGCATCGGCAGGCGCCGATTCGCCTGCGGCATCCTTGTCGTCCGGTGTCGGCGGCTCGTCTGCGCCCTCAGGCGTATCGAACTGTTTCTGATAGGTGACCTTGACTTCTGCTCCTGGCCGAACTTTCTGGATCCCTTCCACCACGATCGTCTCGCCTGGCGTCAAACCTTCCGAAACCACCACGCCAATGCCCACGCGACTGCCGGTCTTAATTGGGCGCGATTCGACGCGGTCCTCGCTATCGACGACGAGCACAAACGGACCTGCCTGGTTCTCTTGAACCGCAGCCTGCGGAATCACGACCTGCCTCTCCGTATTAATCTTGGTCAGCAGCACATTGACATACTGACCGGGCAAGAGAATTCGGTCCGGGTTCGGGAATTTGAGACGCATACTGATCGTCCCCGTAGTCGGGTCGACCTGATTGTCGACGATATCAACCTGTCCCTTGTGCGGATACAGCTTGCCGTTCGCAAGCATGATCTGGGGTGTGCGGTCTTGGGCTGTCCCCGCCTTCACGGTCTCCATATAGTTTAGATATTCTCGCTCACCGACTGCGAAGTCCACGTCGATCGGATCCAGCGCAAGCACGGTCACGAGCACGTCACTGTCAGGCCCGATCAGGTTCCCCACGTCCACGCTTGAAATGCCAGCTCGTCCCTCAATCGGTGAGGTAATGGTAGCGTAGCCGAGATCAAGTTTTGCGCGTTCAACATCAGCGTCGCCGGCACTTACTTCGGCCTTGGACTGGTCGGCCTTCGATTTGGCGATGTCATATTGGGACTCACTGACGGCTGAACTCCCTTTCTCAACCAAGGTAGTGTAACGCTCCAGGTTGCGTTCGTTCTCATTATAACTGGCTTGCGCCTTGGCGCGCTGGGCCTCAGCGGTTAGCAAATTGGCTTTGAACTCCGCCGGATCGATCTCATAAAGAACTGCACCTTCTTGCACCTGTCGGCCTTCCTCGAAGGGTCGCTTTAAGAGCGTGCCCTTCACACGGGCCCGGATATCAACACGCTGCGAAGCGCGCGTCTGACCAACGAAGTCGGTCTGATCGCTGACATCCTCCTCGGTGACAACCTGCGCCACGACACCAGGGAGCGGTTTATCGGCGTCCGACCCGGCCTCGTTGCGGTCGGAACAGGCGCTGAGGAAAATGGGTAGCGCAAGCGCCAAAAGAAACCTGCAAACGCCCGCAACATTGCCCGACTGACTCATTCCACCCCTCTTGCGCGGCCTTGCCGAATATCTGTGACGCGATGCTACCTCACCGGGGTCGGGAGGCAAAACATGACGTAACGCAATTCGCGCACCGTCGCGACCCAACGTTTGTGTGGAAACTTGCACACAACGATCATAAGTCAGACATTCGACGGACCGGAGGTCTGCAACAACCGACCGATCCGTAAACTGGCACCAATCCATCCAGAGCCGCTCAATCTAAGGCTCGATCTAGGGAGTTAGGCCTCATGATGTCCGCCAGCTGGACCCGTTTCGACACATCGCGCCGACGGCGCATCCTCGCTGCTCTGTTCGCGGCCGCGTTCGTCCTGCTCGGCACGCCGCCGGTCGTCGCCCGGGACGGGGTCACCGGCTGTTTCGTCGCCGAAGAGCAAACCGAGGCGGGCAAGGTCTGGCGTCATAAAGTCGAGGTGCAGGTGCCCGAGGGCGGCTATTGCCGCGTTTATATCGGCGAGGACAAGGACCGCAAGAGTTGGCGCTATTGCTGGCTCAAGCGGGCGGCCGACAACCCGGTCTCAGAGACCTGCGAAGACCCGCTCGACGACAAGGACTTCGACGGATGGAAGGCGAAGGCCGTGTGCGGCGGCAAGAACCACATAGCCTATTGCCGCCGCGAGAAGCC
>NZ_JBAWCQ010000065.1:0-16980 GCF_049590335.1 Methyloceanibacter sp.
TCTGCGGCGAGCGCGTCGTCGCCTCCATGATCCGACACGGCGCGAACTGGATCACCAATATCAAGCTGGGTGCACGGGCCGAGGCGGCGATTCCCAGTCAAGAACTCGCCGATCTGGCGGTCAGCGCTGCGGCCTGCGTTGGCGCGGACTATGCTGGTGTGGATATCATCCAGGGGCGCGATGGGCGCTTTCTCGTGCTGGAGATCAATTCCATGCCGGCCTGGAACGGTCTGCAGAAGGTCACAAGCCTTCGCCTGTCGGACTATGTGGTCGATGCGTTCCTCGCCGCGGCCCTGCCCGAGAACGCGCGGACCGTCCAGGAGGAAGCGTGAGCGCGCCGCTGACCAGCGATGCTGTTGCCTCCGCCTTCCATGACGCCTGCCTTGCCGAACTCGACGCGCTGAAGCCGGGCAATGTCCATCGATACACCGACGGCCATGGCATGGACGTGGCCGACTTCGAGAAGAGCGCTGCCGCCGCAGCTCCGGCAATCGGGGCTGCGGGTCTCACGGTCGGCGAGCGCATCGAAGCGGCGGTGCGGGCCACGCGCGGTGTCGTAAGCCATAACACCAATCTCGGCATTGTTCTGCTCGCCGCGCCCCTCGCCCAGGCAGCACTGATTTCGGCAGGTAAGGATTTGCGGCCGACCCTGACGGAGGTTCTCCAGTCGTTGACGGTCGAGGATGCCAAGTCTGCCTATCGTGCAATCCGTTTAGCGGAGCCCGGCGGGCTTGGAAGTGCGCCGGAGCACGATGTGGCGGCCGAACCCACCGCAACGCTGCTCGAAGCCATGCGCGCCGCCCGGGCCCATGACCGCGTTGCCTGGAATTATGCGCACGAATTCGTCGATATTTTCGACTTGGGCCTGAAATGGCGCAACGGAGGCAAGGCGCGCTGGGGCGACGTGCCCTGGGTCACGACCTATGTCTATCTCGGGTTCCTGGCGCATATCCCGGACACGCTCATCGAACGCAAGTTCGGCGCGCATATGGCTGGGGAGGTCCTCGATGAGGCCCGGCCTATCGAAGCGGGGCTTACACAGAGCCACAACCCGAAGGAAATGGCCGGTCCCCTGGCCTCGTTCGACGCCTCGCTCAAAAACCGGGGCCTAAATCCGGGGACATCTGCTGATCTCACGGTCGCAACATTGTTCGCGAGCGCCCTAGTCGCCGGGTAACTTCCCCTAAAGAAATTGCCCCAAATCGAACGGGACGGCTAATAATCGGCTTGCATCCTTCAAGCTCGGCCTTATGTTCACCACGAGGAGCCTCGATTGGGGCTGCGAACGCTGGAGCGCATCCTGTGCTCTTCCGTTGGTGTCAGCGGTCCAATCCGGTGATGCCATTGTTTTTGTTTTTATCACGTCTCACGTACTAGGGAGGGGGCCTCATGGCCAAAATCACTGGTGTATGCATCGGCGAGTCGCTCGTCGGCGATGGCAACGAAGTTGCTCATATCGATCTCATTCTCGGCCCGCGCGGAAGCGCCGCCGAGTCGGCCTTCTGCAACGCGCTGACGAACAACAAGGACGGCTTCACCACGCTGCTCGCCGTTGTTGCTCCGAACCTGCTCTGCAAGCCGGCTACGATCCTTTACAACAAGGTCACCATCAAGGACGCCCGTCAGGCCGTTCAGATGTTTGGGCCCGCTCAGTACGCTGTTGCTAAGGCCGTTGCTGACTCCGTCGCCGAGGGTGTTATCCCCGCTGACCAGGCCGACGATCTTTACGTCTGCGTTGGCGTCTTCATCCATTGGGAAGCTGCGGACGACAAGAAGATCCAGGACTTCAACTATCAGGCGACCAAGGAAGCCATCGCCCGCGCCATCGCTGGCGAGCCGAAGGCTGCCGAAGTCACCGCCAAGAAGGATTCTGCCGCTCATCCGTTCGCCGCTGGCTGAACTGGCGAAGCTGCGGATCGGGCGACCTCCGGTGGAGAAGACGAGCCGGGCCCGATACGTCGGTGGCTCAAAAAGCTTGGTTTCTAATTCGCGGGGTTGACCGCAGGTCAGATTTAAGGTCGCCGCCCTCCCCGGAGGGCGGCGATTTCTTTTTGTCCGATCGCGCCGGAATGCAGGGCCGTCGCCACAAGGACACCGCGCGCGCCGGCCTCTTGAACCGTCGCAACATCGTCTCGGGTGGCTACCCCACCGGCGACATAGACATGGCGGTCGCCGGCGCTCGCAACGACCTTCCCCAACAGGTCAAGGTCGGGGCCCGTCTCGGTGCCGACCCGGCCAAGACTCATGAGAATGACTCGGTCGGGCCAAAGGTCCGGTTCGCTCATCAGCTCTGTTGGGCCGCGCAGGCCTTGCTCGTCGAAGTCGAGCGAGAGCACCAGATTTCGGCCAAGGCTCCCGCAGATGGCTTTCCAGTCCTCAAGGCTCGCAATTGTTTCGCTGCCGATGACCAGCGTCGCCCCTAAGGGGAGCCAAAACGCGCAGTCGTCGAGGTTGGCGAAGCCCGCGTCGATCCAAAGATCCGTGCCAGGAAGCGCGTCCGCCAGCGCCTGGCAGAGGTCGAAATTGTGGCCACGCCCCAGAATCGCGTCAAGATCGGCGATGTACATCGCCGGCGAGAAAGTGATACCGAGAAGCGCTCTGGCGATGGCCGGTGGGTCGTGAGGCGGGCCGAACGGTGTCGCAATGGGGCGGTAGTCAGCACGTTTTCCCGCCCTCGCCTGTTTACCCGCACGAGCGTGAACCACACCGCCGTCCTGCAGATCAAGCACAGGGACGACGTCGAAGGACGTGAAAGTCAGGTTTCCGGAAACCTCGGAGGTCGGCGCCATGTCGAACGTGCCTTTCGAATCTCGTAGCTATCATGACGCGGAATGGCGTCATTTAAAATGCGCGCTTGGGAAATGAGGTCTCAATGGACATGTGTTTTGGGTGGGATTTAGGCGGCGTCAATTTGAAACTGGCCCGCGTCGAAGACGGGCAGATCGAGGCGGTCCTGCAGAGCCCCTGCCCGGCCCTCGCCGAACCCCGGAGATTTGACCTCGCCGTGGAAGACGCAATGCGGATCGTCGGCGATGCAGAGGCCACCCACGCCATCACCATGACCGGGGAACTCTCCGATGTCTTTGCCAGCCGCTATGAGGGCGTCGCCTATCTGGTCGCCTTGATGCGCAAGACGGTGGGCGCGGCGGCCCGCTTCTACGGTCTCAACGGTTTCGTCGATGCCCACCAGGCTATCGCTGAATGGGAAACGGTTGCCTCGGCCAATTGGCACGCGAGTGCCGCGTTCGCCGCAACCGTCGAAGACTGCGGCCTCCTGGTCGATGTCGGAACCACGACCACGGACCTCATTCCGTTCAAGGACGGACGCCCTTGCGCGCTCGGCCGTAACGACGGGGACCGCCTAACGGAGGGGGAACTCCTCTATCGCGGTGTCGTCCGCACGCCCGTGATGGCGATCGCGGGCCAGGCGCCTTTCAAAGGCCGGATGCAGGGTCTGGCGGCGGAGCGCTTCGCCACCATGGCCGATGTGTATCGCCTGACCGGGGAGTTGCCGGGCGACGCAGACCCCTTCCCGTCCGCCGACGGCCGCGGCAAAAGCCTCGGAGACAGCGCCACCAGACTTGCCCGGATGCTGGGTCGCGACACCGAGGATGTCGACTTCGTCGCCTGGAAGGCGCTGGCCCATTTCCTGGCGCGCCGTCTGCTGGACCAGATCGAGGCCGATGCCCGCGAGGTCATCGAACGGGAAGACCTGCCGCCCAAAGCGCCCATTGTCGGCGCCGGCTGCGGGCGCTTTTTGGCCGTGGCAATCGCCGACCGTCTGGAGCGCCCCTACCACGATTTTGCCGATCTAACACCTTGCGCGGACGACGTGCACGGGATGGTCGCCCGTTGCGCGCCCGCCGCCGCCGTGGCACGGCTTGCCTAGCGGCGCGACTAATCCCACATTGAGTTGACTCAAAGTATTGATTCTCAAAATCCCCTATCCCGCTGCGATAGGCTATGCAATTGAACTGCAAAGGATTTACGACGACCATGGCAAGCGAAACTCAATCCGCTAACGTACATGACGATATTGTCTACCCCTCGGCGATTCCCTTTTTATTGGTTCATCTTGCCTGTTTCGGCGCCATCTGGTCCGGCGTAACCTGGGAAGCGGTCATCCTTGGTATCTCGCTGTATTGGCTGCGGATCTTTGCGATCGGGGCCGGATATCACCGCCTATTCTCCCACCGCGCGTACGCCACAAGCCGGGCCTTTCAGTTCGTCCTGGCCGTTCTGTGTCAAAGCACCGCACAGAAGAGCGTGCTGTGGTGGGCCGCCAAGCACCGGCATCACCATCTGCATTCGGACACCGAACTCGACACCCACTCCCCGCGCCAGCACGGCTTCCTCTATAGCCATGTCGGCTGGATCTTCTCCAAGCGGCATGACGATTTCGACGAGGAGAAAGTCGCCGATCTGATGCGCTATCCGGAGCTTCGCTGGCTTGACAAATACCCGCTCGTGCCGGCTTACGGCCTTGCCGCGATCTGCTACCTCGTGGCTGGCTGGCCCGGGCTGTTCGTCGGCTTCTTCTGGAGCACCGTGGCGGTCTATCACGGCACGTTCTGCATCAACTCGCTAGCCCATGTGCACGGCAAGAAGCGCTATGTGACCGGCGACGATTCCCGCAACAACTGGCTCCTGGCGATCTTCACCATGGGCGAAGGCTGGCACAACAATCACCACGCCTTCCAAAGCAGTGTGCGCCAGGGCTTCCGCTGGTATGAGTGGGATCCGACCTATTACATCCTGAAGGTCCTGTCCTGGACTGGCCTTGTATGGGATTTGCGGATGCCGCCGAAGAAGATCGTGCGTAACGAGCATGGTCTTGGCGTCGGTGTTATCAATCGTGCGGCCGAGCAGCTCGCCGGCCATTTCAATTCCGCCAGGATCGCCAGCACGATTTCCGCCACCCTCAACGGGCCGGAACTGGCCGCATTGCGTGATAGCCTGGCGAGCGCTCAAGACCGGACCGCCGACGCCTTGGCCAGCGTGCACGTCCCGCAATTGCCGACGCGCGAGGAGCTGATGGCCAAGGCCAACGCTATCTTCGCGCGCACCCAATCGCTCGAGGAAATTGTCGACCGCGCCTATCAGCTCCTGCTGTCGTCAGTCGATTCCTATCTCGACGAACGTCCCAAGGCGCGGGCTTAGCGCGGAGAGCTTGGCGCAGGTGACACTCACCCGCACGGAACCCAAATGACAGCGTACGTGGCGCTGCTACGCGCCGTCAACTTAGGCGGCACCGGCCGGCTTCCCATGCGCGACCTTGTGACGATGTGCGAGCGCGCAGGATTTGCGTCAGTCCGCACCTATATCGCGTCCGGAAATGTAGTTTTCTCGAGCGATGCAACCGAGGCGGCGGTGAAGGCGGACCTCGAAGAGGTGCTGCACGCCTATGCGGGCAAGCCCGTCGCCGTTTTGGTTCGCACAGTGGACGAGCTGTCCGCTGTCCTGACGGACAACCCCTTCCCTGGTGCGCCACCCAGCAAGGTCATGACACTCTTTCTCGACCAAACGCCGGACGCAAAGGAGATCGAGACCGTCTCCGGCCAGGCGAACGAGGCCCTGAAACTTGGGACCCGCGAGCTTTACGTTCACTATCCCGAGGGTATGGGCCGATCCACACTCAAGGTTCCCGCAGCCTCTTACGGGACGGCCCGCAACATCAACACCATCGCGAAGCTCGTGGCGATGGCGTCCGAGATTTGAGGCGCGGCCCGCGTTCACTGGCACTGGACCGCGCCTCTTGATCGCTAGCCACGGACCCTTTCAAGCACGACGGGCACTGGCCGGCACAAGGTGTTGCAGACGGGCGAATGCGCCTTCGCGCAGGCCAAGAGTTCTTCGACCTCGTTGTCGGAGCAGTCCGCTTCAATATGCATGCGGATCCGAATCTCTTGGTAACCAGGCGAGACATTCGGGTTGAGCCCCAGAAGACCGTAAAGGTCGATATCGCCTTCCAGCTCCGTCGAGAGTTCGCGAATGACGATGCCCCGCATGGTCGCGTGCAGGATAAGCGTCGTCGTCACGCAGCCTGCCAGCCCGTGCAGAAGGAACTCGACAGGGTTGGCCCCTTCATTCCGGCCAAGCAAAACCGGAGGCTCGCCGTTCACAAACTCGAAGTCCTCCGTACGGGAAGTATCTTCCTCGCCCGCACCGTAGAAATCGCGGATCGTGGAGCGGTTTTCGCCGCCGTCGATCCATTTGTTGCGTGCGCGGAACTGAAACTTCGCAAGGCCAGAATCGGCCTTGAGGGCTTCGATCGTCTCCTGTGCAGCTTTCACATCCAGGCCGTTCATTGTGATGGTTTGATGCATGGTCATGATCTCATCCTCCACTTTTCGTGCTCGGGCCAATCTTTTGGCCGGGCTTATGAGACAGAAGGTAGAGACGCCAAATGGGTCAGCTCAGATCGGTTTTTGTCAAAAAGGATCCATTCGTGCCAAAATCGGCGGATGAACCGTGAAAACGAGCCTTTAGAGGCGCTGATCGTGGCTGTTCCGGAGACCGCCGGTTCAGCCCTTTACGGCATGGTCGATGTTCTGACATCCGCCGGCAATCTCTGGCAGCAGCTCACGGGTGGCGAGCAACGACACCCTATTCGGCCACGCATCGTTTCGCTCACCAGATCCCCGTTTTCATGCGGGAACCGGGTACCTGTCGAGCCCGAACTAGAACTCGACGACGATCCGTCGGCGGACATTGTCATTCTTCCGGAACTATGGCTGGCGCCCGACGACGATTTCAAAGACCGCTATCCTGAGCTCTTGGACTGGATCCGCAGACGCTACCGTGCCGGCAGCACGATTTACTCCGCCTGTTCCGGCTCGATTATGCTCGCCGCCACCGGCCTGCTCGACGCGAAGGAAGCAACGTCTCATTGGGGATACCAGGACCTCTTCCGCACGCACTATCCCAAAGTCAAATTTCGTCCGGAGCCGAACTTGTGCTTCGCCGATGCAGCAGGCCGAATCGTGACTGCCGGTGGGACGACCTCCTGGCACGATCTGGCTATCCACATTATCGCGCGCCATTGCAGCCCAGGCGAGGCCATGCGCATCGCCAAAGTGTACTTGCTGAAATGGCACGGCGAAGGTCAGCTCCCTTACGCATCGCTCATCCGCGAGCAGTCGCATGCGGACTCAGTCGTGCGTAAATGCGAAGACTGGCTCGCGGAGCACTACAGAGACGGCGATGCAGTCGTGAACGTCGCTGCTTTCGCCGGCATTCCTGAGCGCAGTCTCAAGCGGCGTTTCAAGATTGCCACTGGCACAACGCTGATAGGGCACGTGCAGAATCTGCGTGTAGAAGAGGCCAAGCGGCGGCTAGAAACGGAACGCATCTCGTTCGAGCAAATTGCTGCCGATCTCGGGTACGAAAACCACGCCTTCTTTCGGCGGCTTTTCAAGCGTTCCACGGGGCTGACGCCGGGCGCCTATCGCCGCATGTTCCTGCCGTTTATCGAGCCAGACCGCGCGTCAGATCTTGCCGGTAAGTCGTTACCGCTTCCCGCCGACGCCTGAACGCCTCATTTGCCGGCCGGCGCGTGTTTGTAGAAGTCCTCGATTTTCTCGACGAGGATGCGCCAGGCTTCGTGCTCGCGCGGACCGGCCGTCTTCTCGACGGCGATCTGATGATAAGCCAACTCCGTCTCGACCTTTTCGCGCGGGAGCATCTTGAGACGGGTCGCCAGGATAGCCGTTTCGATCACCGCGGCTTGGGCCCGATTGAAGCCCTTGAACGGGGCGTGATTGCCCTCATGGACAATGCGGCAGTGGAAGCGCGGACGGAGCTCGTCTTCGTCCACATGCTCGACCGCGAGCTCCAGATGTGCCAGCGCGCCCCCTAGAAACGCGCCCGGAACCTGCTCGGCCGGGCGGGTCGGCCAATGCTTGTTGCCCGTAAGGCAGCCGGCAAAGACCAGCACATCGTCAGTAAAGCTGGCGACCGCGAAGGGCGTGGCTCTGAGATTGTCGAGAGTCGCCGATGGCCGGAACGGCGCGATTACCCAGCCCGCACCGTCTTCGATGAGACCCAACGGGGCGATATGCAGGCGGCCCTCGTCATTCTGTGTGGTAACGATGCATTCGCGGATCATAGGCATCGCAACAACTCCAACGACATCATGTCCGCTCTCGCTTTTTCTTCATGGCAAGCGTATGGCCCGCCTCTTTGAGCCGTGTCCGGTCTTCACGCGGCTTGTCTGCGGCGACCCCCCAATAGAGCGGCTCGTCCTGGGCATAGCGCTTGCCGAGGCGCCAGGCGATCTCCGCCTTGGCCAGTTCAGCGGCAAGGTAAAAGGCGTGCCCAGTGTCGCCGTCGACGTCAAGCTTAGGGTAAAGTTCGAAGATGTCTTGGGCGACGTGATGGCCGTCGCGGTTGTAGATGTGCACGCCGTCATCGGCGACCTCGATGCGGAAATTCTTGTCGCGCACGGCGGCCGCGTTTTCGGCGACCTCATCCGGAGTCAGCGGAAACGGTCGCTTCGAGTGCAGACCCAGGAGCTCATCCGTATAGCCTTTCGGCAATTCCCCATCGGCGCGCGAGGCGAACATTAGACGCCGTGCCGCATCGTGCTCCTCATAGGTTCGGTGCGTATGGGGGCTGACCTGCACGACGAGCACATTCTTGATGTTCAATTCCGAGGCAATTCCGATCAGCGCCGCGGTGATCCCCGTGGTATCGGCCTCCGTGAGTTCGGTGAGATTGCCGGTGCCGAGCAAGATGTCCACATCGGGGCGCGTCCGGCGCAGCTCCGCATAGCGTTCAAGCGACGCCATAAAGCCGAAATTGATAGGATCAAGAACGGGATCGGCGAGATAGGGCAGCCCCTTCTCGTCCAGAACCGTCATGGCCCGGCGCAGAGAGTCCAGGTCACCATGTATCGCGGGGATCAGGACGGGTACGGAGGATACCTCATCGGCGATGTGCAGCCGCGTCTCATCGAGACTGAGGAGGTAGTCGGCCCCCGCCTTTCCGCCGCGCAGGAGTTCGTCGGAATCGGCGGAATCGACGCTAACCTTGTAGCCATGGATCTTGAGCGCCCGCACTGCATCTTCCAGGTGCGGAAACGGCGTATCCGGAAGGCAGCCGAGGTCGATGACATCGGCGCCCCGGTGAGAGTATTCCTCCGCGCGCGCCAGGATGTCCTCGACGCTCAAGCCCGTCGCGTCGATAATCTCCGCGAAAATGTTGATGTCGTACTTCGACATGTCCGATGGCCTGCGCGCCCGGCCGAAGAACACCGGAATGTCTTTCACCTCGTCGGGCCCGCTCTCGACCGGCACGCCATAATGGGCGGAGAGTCGGTCGAGGTCTCCACGACAGCGGCCCGGCAACAGGATCTTATCGGCACCGCCAGCGTCGGGCAGGCGCCGCATGATGATGTCTTCGGTCATCAGCGCCGCAACCTTGACGCCGATATCGACCACACGCCATTCGAACTCGGGATCCATGCTCTTGAGCACCGCTTCCAGGCGCGGTTCCGCCAGATGCCCAGTGAGGAACAGGATCTTCTCAGCCATGTGTTCCCCGCTCACACGACGACCGGACTTGGCGCAGAGACTTTGCCCGCAAGCTGGGCCGCAAGCGCCGCGTGATCGCCCTGTCCGAAGATCGTTGTGGGAATGCCCGTCTCTGCAAGCATGGCCGGGAAGGCCTCGTCGACAATGCCATCCTGCATGAGCGCGTTGGCGGATTGCTGCCCGCGCGGCAGCGTCGCCGATTTAACGACGCAGCAGGTTTCCGCGCCAAGCTTGTTCGCAAGCCATAGAGCCAGACTGTCGGAGGTCAGCCGCCAAGTCGCTTCAATGTCCGAGTGGTCCGCGACCAAACTTGAGGGAGCCCAGACGGCGACGAGCCCACGTTGCAGTATACCGCGCAAATCCTCGACGGCTGTGCCGACCTCGTAGCCCGGCCGCATGCCGGCGATGGCCCAGGCAAGCTGATCCATGGCGAGCAGCGCCATGCGATGGGCTGTGACATCGCCGAAACCGAGTTGACGCTGGCAGTCGCGGACTTCGTCGGCGAGGGCCCCGCCCCCGGGCACGAGGACGACTGGACGCTTCGCATCCGCAATGACGTCGAGCCAGCCCTTGAGCGTGCCTCCCCGCACGACACTGCCGCCGAGCTTCACCACGGCTGGCTGCGCGACGGTCGCGTGCTGGTCCGCCGCAGAGGGCTGCAACGCGGCGTCCATATCAGCTCTCCTGCTTCCTCCGGACGATCTGAACGCCTACGGCGCCGGGGTCCTTGTCGAGTTTTTCGATGACGACTTCGACGCGCTCCGCACGCGGATGGGCGATGCAGTGCTGCGCGACCTCCTCGGCGAGAGTCTCGACAAGATTAATGTGACCGTGAGAGATGATCGCTTTGATCCCGTTGATCACGTAGTCGTAGTCCAGGGTGCGGTCGATATCGTCGTCAAGCTCTTCGGGATTAGGCAGTATATCGATATCGACAGAGAAGCGGACCCGCTGGGTGACGCCTTTCTCATTGTGGTGAACGCCGATTTCCACTTCGAGCACATAGTCGTGCACGAAGATGCGGTCCAAGATTTCACCCGTTCCGCTCGTCGTGCTGATGTGTCCCAGTCGTTGCCCCATCTCTCGCTTCGGTCTCCCCCTCCTCGGCCCGGCTCTTCCGTCCGGCCGCCCGTTTCACGCCAAGCTGAGCAAATGCTCTAGCACATCGCGGAGCTCGCGCGCGCCTCGAAACGCGCCTCCGGCAGGGAGCGGTTTGCGGCGATCAGCGCACCGATTTCTGCGCAAGCCTTCGGATCGAGCTCACGGCCCCGGACGCCTTGTTCACATAGCGCGCCGCGAAATCCGATCACGTCGGGGCTGAGCGCAAGAAGCGGCTGCAGGTGATCGGCGCGAAGGGATCCCGCGACGCCCGCCTGCAATCCAGCATCGCGCGTCCGATCCACAAAGCGCGCAATTGCCGGCAGGGGCATATGGTCGGGAAGCGAGCCGGTTTTCTTGCCCATCGTGTCCAGCATCACGCCGCTCGCCCCGCTTCCCGCAGCCGCCTTCACGGGATCGAAGTCCGGCAAGGAATCGGCGAAGAAGACGAGCACAAGACCAGCGCGCAAGTTCAGTCCGGCAAGGAGCTCGAAGCAGCCTAAGGGATCGCCCCCCGGCATGATCCCAAGCTTCACGATGTCGACGCCGAGATCTGCGGTCGCAGCGACCGCGCCCGCAACGGTGTCCGGATGCATCGGCACGTCGCCCACGGTAGCGCTAACCGCTTTCCGTCCGCCGATCGCGGCAAGGCAATCGCGGATCACGCCGGGCGCCACGGCCCCGAGCGCCCCTTGGCCTGGGTCTTTAAGGTCGACGATATCTGCTCCCGAAGCTAGAACGAGTTCGGCCTCCGCCCGGCTCCGAACGCTCGCGAGAAAATGAGTCATGCGTGTCGTGTTATCCCGGAAACCGCCGCCCGGCCAGCGGCGCATGCGTACCCCATTAGCGGAAGAGCCAACCCAGGGGATTGCTGTTCTGTCCCCCTCCCCTGCGACGTGAGCGCTTCTTGCGGGGTGCTTTACGCTGCGGCTGCTGTTGTGCAAACCCGCGGAAGCCTCGGCCGTCTTTGCGGCGGCCCCGGGCTGAGGGCGCTCTGCGGGTCCGCTGCGGCTGCAACGCCACTTCGCTGATATTCCCGTCGGGGTCCGCGACGGAAAGCGAAGCCGTCTGCCAAGTCCATGTCGCGGCCTTATCGCCCCAACGCTCGGGCTCGATCGACAGCACCGAGCGCTTCTTGGTGTCGATAACGGCGACATACTCGAATGCGCCTTCGCCCTCGGCCGTCCCGGCATAGTACCTCAACAGACCGATCCGGGACTGGGCGCCCTTAAGCTTGTCCCAGGCCAAAATTTTCGGCTTTCCCGCACCGAACATCTCCATGGCGATCGCGACACCGCGATAGTCCGGATTGGTTGCGACGTAGCGCCCCGGGGTCTTTTCATTGATGACCCAGCCTGCCACCGGAGGCCCTAACGGCTTGCGGCTGTCGACCGGAACGGGTGCGCGAAGACGCTCCAAAGCGGCCCGCGCCTCATCCTGGAAGGGATCCAAGGTCACGGCCTTCTGATAATCGGCGATCGCATTCTCAGTGCGCTTCTGAGCCTGATAGATATCGCCCCGAACCCGCAAGGCGAGCGGATCGTCCGGCTTTACGATGAGCGCGATATTGACGTCGATATAGCCCTGATCGGCCTTGCGGTCATACAGCTTGGTCTCGCCGCGCCGCGCATAGGCTGTGGGGTTCTTCGGCTGCAGCTCCAGAACCTTGTTGAAGTCCTTGATGGCCGCGTCGTGGCGCTTGTTCTTGGCCAGCAGTTCGCCCCGCTCCATGAAAGCGGCGACATTCTTCGGCTCGATGTCGAGGACTTTGTCGAAGTCGGCCACGCCCTCGCGAAACCTGTTCTGCGCCGAATTGGAGCGCGCCCGGAGCATGAGTAGCGCGGACTTGTCGGTTTCCGGCTCTAGGTCGAGGGCTTGCGTGGCATCGTCGGCCGCCTCCGCATAATGCCCCAAAGCGAAATTGGCTGCGGCGCGATTGCGATAGGCGGCCGCAAACTTGGGATCGAGCTTGATGGCACGGCTGATGTCCCGGACCGCGGCGTGGTAGCGCTCGCGCTCGACATGGGCTCGCCCTCGCCCATTGTAGGGTGCCGCGGTGCTAGACAGCAGCGCTGTAGCTTTGCGGAAGGATTGAAACGCCGCATCGTAATTCTGCAACGAGGCATAAGCGTTGCCGCGATTGTTGAAGGCCGCGCCATAGGCCGGCTCCAGCGCGATCGCGCGATCGAAATCCTTTATGGCTTCGGCCGGGTGGCCGAGATCCATCAGCGCGTTGCCACGGTTGTTGTAGACAATGGCGTTGTCGGGCGCGAGCTGGATCGACTCGTTGAAATCGTCGATCGCCTCCCGCGTCTTCTTCATCCGCCATTTGGCGACGCCGCGATCGCTGTAAATGCTGGCCTGGACGAATTTCGACACGTCCGGCGTACCCAGCGCTTCGTCGTACAGCGCCACCGCGCGGTCGTACTGCCCTCGGAGCATCGCAGCCGCGCCTTCGCGCGCGCGCAACAGGATTTGGTCGGCGGCGTGGGACGTCCCGATCACGGCTGTCGCCAAGGCAACGCCGAGGACAATTGTCTTGGCGCTTATACGGCTCTTTGCGGCGCGGCAGCGGCCCATAGTCCTGAGCGATCCTTCGCTAGAGCGGTCTTTCGATCCTGAAGGGCACAACGCGAAGCGGTGCCTCCTCAAGATGTCCCTCATAACCGGCGAGTGTGTCAACAAACGGTCGCGACGGGCAAACCGGTCCACTCACCCGTCTGGTCAATATCCTTCAAGGTCCTCAAGGACTTCCGGGACAAGCTCGGGCAAGTCCTCGGCGATCAGACCCGGCCCAAAACGTTTCGCCGCCTCCCCATGCATCCAGACGCCGATGCAACCGGCGTCAAAGCCGCCGAGGCCTTGAGCCAGCATGGCGAGCACCATACCACCCAAAACGTCGCCCGAGCCGGCGGTCGCCAGCCAGGGGGTGCCGTTGGTGTCGATGGCGGCATGGCCGTCCGGAGCTGAGATCACCGTATCGGGGCCTTTCAGAATGACGGTGGCGCCGCAGCGGGTCGCGGCCGTCCGCGTCCGGTCGACCTTCGAGGCGCCGGGCACGTCGCCAAAGAGCCGCGCAAACTCGCCCGCGTGGGGCGTCATCACCACAGGAGCCGCCCGCGCGTGAATGGCCTCGAACAACTCGTCAGGGGTCTCCGCGAAAGACGTCAGCGCGTCGGCGTCCAAGACCACGGCCGGCGTAGCCTTCAACGCCGTGAGAACCATCCCGCGCGTCTCCTCGCCGACACCGTGGCCAGGTCCGATCAAAAACGCATTCTTGCGGGTGTCTGACAGAAGCGCTGCGAGCCCCTGGGGTCCGTCGGCCTCCCGCAGCATCACGGCGGTGAGATGCGCCGCGTTGACGGCCAGGGCGTTGCGCGGCGAGGCGACAGTGACGAGCCCGGCGCCGGCCCGCAATGCCCCCCGCGCGGCCAAGCGCGCCGCTCCTGTCGCATCCGCCGCACCTGAGGCCACGAGCGCGTCCCCCCGCAGATATTTGTGTCCATCCACCGTGGGCCACGGGAACCGTTCGAGCCACAGACCCGGCTCGTTAACGTAGAGCGTGGGCATCACCGTCTCGAGAACCGCATCGGGAATGCCGATATCGGCGAGGTGAAGCTCGCCACAATGCAAATGGCCAGGCATGAGTAGATGCCCCGGCTTGAAGCGGAAGAACGTGACCGTGCTCAAGGCGTGGATCGCGGTGCCGAGAACCATGCCGGTGGTGCCGTCGACGCCGCTCGGCACGTCGATGGCGATGACCGGCACGCCGCTCGCGTTCGCGGCACCGACCAGATTGGCTAACTTGCCGTCGAGGGGCCGGGCGAGCCCTGCTCCAAACAAGCCGTCGACAATGACATCCGCATGGTCGAACAGAGCAGGGTCGAGCGGTTGTATCGTTCCGGAGTACCGCGCCGCCATCTCGGCCGCATCGGCCGGGAGCGCGCTCGGATCGCCATCAAAACCGAGACGAACGAAATAACCGCGCTCCAGAAGTCGGCGGGCCGCTACAAAGCCGTCGCCGCCATTATTGCCGGGCCCGCAAAGTATCGCGACCCTGGAAGCGTCGGGAAATCGCAACGAGACCTCGTCGGCGACACTTCGGCCCGCATTCTCCATAAGAACAGCGCCCGCCACCCCGCCTTTTATGGCGAGTTTGTCGGCGCGGCCCATTTCTTTCGCGGTCAAAAGTTCCAACATGGTCTTTCCTGTTGACTGAGAGCTTCGGAACACCAACCCCGCGGTCGGTAAAGTCTTGCTAGCCGTTGCAAATGCCTTGTTTTTGTGCGCATTGCCTAATGCGTTGTCAGCTTGCCGAACGGCTCCGCCTCTACATTTTGCGTAAATTTTCTAGGCCATTGATTCCACATCAAAAACGCCCGCTCATTAGATTGGCACAGCGTGTGCTAAGGCTTGGTCTTGAGAACGATCTGAACAGCGGCACGCTCAGCGGCGAGGCGCCGCAAGGTTGGACTGGGAGGTATGACGAAGAATGAAAAAGATCGAAGCGATCATCAAGCCATTCAAGCTCGATGAGGTGAAGGAGGCCCTCCAGGAAATAGGCCTTCAGGGTATCACGGTCACCGAAGCGAAGGGCTTCGGCCGCCAAAAAGGCCATACGGAGCTTTATCGCGGCGCCGAATACGTGGTCGATTTCCTTCCCAAGGTGAAGCTTGAGCTCGTGCTTGTGGATCATATGGTCGAGAAGGCCATCGAGGCGATCGTGGCCTCGGCCAAGACTGGCCGGATCGGCGATGGCAAAATCTTTGTATCGCAAGTTGAGGAGGCCGTGCGCATCCGGACCGGCGAGACTGGGAACGATGCGGTCTAGTCGCAAATAGACTGGCCCATCTGCCCCATTTCACTCATAACTTTCGCATAAGTGGACCAACCTTTTGTCCGCCTCGCTCCAAGTGACGCGGGAACAATCTGTACAGGGAGAGAAAATGGCAGACGCAAGCAGCACCGCCAAAAAGATCAAGGACGAGGAAATCAAGTTCGTCGACCTGAGATTCACCGATCCCAGGGGAAAGATGCAGCACGTCACGATGGACGCGAACCTCATGGATGAGGAAGCATTCGCCGAAGGCGTCATGTTCGATGGGTCCTCCATTGCAGGCTGGAAGGCGATCAACGAGTCGGACATGAAGCTGATGCCCGACTGCGATTCGGCGGTCATCGACCCCTTTTTCGCGCAGAGCACGCTCAGCGTCTTCTGTGACGTGCTCGAGCCGCTGACGAACGAGCCCTATGAGCGCGATCCGCGCGGCATCGCCGGCAAGGCCCAGGCCTACATGCAGCAGACCGGCGTCGGCGATACGGCCGTGTTTGGCCCCGAAGCCGAATTCTTCGTATTCGACGATGTGCGCTTCACGGCCGAGCCGTACAATTGCGGTTTCCGTGTCGACTCGACGGAACTGCCCACCAACTCGGGCACCGAATACGAGATGGGCAATTTGGGCCACCGTCCTCGCATGAAGGGCGGCTATTTCCCGGTTCCCCCAGTCGATTCCGCGCAGGACCTGCGTTCGGAGATGCTGTCGGTCATGTCCGAGATGGGCGTTGTGACCGAGAAGCACCACCACGAAGTGGGTGCGGCCCAGCACGAACTCGGCATCAAGTTCGGGCCGATCGTGCAGACCGGAGATGCCTTGCAGATATACAAATACGTGATCCACAACGTGGCTCACGTCTATGGCAAGACCGCCACCTTCATGCCGAAGCCCGTATTTGGCGACAACGGCTCGGGCATGCATGTGCACCAGTCGATCTGGAAAGACGGCGGGCCGACCTTTGCCGGCGACAAATATGCCGATCTTTCGGATACGGCGCTGCATTACATCGCGGGCATCCTGAAGCATGCCAAGGCGCTGAACGCCTATACGAACCCGAGCACCAACTCTTATAAGCGATTGGTCCCGGGCTACGAGGCGCCGGTGCTGCTGGCCTATTCCTCGCGCAACCGCTCGGCCTCATGCCGCATTCCGCTCGGCACGGGTCCGAAGTCCAAGCGCGTCGAGGTCCGCTTCCCCGATCCCACGGCCAACCCCTATCTGGCCTTCTCGGCCCTGCTGATGGCTGGCCTGGACGGCATCGAGAACAAGCTCGATCCGGGTTCGGCGATCGATAAGAACCTATACGACCTGCCGCCCGAGGAGCTAGAGCAGGTTCCCACCGTCAGCGGTTCGTTGCGCGAAGCCTGCGAGTCCTTGGACGCGGACCGCGCCTTCCTGAAGAAGGGCAAAGTGTTCACCGATGATGCGATCGACGCGTATCTCGAGTTGAAGATGGAAGAGGTGGAGCGCTTCGAGATGATGCCCCATCCGGTCGAATACGACATGTATTACAG
>NZ_JBAWCQ010000066.1:0-13254 GCF_049590335.1 Methyloceanibacter sp.
AGGAACCTGACGCTGTCGCCATCGGGGAAGCGCGAAACGATTTTCGCCAGACCGTCCACGTGCCCCGTGACGATATGACCCCCCAGTTCCTCGCCAAGAGCTAGGGCGCGTTCCAGGTTCATTTTGCGCCCCGGTTCCCAGGTGCCAATGGTTGTATGGCTGAGGGTTTCGTTCGATACGTCGACTGTGACGAACGAACCGTTACCCTTGGTTTTCTGGATCTCGGTGAGTGTGAGGCAGCAGCCGTCGAAGGCGATGGACGCTCCGAGTTCCATGCTCTTGCGCTTGTAAGGTGTCTGGATAACGAAACTGGAGCCATTGCGCGCGACAAGCGTGCCTAGGCGGCTGACAATGCCCGTGAACATGATCTCATCCTGCGCCACCACGTCATCTGGTCGGGGCCGAAGAAACGCGTGGCAATAGACGTGAAATGGCCATTAGCCGCATAGTGATCAAGCCCGGCGCCGCCGAACGGGATCAACCCTTCATCACCCACGGGATTGCGTCCTTGATAGACGATAAACTCGTCGACGAGTTCAGCATCGAGAAAGGCCTGCGCGACCGACGGTCCGCCTTCGATGAGGACCCGGGTAATCCCACGATGAGCGAGCGTCTCCAACGCGTCATGTGGATCGATCATGCCGAGATCATCCACGGGTACGGGAACGATTTCGGCACCGTTGTCATGAAGAAGATCGGCATTGGGTTGCTCTTCGCCGGACGCGCAAAGCAGCCAGACGGGCACCATCAGGTCCTCAAACAGGGTAGCGCTGGGCGGAGTGCGCAGCCGTCGGTCCAAGACAATGCGGACCGGAGAGCGGCACGACATGCCTGGGAGCCGGCAGGTGAGGGAGGGATTGTCCGCGACGACAGTGCCACGCCCGACCAGAATCGCGTCGTTCATGGCACGCAGGAGATGGCCGTGGGTGCGGGCTTGGGGGCCCGTGATCCAAACCGGCTGACCGTCGCCTTGCGGGATGCGTCCATCGGATCCCACGGCAAGCTTCAGCGTGACCGCCGGACGGCCTTCGGTAACCCGCATGAGATGACCTAAGGTCACCGATGCCGCCTCTGCCGCGCCGACCCCCTCTGTGACTTCGATTCCTGCGTGTTTCAGTTTCTCGATCCCGCGCCCCGCCGTGCGCGGATCAGGGTCACGAATTCCGATCACGACGCGCGCGGCCGCTGCCGCGATGATCACATTGGCACAAGGGGCACCGCGCCCGCCCTCATGGGCACAGGGCTCCAAGGTAATGTAGAGCGTGCTGCCGTGCGCGCGCTGCCCTGCCCGCTCCAAAGCGATCGCTTCGGCATGTGGGCGACCGCCAGGCGCGGTCCAGCCCCGCCCTACGATCTCGCCGGAAGGCGCAACCACAATGGCGCCAACAGCCGGGTTGGGCCAGGTGAGGCCAAGGCCGCGCCGAGCGATCCGGACCGCCTGGGACATGTGATGCGCATCGCGCGTGTTCATGGATGGGCGCCTTGCTTAGTCGTCGAGCGCGGACGTTTCATCCGCATCGAGATCGCCTTCCTCGCCTTCGGTGCCTGCAAACTCACCGAGCAACGCCTCGAAATCCTTGGCCTCGCGGAAATTTTTGTAGACCGAGGCGAAGCGAACATAGGCCACGTCATCCAACCCTTTGAGCGCTTCCATGACCAAATGACCGATGGTCTCCGAATGGATATCGCTTTCGCCCATGTTCTCGAGCCTGCGGACGATGCCGCTGACCATGCGTTCGGTGCGTTCCGGATCGACAGGCCGCTTGCGCAGCGCAATCTGTACGGAGCGCATGAGCTTGTCGCGATCGAAGGGAATGCGGCGTCCGCTACGCTTGATGACCGTCAGTTCACGGAGCTGAACGCGTTCGAACGTGGTAAAGCGGCCGCCGCAATCCGCGCAGACGCGACGGCGCCTTATCGTTGTGTGGTCCTCGCTCGGTCGCGAGTCCTTAACCTGAGTGTTGGTGCTGCCGCAATAAGGGCACCGCATGGGCGACCGCCCTCCTCTTCGTCAACACCAAGCCGTAAGGCGCCTAGACCGAGTAAATCGGGAAGCGGCTACAGAGCTCGATGGCCTGCTGCTTCACCTTCTCCTCGGTGGCGTTGTTGCCCTCTTCGCTATTGGCGACGAGCCCATCAAGCACTTCGAGGATCATACTGCCGACCGACTGGAACTCAGCGACACCGAAACCGCGCGTGGTGCCCGCGGGCGAGCCCAAACGAATGCCGGACGTGACCATGGGTTTTTCCGGGTCGAACGGCACACCGTTCTTGTTGCAGGTGATGAAGGCCCGGCCGAGTGCTTCCTCGGCGGCCTTACCCGTGAGCTTCTTGGGGCGCATGTCCACAAGGATCAGATGCGTGTCCGTGCCGCCGGAGACGAGCGCGAGACCGCCGTCCACCAGGGTTTCACCAAGCGCCCGGCAATTATCCACGACCTGCTGAACGTAGGTCTTAAACGACGGCTGCAGGGCCTCGCCAAAGGCCACGGCCTTACCGGCGACCACATGCATCAGCGGGCCGCCTTGGAGACCGGGGAACACGGCCGAATTGATCTTCTTGCCGATGTCGAGATTGTTGGAAACCACGAGCCCCGAACGCGGACCGCGCAGGGTCTTATGCGTCGTCGTGGTGCAGATGTCGGCGTATGGCAGCGGGCTCGGATGGAGGCCAGTGGCGACCAGACCGGCAAAGTGCGCCATATCGACATGGAGGTAAGCCCCAACCGCGTCCGCGATTTCGCGGAAGCGCTTGAAGTCGATCTGGCGCGGATAGGCCGAACCGCCCGCGATGATCAGTTTCGGCTTGTGCTCATTCGCCAGACGCTCGACCTCGTCGTAATCGATCAAGTTGGTGTCCTTGGTCACGCCGTACTGTACCGCGTTGAACCACTTACCCGACTCGTTCGGCGGCGCGCCGTGAGTCAGGTGACCGCCGGCGGCAAGGCTCATACCCAGGATTGTGTCGCCAGGCTTGATCAGTGCGAGCATAACCGACTGGTTCGCCTGCGAGCCCGAATGCGGCTGGACGTTGGCGTATTCGCAATTGAACAGCTGCTTGGCGCGATTGATGGCGAGGGTCTCGACCTCATCCACATATTGGCAGCCGCCGTAATAGCGGCGACCCGGGTAGCCTTCGGCGTATTTGTTGGTCAGGAGCGTTCCGACGGCGTCCAGCACGGCCTGGGAGACGATATTCTCCGACGCGATCAGCTCAATCTCGTCTTGCTGACGTTGGCCTTCGCGCTCAATCGCGCCCCAAACTGCCGGATCGGTATCTTTTAAATGCTTACTGAAAAAATCACTGGCCGTCATCTGCAACTGCTCCTCAAGCTCAACTCGTCTTGGGCCTTGGGTTACCGCTGCTGAAACGGTCTCAGACATACGGCCTCAGGCTGATTTGGCTGGCTCTACCACATGTCGCGAGGCTACGCTAGCGACACCCTAAAGGTAGAACCGGCTTACTCGGAATAATCTGCGAGGAAAGAAAAATACTGGTTTCCAGCTAATTAGCCAGTGAAATGCGGACTTCGAGTCAACGCGTGGCGAGGAGCTCGGCGGCCCCGGTTCCGATTACGTAGAAGCCTGCGGAGATCACCACGGCGGCGAAGAGCGTCGACAGCTCCCGTCGACGGTCCCCGAGCCGTTTGTTGGCCCAGGCCCCGGCAAGCGTGCCGAAAATTCCGCCGGCGATAACCAGCGCGGTGATGCGCCAATCGACAAGGCCCGATGCCGCGAAGCTCAAGACGGTGGCGACCCCAAAAGCTGTGACCGCAAACAGCGATGTCCCGATGGCGTTTTGCAAGCGCATCCCCGTGGCTAGGATCAGCCCCGGAACGATGAGGAATCCGCCGCCGATTCCGAAAAAGCCGGACAGGAGCCCCACCCGACGCCGGCCGCGTCGAAAACGAGACCGCACGGCCAACTTCACCGTGCCGAGCCGCGCGTGGCTCTCAAGGCCCCAGTCGGCGTTGACCGCGACCGCGACGACCGATGAGCCGATGGCCACATGCGTCGACGGTACGCCCACGAGGTAACCGAGAAGCGGCACGGCCAAGACGGATCCGCCCCTGCCGACGAGCCCGAGCGTTGCCCCGACCAGCGCGCCCGACCCCAACAGGAGGACGACTGGTACAAGCCCGAACGGCATGATCATCAGGCTCCGGCCGGACTGCGGTTCCAGGGCATGACGGCGAGAAGCTTGGCCATGCCGCATATCCCGGTAGCGCCGCCGAAGACAAGACCCAGGCCGATAAAGCCGGAAAAAGCGTAGAAGACCGGTGAGACAAACGCACCCAGCAGAACGAAGAGAAGGACAAGACTGCCGGCGCCAATCATCACCTGGCGATGAATCTCGATCGGCTGGCCGGTGTCGGTGAAGACCGGAAACCCGGCGTTTTTCCAGGCATCGAGACCGCCCTCGAGGATATAGGCCTCGCACGGAGCGGCTGCGCGCAAGCGCCCGGCGTTCTGCGCCGTTCGCAGGCCCGAGCGGCAATGATAGATGATCGGCGACGCCACGCCTGAGAGCTCGCTCAGGTTGGTGAGCGGATCATGATGAGAGCCTGGAATCTGCTCGCGGGCGCGCTCGTCCGCACCGCGAATGTCAATCAGCGTGCCGCCCTGATCGATGAGACGTTTGGCGTCTTTCGGGCTGATAGTAGGAAGGCTCATACCGGGACTCCTGATCCTCTTCGGCGTTTAATCGTCGGGGCAATAGAGCTTCTGGAGATAGCCCAGCAAAAGCTTCGTACGCGGTTCGGCAATGCGGTACCAAATCGTCTGAGCGTCCCGGCGGAATTCGACGAGCCCCTCGTCCCGCATCTTGGCCAGATGCTGGGAGGTCGCCGACTGCGACAACCCGGCTGCTTCCGACAGGCCACTCACGCTCGCCTCGCCCCACTCGGCTAACTTGCACAAGATCATCAAGCGGCGCTCATTTGCGAGCGTGCGCAGAATGTTTGCCACCAGCGACGCATTGGCTTCGAATGTCGCGAAATCCTTTGGGGCGCCTGTCATGGTTCCAAATTGCCTTAATATTAGATTTTGCTAATTTAGTGATTTCTAATGTACTAGTCAACCAATGATAACCGATGATCCTTTGAGGGATCGTTCCGCGCTGGAGTCGTCCCATGCCCGGTAGTCCCGCCATTCAGGCGTTCTTCGACGAGCCCACCAACACGGTGAGCTATCTCGTCTCAGATCCGCACAAGAAGCAGGCAGCAGTGATCGACCCGGTGCTTGATTACGAGCCCAAGACAGGTAAGGCCACGACGGTCTCTGCCAACAAAATTCTCGCGGCAGCCAAGACCGACGGCCTCGACATTGTTTGGGTTCTCGAGACCCATGTTCAAGCCAATCATCTGTCCGGTGTGCCCTATATCAAGCTGAAGACCGGCGCCCCGGTCGGGATCGGCGAACACGTCCGGGAGGTTCAGAAGATCTTCCGTCCCGTTTTCAACGCGGCCGATGTCAGTGGACAGGGAGCAGAGTTCGACCGGTTTTTGTTGGAAGGCGAACGGTTCCCGCTTGGCGATCTCGAGGTCGACGTTCTGTTCGTGCCGGGGCACACGCCCGCAGATGTCGCGCACATGATTAGTGACGCCGTGTTCGTCGGCGACAAGCTGTTCATGCCTGATTACGGTACTGCGCGCGCCGACTTCCCGGGCGGCGATGCGAGGACCCTCTACCGGTCCATTCAGCATCTCCTGTCCCTGCTGCCGGAGACACGCCTGTTCATGTGTCACGATTACAAAGCGCCCGGCCGCGACGACTACGCCTGGGAGACAACCGTCGCCGAACAACATGCCCGCAATGCCCATGTCAAAGACGGGGTGAGCAAGGACGCAATCGTTGCGACGCGCGAAGCAAGGGATGCAGACCTTGCGGCGCCCCTCCTACTAATGCCGTCCATCTAGGTGAGCATGCGCGCAGGCAATCTTCCGCCTGCGGACAAAAATGGCGTCCACTATCTGAGGGTTCCAGTGAAGCTCAGCGCCTAGTAGTTCGAAGCGAAGGTTCCGCGCGTATCGAGATTATAGATGTCCGGGCGGAAATGGATCAGGCCATCGGGCGTTGCCCAGGCACTGATATAGGTGAAGTACACCCCTATCGTCTGCCTCGAGGGGACGTTCTCCTGTACACGGCTGTTCTTCATCGATTGGATGCGCCCGAGATTCCAGGACGGGTTGTTGTCGAGAACCCAAGCCGCCAGCCGGTCGACATTATGTGTGCGCACACAACCATGGCTCTCGAAACGCACGGCCTTGCCGAACAGGCTCTTCAAGGGCGTGTCGTGAATGTAGACTGCTTCCTTGTTCGGGAAGTCGATCTTGATGTAGCCGAGAGAGTTTTCCTCCCAAGGCTTCTGGCGATAACGATAGGTGTAAACCTCGTCGCTATTCCAATTGATCATGCGCGGGTCGACGATGTTCCCCTTCCGGTCGATCGCTTCCATACGATACGCCGCTAGCATGTCTTGTCCGCGACTCGCGAACTGACGCCCCTTCGGGATCAGGTCGGCTTTGACGATGCTCGTCGGCACGTTCCAATAAGGATTGAACTTCACCTGCGAGACCTTGCTGGACAATGTCGGGGTCTGGTGCTGGACCTTGCCGACGACAGCGGTGTTCCGCAGTTCGACCCGCCCGCCGCGCACAGCTTCGACCTGCGCCGCAGGGATATTGACCTGGATATAGCGGTTCGTTGTTTTACCGGCCCGCCGCTGGAGGCGCTTCAGACTGGCTTGGAGCTGGGCCAGCCGCGTGCTCGCCGGCACGTTGAGCGCGGCAACCGTCGCTTTGGAATCGACCACGCCTGTGGCCGGAAGGCCATGGCGATACTGGAAGCGCTTCACCGCCGCGACCGTCGCGTTATCGTACCGGCCTGGCTGGTAACCCGGCATCAGGTCGCCGCTGATTTGAAGCCGGCGCTGCAATGTTTGAATGTTGTTTCCCCGCCGTCCCGGCTTCATGGCCACGCCCGGTACCATGGGCCAACCGCCCTGGGCGACAATGGTACTGTACTGCTGAATGGCGGTCTTGCTCGCGGCGATGTTTCCGCGCGAGAGAGTCGGTGACCCTAGTCCCGGATTAAGGATCATCGCCACTTCGGGATCGCCGGTCGGCAATTCGGACCGCGTCACCTCGCCTTGCGGCTGCGCGTTGCGCGATCCGCCATTAAACAGGCCGCCGAACAGACCGCCCCCACCGCCTCCGCGGCCTTGAGAGGATGTCTGGCCCTGATTGTTCTTGGACTTAAACATGTTGAACGGGCCGGCGCTCAGGGGCTGGGCGCTAACGCAGACGAACGCCACCGCGAGTCCCCCGATCGTCAGGCGTGACACGTACTTCAAGACCGCGTTCAATTTAGGCATGCGCCGCTCCCGTCACCTGCGGCAATTCTGTTCGCTTTACTATAAGCGGATTGCTGCCGCAGCTCTACCCGTTTCGGGCGCCATTGAATCCAGGCCGAGCCTTACAAACCCTTAACCACCGTAAGTGGAAGCCCCGGATCGGGCGTCTGGACCCCACCAAAATGCCTCCCGGCTGGATTAGCACCCCCGAAGTCGCGCGACAAAGCGCGATCAATTTATGGGACTACCCTGATTATGGGACTACCCTGACCTAAAATTTTGGCGAATTTGGGTGTTTCTCGCGCCCAGACGCGGGCTATGCCAGAAGGATCGGAGGTCCCAGGAGGATTTGGGCCTCCCGGATGACCTCTCATGCCGCTCTTTTTGCTATAGTTGATAGCGGATCTGATCGGACCAAAAACGCTGCAGGCGGAACATGGATTTGTTCAGGCTCTCAAGATCGTCTTGAGCGACGCCGCCGACATGTTCGAGCGAACCGAGCTGACGCTCGAACAACTGGTTGACCACGTCGGAGACTTCACGCCCTTCTTCCGTGAGGCTCACACGCACCGAGCGGCGATCAGCGGTCGAACGCTGGTGATTGACGAAGCCGGCCTGAACCAGTTTCTTGAGATTGTAAGAAACGTTAGAGCCAAGATAGTAGCCGCGGCCCGTCAATTCTCCGGCAGTGACTTCATCATCACCGATATTGTAAAGCAGCAATGCTTGTATACTATTCACGTCCGTGCGGCCAATACGCTCGAACTCATCTTTAATAATATCCAGAAGCAACCGGTGAAGTTGTTCAATCAGTTTCAGTGAGCCGAGATAAGAAATCTTAAGTTTGTTTTCCTCAACAGCGCTCGCATCAGACCCCAATTTCAAAGCTACATTCATCGCCAACCCCATTTAGTTGTTTTTTATCCCCAACTTGGCGATGAGTATAGGAGCGCGCCGACTAAGATGCGCTTAATTGGAACGCTTAAAAATCGATAAAATTCTAAGCTTAATGCCTGTTGATGTTTGCGTGGACGGCGTTTGATTCCAACGATTCTTAGAAAATGTGCTCTGGCTCGTTAAGCTCGAGTTCACCGTCCACGGGAGTTTCGAACAGCCGTTCGATGCTGGAGTCGTCAACGGCCGCAACAGTTTCCGGCGCCCAATTCGGTGCCCGCCCCTTCCCGACGATCTTGGCATCGATGCCCTCTCTGAAGTCGGCCATGGTCACAATATGCGAGGCCAAGCGGAATTCCAGCGTCAGCGCCTCGGCCAGGCTCAGCGACTTGCCCCGCAGCATCTGTTGCAGCGCGATCTTGAGTGAGGTGGGCGATTTCTGCCGGAGCGTGGCGGCCGTTTGCTTGGCCCAGTCCTCAAAGGGTCCGTCCGCTTCAGCGTCGAGCCGCTCCAGGATCTCTTCGACCGTCGAGGCGGAGAAAACGCGGTTGATGGCAGGGGTCATTCTCACCAGATCGCCCTCGCCCGGATCTTGGTGCAACCCGTCCAGAAGCCGGTCGATCGGATGATTGTCGGCCAGCGCGGCCTTGATCACGCCGAAATAAGACGATGGAATGTAGTGACTTACTAAGCGTAGACGATGCGCATCGGCCGGACCTATCTCCGCTCCCGTGAGAGCGAGATAGGTGCCGACCCAACCGAAGAGGCGCGGCATAAAATAGGTTCCGCCAATGTCGGGCAGAAATCCAATCCCGACCTGGGGCATCGCGAACCGATAGCCTTCCCCCGCAACGCAATGAGTCCCCAGCAGAGAAATCCCGATCCCACCGCCGAACGCGAGCCCGTTTATCAGCGGCACGTTCGGCCGGATGAATTTCTCCAAGACCCAGACATGGGTATAAGCAGACCGATAGAATTCGCGTATTTTGTCAACGGCCCTGTCATGGTTCCATTGGTTCAGGACTTTCAAATCGCCACCGCTGCAGAACACTTTGGGATGCGTAGACTCCATCACCACGCCATAGATCTGCGATGCCGGCTCCCAGCGCCTGTAATTGGCAGTCAAAGCCTCGAACATCTGGCGCGTGAGCGCGTTCAGCCTCGCGGGCCGGTCAAGCGTGACGACGCCGGCGCGGTCATGTTCCTCGAAAGTGATCCCAAGCGGTTCGGACAAACGCGTAAGCCCCCAAGAACTATTGCAGGAACGATGGCAAGGACGGCCGCATCGCGTGCGGTGCTGGGCCGTCGGGCGCAGCTACCATCCCAAGGCGCAAACAACAAGCCGCTGACCTGCGGCATGTTCGGACGAGGGGCGCGATGACAGGACGGGGGGACGGGGTGTGGCGGCGCGCGTGTTGCTGGGGTGTGCTCTTTGCGGGCCTCAATCTTGCCGCGCCGGCCTATGAACCGGTCCTCGCCCAGCCTCACAGCCCCTTCCAAAACCAAGAGGTGACTAAACCTGAACCGCGGCCGGCACGCCGGGCAGCACCGCGCAACCCGGCACCCCCATCTGCGTCTGCCGAGGCCAAAGACGTGCCAGCAGAGGTCCCCTCCACTGCCGCAGATGCGCCAACCACGCCTGCCGAGGCTTCAGCCATACCAGCCCAGGTCCCCGCCACGACGGCAGAGGTGCCGGCCACTGAAGACAACGATGTCCCGGCGGCGGCGGAAGCCACTTTGGCGCCCCCGCCGCTGTCGAACCCGGTTCGTGACGGATCCGATCCTTCCGCCGCGAAGAACCCCAAGATCATAGCCGCGCTGGAGCAGTGCACGGAACTCCTAGACGGGCTCGACCTGGAATACCTTCATATTAAACCAATCCGAAGAGGCGCTTGCGGCACCTATGCGCCGATCAAATTGAAATCGATCGGCAAGAACCCCGCCGTCGCCGTCTCCCCGCCAGCCATCGTCAACTGCACGGTCGCTGCGACCTTGCACAAATGGTTCAAGACCTCGGTGAAACCAACCGCCGAAGCACTCGGCACCCAGGTCGTGAAGATCAAGAACGCTGCCTCTTATATGTGCCGCAACCAATATGGCCGGTCGGACACCAAGCTGAGCGAACATGCCCGCGCCAATGCCCTGGACATCAAGGCTTTCGTTCTGGCGTCCGGTCAGACGGTCCCGATCCTCGGCAACTGGCCCTATGGCTACAGGCCGAAGCGGCCGCATCTGGCGGACATGCCACCGCCCAACCCGTTGCGCGATCACTCCTCATTGCCCCCTGCCGGTAATGGGACGCCGGGGATCAAGATGCTGAACAAGATGCCGAAAGACGATCAATTCAGTTACGAGCTGGAGGAATTAAGGAAAGTTGCGACCAACCCCTTCTTCAAGCCGCTCTTTGCAGCGCCCGTAGAACTGATCGACCCGGAGGACGAGGAACCCGAGGGCCCGGTGCCCGCCGGCAACCTCAGCCGTGCCGAGGCCAAGAGCTTCCTCAAGACGATCCATGGCGATGCATGCAAGATCTTTTGGACCGTCCTTGGCCCCGAAGCGAATGCGGCCCACCGCGATCATTTTCATCTGGACATGCGCAAGCGGCGCTACGTAAGAATCTGCCAATAGCCGGCAGGCGATCTCATCGGAAAAAACCACGTTGGCTCCTGGCTCTAGCGGGACCGGTCGCTTGGATGGTAGGCTTAGGCCCCTTTGACGTCTCAGGGCCTTTGGCCGGTATTTAAGGGATTTGTATCGCGTGGCGCCATTACCCGACGACAAGACCGTCTCCATCCGGACCGAGCGTGCCAAGCGCGGCACCACGGAGACGCCAAAGGACCTGGCAGAAGGCTATCCCGCAACGCGGCTCCGTCGGAACCGGCGCGCGGACTGGTCCCGCCGCCTCGTGCGTGAAACGCAGCTCACACCGGACGACCTGATCTGGCCGATCTTCATCATCGACGGCGACAGGGCCCGGGAGGAAGTCGATGCGATGCCAGGGGTCGCACGGCTGTCAGTCGACCTTGCGGTCAGGGCCGCGGAGGACGCTGCCGAAATCGGCCTTCCCGCAATCACGCTCTTCCCCAATATGGATCCATCCTTGCGCGACGAGGCCGGGAGCCAGGCCTTCAATCCCGGCAACCTGGTCTGCCGGGCAGTGCGGGCTGTCAAAGAGGCGGTCCCGGAGATCGGCATCGTGTGCGATGTGGCGCTCGACCCCTATACCAGCCACGGTCATGACGGCCTTTTGGATGACGAAGGTAGGATCGACAATGACCGCTCGGTGGACGCGCTTGTAACGCAGGCTTTGGTCCAGGCAGATGCGGGCTGCGACGTGATTGCGCCTTCCGACATGATGGACGGCCGGGTCGGCGCGATCCGTGCGGCGCTCGAGGCCAATGGTTTCGCTGAAACCCAGATCATGAGCTACGCGGCAAAATACGCATCCGCGTTCTACGGCCCGTTCCGAGATGCGGTCGGCTCGGGCGAGCAGCTGCGCGGCGACAAGAAGACCTATCAGATGGACCCGGCCAATGGCGGCGAGGCACTGCGCGAGGTAGCGTTGGACGTGGCCGAAGGTGCGGACATGGTCATGGTCAAACCGGGCCTGCCGTATCTCGATATCGTTTGGCGCGTGAAAGAGGCCTTTGGCTTGCCGACCTTCGCCTACCAAACCTCTGGGGAGTATGCCGCACTCGTGGTAGCTGCCGAGCGTGGGTGGCTGGACCGCGAACAAGTGGTGCTGGAAACCCTGCTTTCGTTCAAACGGGCCGGTGCCGACGGCATCTTCAGCTATTTCGCTCCAGAGGTCGCACGTCTCCTGAAGGACCAGTACTAACGGTCCTTGTGCTTAGTCGGTGACCTTCATTTTGGTGAAGTGCACCGTCGCCACGTCCGTCTTATCGAAATTGTCGCCCGAGACGCCAAAGCGCCAACTACCTTTCGGCGCCTGACCTCTGAGTTCGCGCACCTTCGTGCCATTGATGTAGAAGCCGAGCTCATTGCCGTTGGCATCGACCCGCAGCGTATTGGACGCGCCGGGCGCAGTCTTGATGGCAGGGGTGTCGATGTTCGCCGCGATCGTACCGACCCAGGCGCCGTCTTGTTTGCGGGCGATCCAGTAGCGGCCATTATTGAGGACGCCGAACTGGTAATAGGTGCGGTTGTTCTCGCCCCAGAAGAGGAGCCCTACCCCTAAAACCTGCTGCGTCGCCTCGCCCGCCTCAGCCGGTTTCTTGTGCGTAGGCCAGACCGCCTCCACACAGACATCGGCGTCCTCTACCGAGAACATCACATTGAGGTTGGATTGCATATCGTCTGCGAGCAGCAAGAATGACAACGAACCGCCCCCGATCGAGACCGTCTCCTTCTGAGACCAGCCACCGCCAAGGTCCTGGAACTTATCTTCGAAAATGACGTCGCTGCCCTCACATGCCAGGCCTTGGCTGACGCTTGCGAGAAGGGTCGCAATCGCGACTGGTAAAACCGTCTTCCGCATGCGCTGCCTCCCTCGAATTTCCCGGGCCTGAGAGACGAATCTGTCGTGTCAGAATCCTAAGGCGTCCCCTTGCCGACGGCAACCGACGAGGCGCTCGGAGTGCCGCAGCCGGGCCTTAAAGTTACGAAACTGGAAGTTGCGAAACTGGCTGAGAATTCCCATGTATAGGCGGGTTATGCATCCACTTGGAGACGAAATGAAGGTCCAAACGATACGCAGCGACATGCCTTTTCCCGAGCAGGCTCACGCCTACAATCCCGTGACGGAGCCGCGGCTTTTCAGCGCCGTCATTCGCAAGCGCTGTCTCGCCTTCCTCTTCGATGCCGTCATCATTACTGCCCTCACCGTGATCGCCTTTGTGATAGTGGCCGTGCTAGGCGTACTGACGCTCGGTCTTGGCTGGCTGCTGTTCGGGCTTATCTTTCCGCTTGTTGGCCTCGGCTATAATGCGTTCACGATCGGCGGCCCCAAGTCGTCGACCATCGGTCAGCGCATGATGGGGCTCACCG
>NZ_JBAWCQ010000067.1:0-2944 GCF_049590335.1 Methyloceanibacter sp.
CCCGGTCTCGGGGTCCCGCAGCCGCGCCATAACGGCCAGCAGATCGGCCAACGTATAGGCCTTATCACTATCACCGCCAAGCGTGCGCGTGTCTGTCATGGAATCCATCCGTAGAGCGGCCCCACAAAATCAGAAAATCAAAGTATTATCAATGTATTACAGGACTACACTAAGCCCTACCAAGCCCATAACCGAAATTCGCATAAGGTATATTATGGAAAATTCAGGATATGGAGATAGAGGGGCCGGCAGCGGTATTACGATGCCGCTGCCCTCAGCCCCGAACGCCTAGCGGCGCTCGTAATTGTCCTGGATAAACCGGTCAAGCAGCCTCACGCCGAAGCCCGATCCCCAGCTCCGATTGATGTCGGTGCTTTCCGCGGCCATGGCGGTGCCGGCGATGTCCAGATGCGCCCACGGCGTATCGGGCTTGACGAAGCGCTGCAGGAACTGCGCGGCCGAAATCGATCCGCCCCAGCGCCCGCCTGTGTTCTTGATGTCGGCGACCTTGGACTCGATGAGCTTATCGTATTTGGGACCGAGCGGCAGCCGCCATAGTTTCTCGCCGGTCTCCAGGCCAGCCGCGGTCAGCTGCTCGGACAGGTCGTCGTTGTTTGAGAACAGACCCGCATGCACCTTGCCAAGCGCAACCATCACGGCACCAGTGAGAGTCGCGAGGTTGATGATGGCCCTCGGCTTGTACTTCTCTTGGACGTACCAGAGGCAGTCGGCCAGAACCATCCGCCCTTCCGCGTCGGTATTGAGCACTTCGATGGTTGTGCCGGACATGGCTTCGACCACATCACCGGGACGCGTTGCCGTTCCGCTCGGCATGTTCTCCACGAGACCAATCACGCCAACGGCATTGACCTTGGCCTTGCGTTCGGCCAGCGCCAACATGAGCCCAGCGACACAGGCGGCTCCACCCATATCGCCCTTCATGTCCTCCATGCCGCCCGCCGGCTTCAGCGAGATGCCGCCTGTGTCGAAAGTGACGCCCTTGCCGACGATCGCCACGGGCTCGCCACCCTTTTGGCCGCCGCCCTTCCACTGCATCACGGCCATGTGGCTCGTGTTCTCGCTACCCTGCCCCACGGCCAGCAGCGCCCCCATGCCGAGTCGCTTCATCTGCGTCTCGCTCAAAACCGAGATCTGGACACCCGCTTTGGTGAGCGCCTTTGCTCGGGATGCGAATTCCGCCGGCGTCAGAATGTTGGCCGGTTCGTTGACGAGATCGCGCGCGAGGTTGACGCCATCGAGAATGGCGCGCTCGGGCTTATAGGCTCGGCCGGCCGCGCGCGAATCGGCGCAATGGATCACGATCTTCTTCAGGACCTTTACGTCCGCGTCCTTCGTGGGCTTTTTGGATTTGTATTTGTCGAAGGTGTAACCGCGCAGCTGCGCCCCGAGCGCGAAGGCGGCAATGTCCTCGACTGAAAGTTCGCTCTTCGCCGCTTCCAGGTACACATGGGCCGTGTCCCCTTCCCGGCCGGTCAGCTTGCCGCGCACCACGCCGCCAAGATTGACCCAGTCGTCATTGGCGAAGTCCTTGGGCTTGCCGAGACCGACCAGAAGAATGCGTGCGAACTTGACCCCTTGCGGCGCCAGCACATCCACGCTCGTCCCCTTCTTGCCTTTGAAGCCCGAGACTTTGACGGCGTCCTTAAGGCGTCCCTTGGTCTTCTTGTCGAGATCCTGCGCAGCCGGCGAGAGCTTGGGGCCCTCCTCGGCGAAAATAACGGCGGCGCCGTCCGCGGCTACGGCAGACGGGCTGGCAAAGGACAACGTCGTCGGATTGGTCAAGGCAAACTCCTTCGATGGGCCGCACCGCCAAGGATTGAGGCGGCGGAAAACAGAAAAGAGCCCTCACGGGCGCCCGCGCGCACGTGGTGCAATAATGCAACAGCGGCAGGAAATCGTTCGACCTTCGTAAGTGTTGCGTGAAGTGAAAGCAACCCATTCGAAATAGCCGAAATTCCGCCACGTTGGGCTGGTCAGATTTGCAATAGAAACCAGCCGGTTGATGCGAATTTGGGGGCACTTTCGGACGGCGGGGTTTCGAGTCGTTTTGGGGACATCGAAAATACAAGCTCATGACGCTTTTTAGCCGATACATGTTTCGGCAGGTGACGAGTGCGTTCCTCCTCATCTTGCTGACGCTGACGGCCATCATCTGGCTGGCTACAGCATTGAAACAGCTCGACCTTATTACCTCGCAAGGTCAGGGCTTGACGATATTTTTTCAGATGACCGCGCTCAGCCTGCCGAGCCTCATCACGCTCATCGCTCCCAATGCCGTCCTCATGGCGAGCCTCTACACCCTCGACCGGATGAACGGCGATAGCGAGATCATCGTCATGACGGCTGCTGGTGCGACCGTTTGGCGGATCTGCCGCCCTTTGATCGCCCTGGCACTAATCGTGAGCGTGCTGATCCTGGCTGTGAACGTATTCGTCAATCCCGCCTGCATGCGCGCCTTCCGCGACCTCATCACGCAGGTGCGCGCCGACCTGATCTCCCAAGTCCTTCAACCAGGGAGATTTTCCAGCCCCGAGCGCGGCCTGACCTTCCATATTCGCGATCGCGCCCAAGACGGGGAACTGCTCGGGCTTCTGTTCCATGACGAGCGCGATTCCAAGCAGGTCATGAGCTATCTCGCCGACAGAGGACGAATTCTATCCAATGACGAGGGCAGCTTTCTGATCATGTTCGATGGTTATGTGCATCGTTACGATGCCAAGGACGAAGAAAAGGCCGTCCAGATCATCGCCTTCGACCAGAATATCGTCGATCTATCTAAATTTACTCCAAAAAGCAAATCAGGCAGTAAGCTTGAGCCTAAGCAAATGCCGATTACGAGTCTCATAAATCCTTCGCCAGGTGATAGTATTTCTGAGAAAAACTATGGGCTCTTGCGCTATGAATTACATGAGCGGTTGTCAAC
>NZ_JBAWCQ010000068.1:0-4018 GCF_049590335.1 Methyloceanibacter sp.
AGATCGACCCGCTAACGGGTAAACTACCGCCGGTCGGAAATACGGTGGACGTGAGCACAGCCAAGTTCACGAACGATATTGGCGCCCCTGTCTTGCTGGGCGCCTGGACTGATGAGGACTTCGATCCTCAAGATCATGCTTTCTATTATGCGCGCGCCATAGAGATTCCGACGCCACGTTGGTCCACCTATGACGCCGTCCGCTCAAATAGACCGCTCTTGGACGATATTCCCGCGACGATCCAAGAACGGGCTTGGGGCTCGCCGATCTGGTATGCTCCGGCCCAGTGAGCGATGCGAGGCAGAACGGGCATTTGACCATGTTTTGCAGAAAAGCGTTTGCGGCACTGTTCATCATCCTTTTGGTGACCGTGCCCGCCCGTGCCGATGACGAGGCCGACCCGCTGCCGTCCTGGAACGACGGCGGGGTCAAAACGGCGATCCTCGACTATGTCGCGCGGGTGACGACCGAGGGTAGCCCGGACTTTGTGCCCAAGCCGGACCGCATCGCCACCTTCGACAATGACGGGACACTTTGGGTCGAGATGCCCCTTTATACGCAGTTCGTCTTCGTCGTCGACCGGGTGAAGGCGGTCTCGAACCAGCACCCGGACTGGAAGTTGAAGGAGCCGTTCAAGTCCGTGCTCGACGGCAATACGAAGAAGCTTCTGTCCTATGGCGAGAAGGGGGTCATGGCGCTTCTAACGGCGACCCATAGCGGCATGACCACGGTGGAGTTCAACGATATCGTGTCAGCGTGGCTCAAGACGGCGAAGCATTCGCGCTATGACCGCCTATACACCGACCTCACCTATGCGCCGATGATCGAGTTGCTCGAGTACTTGCGCGCCAAGGGCTTCACAACCTTCGTCGTCTCGGGCGGCGGCACCGCCTTCATGCGCGCCTACACGGAACAGTGTTACGGGGTTCCGCCGTGGCAGGTCGTCGGGTCGTCGGGAGAGACGGAGTTTCGCTATTGGGACTCAAGCCCAACTCTGGTGAAGCTACCGGACCTTCTGTTCTTCGATGATGGGCCGGGCAAGGCCGAAGGCATCAACCACTATATCGGGCGGCAGCCGATCTTCGCCTTCGGGAACTCCATCGGCGACAAGGAAATGCTGGAGTGGACGGGGAACTGCAAAAGCCTTTGCTTCATGGGGCTGGTGCATCATGACGATGCGAAGCGCGAGTACGCCTACGGTCCCAACTCGGACGTGGGCCGCTTTCCGATTGAGCTTATGGAGCACGCTCTGGCCAATGGCTGGAATGTCGTCAGCATGAAGGAGGATTGGGCGCAAATCTTCGCGTGGGGGAAGCCGGAATCTACGGTGCAACCCGAGCCAGCATCCGAGACTGAACTGAACCGTTGAGCGGGATCGACAAAGCGATGATACTTTGGCTGGTATTGGTATCGGGCTGGATTGAAGTTCTCTTCGGCGTTTCGGCCATTCTCGCTCCCTCGCTGGTCGTGGCCGGCGTCGGCGGGTCTGATTTGGGCGGGCCAGCCATGGCGCTGGTGCGCCTTCTGGGCGTGGCGACCTTTGGCATTGGCGTCGGCGCGCTGCTCGGGCGGAACTGGTCGCGTGCAATAGATGGTCAAACCACGGCCTATGGTCTTGGTTCTTACGCGGCGATCTCGCTGGCGCTCTACAACATCCTTGCTGCACCCACGCTTCTGCTTGGCGCCCTCGAAACGGGTAGCAGCGGCTTGTGGGCCGGCGCCGTGCTACACTCGGTTGTGGCGCTTCTCTTCGTTTATGCGTTTCTCAGCCGCCGTTGACGAACGTTCCCCGCCTTTAGGATAGGAACTATCCTCTAGAAAAGCCTGGACTATGTGAGTTACGTTGTTGCCAGGTAAGGGAAAATCGCGCGTGTCTGCGATGCCCCTGGGGGGAATGTGTTGGAGAAGCTTGGTATCGAGTTTGCAGCCCGCGTCTTTGCGCGAGGTCTAGCGCTTCTGACGGTCGGGGTATTGCTTGCGGGCTGTGGCACAGTCGGCGCGCGCCAGGCAGTTCCGCTTGGGCTTGAGAACAGCGCGCAGGTGTCCGGCATGCAGGCCGAGACGATCCGTTTCTGGGGCGATGAGCTTCCTCCCAATACAGCCTCCTATCGTGCGAAGCGCGCGGCCCAGCTGACCCGTAGCCGTTCAGACTTCCGGGGCGGCGGGCGCCGGCCCGTGACCCACTCTTTGGCGCTGTCAGGCGGCGGTCCTCTTGGCGCTTTTGGTGCTGGCGTCTTGTCGGGATGGACGGCAGCTGGTACTCGGCCCAAATTCGATGTGGTAACGGGCGTTTCTGCTGGCGCGTTGAGCGCCCCGTTCGCGTTTCTCGGGCCGAAATACGATCACGCGCTCCGCCATGTCTTCACCGAGTCCCATACGAATAACATCGCGGTTCTGACGCCTCTTAAGGGTCTCCTCGGCGGGACTTCCATGTCTAGCAATGCGCCGCTGGCCAAACTGATCGCCCATTATGTAACGCCAGGGTTTCTCGCCGAAGTCGCGGCTGAACATCGCAAGGGTCGCCGGCTGTTGATCGGAACAACTAATCTAGATGCCCAGCGCCCCGTGATTTGGGATATGGGAGAAATCGCGACGAGTGGCCGTCCGGGCTCCGTTGAACTCTTCCGCAACGTGCTCTTGGCGTCCGCCGCCATTCCGGCGGCCTTTCCTCCAAGCTTCATCAAAGTGACGGCCGACGGATACAGCTTCGAAGAGATGCATGTGGATGGCGGTACGACCCGCTCAGTCTTCCTTGCGCCCACCCAGCTGACCCTGTCTGCCACAGACTCGGCACTTGGGGTTAAACCCATAAGGCGCTTTTACGTTATCGTGAACGGCTACGTGTCCCCGCAATACGACGACGTGAAGTCGCGCACCCTGGATATTGCGGGCCGGGCCGTCTCGACTCTCCTAAAGAACCAGGGGGTTGGCGACCTCTATCGCCTCTACGCGTTCTGTAAACGCAACGGAATCGACTATAATCTGGCGTACATTCCTGGTGACGTTCAGGATACGAGTACCGCACCCTTCGACCCGGTCTTCATGACGAAGCTCTTCGACGTGGGGTACCGGATGGCCCGGCAGGGCTATCCCTGGCAGAAAGAGCCACCCGGACTTTAGAGACATCGTCCAGCTATCAACAATGTCTGCTATGATCAGAGCAGTCTTTAAGCTGTGTGATCACGAGGACCAGTTTAAGTGCCGAAGCCGCGCTCACCGTTCTAAGCATCGGGAGCATCGAGCCACAAGCGGACTTTGTCTCCTGATGGCTAGCGTCTGGTAAGCATACCAATCAGAAATCCCAAACCCAATGCAATGGCGACAACAAAGAGTGGATTCCGTTTAAACGCTTCCTCAGCATCATTGAGGGCTTCTTCTGCTGCTGAGCGGGCGCGAGGAAACTGCTCCTCAGCAATGCGCTCGACTGTTGAAGACAAAGTCTCGATCCCTGAGCGAAGCGACGCAATTTGCTCTTCAAGGCTAGTCTCTAATGAGCGGGTCCAGTCTTCGATTTCATTTCGAGCTCTTTCCTTCGCGTATCCGTACCGCTCTTGAATCATGCCCTCGAGCTGATCGCGCCGACCAGAAATTGCGGTGAGGTCGTCGTCGGTGAGTTTACCCCATCGCTCCTTAACCCTGCCCTTTATCTGTTTCCAGTTTCCTTCAACCCGCGTCCAATCCATGCGAACCTCCTCTGTTGTCAAACTTCACGCTTAAAGTGCATCAGACCTTGTGATCCTCGCCGGCGCGCAGCCTGGTAAGGAAAGACGTGGGCTTGATCGCCGTCAAAGACAATACCGCACGCTCGTGAATATCGTGATCCTAAACAGCGCTGGGTTACAGAAAATGATTACCCTAGAGGACTGCGTGGCTCTTTGTGGTCTCACCGAAGAAGAGGTGCTTGCCATCTCCGAGCACGAGCATATACCCGAAATTGCGGCGACCGCGCTTGCCCAATATCTAACGTATCAAGATCATGGCGAGGAGAAGATCCGTGACATGATTGTCGACGATATCC
>NZ_JBAWCQ010000069.1:0-13824 GCF_049590335.1 Methyloceanibacter sp.
GGGTAGAGCGTGTTGTCGAGGTCGAACACCCAGGTTTCGACATGGTCGAAGCCGTGGCCCTGCGCTGTCTTCGCGGCCGCGCGCGTCATGGCTGCCTCGTACGATGACCGCTGGGGCGCCGCCGCTCGATCATCGTGCCCGCGCCGTGCTCGGTAAAGAGCTCGAGCAGCACCGAGTGCGCCACTTTGCCGTTGATAATAACGACCGCTTCCACGCCTTCGGCGATCACATCCACGCAGCCCTCAATCTTCGGGATCATGCCGCCGGCAATCGTTCCGTCCGCGATCAGGTCGAGAGCTTCGGTCGTGGTAATGGAGCGGATCAGCGCGCCGTCCTTGTCCAGAACGCCGTCCACATCGGTGAGCAGCAGCAGGCGCTTGGCCTTGACGGCCACGGCGATCGCGGCGGCGAACGTGTCGGCGTTGATGTTCAAGGTCTCACCCTCTGGGCCAACGCCGATCGGCGCCACCACGGGGATCAGGTCGGACTGGATGATGACATCAATTATGTGGGGCTCGACCAGACCCGGCTCGCCCACATAGCCCAGATCCAAAACCTGCTCGATATTGGACTGAGGGTCGCGCACGCGCCGCTCGAGCCGCTTGGCTCGCATCAGATTGGCGTCCTTGCCGCAAATGCCCACGGCCTTGCCGCCCTGATTGTTGATGGCCGAGACGATTTCCTTGTTCACGGAGCCCGCGAGGACCATCTCGACCACGTCGACGGTCTCCCGGTCCGTGACCCGCAGGCCATCCTTGAACTCGGTCTTGATCTTGAGACGCTCCAGGAGCCGCCCGATCTGCGGCCCGCCGCCATGCACCACGACCGGATTTACCCCGGCCTGTTTCAGAAGCACCACATCACGCGCGAAGTCCCGCGCCAGCTCCGGATCGCCCATAGCGTGCCCGCCATACTTCACGACGACCGTCTTGCGGTCATAGCGCTGCATATAGGGCAGGGCCTCGGAGAGGATGTTGGCCTTGGCATGCACTGAGCCGAGCGCGTCCGCCAGCGGCCCGGTAACGGCCGCTGCGTCCTGGCCCGAAGGCGGGTTGGTCTTCTTATGTGTCACGGGTGCGCTTATAGCGGCGGAAGGGCTTAGGGTTCAACGCCGTTCGGTATGAGCCCGGCAATCGTCGCCCGCAGTTCGGGGATTCCGAGCCCCTCGCGGGCCGAGGTGACGAGAAGCTGCGGGAATGCGGCCGGGCGCTTGGCGAGCTCGGCTTGGGTCCTGGCTATTACGGCGTCCAGTTCGGTCTTTTTTGGCTTGTCGGACTTGGTGAGGACGCCCTGATAGGAGACGGCGGCCTCGTCCATGAGCTTCATCGTCTCCCGGTCGTTGGCTTTCAGGCCATGCCGGGCATCGATCAGCAGGAAAACGCGCTTCAGCTCCCGGCGCCCCCTCAGATAGTCCTCGATCAGCTGGGTCCAGCCCTTGACCGCCGATCTAGAGACTTTAGCGTAGCCATATCCCGGCATATCCACGAGATAGGCCCCGCCCGTCCCATCAGGGCCCTTGGCGCCGAGCGTGAAGAAGTTGAGCTCGCGCGTCCGCCCCGGCGTCACGGACACGCGCGCGAGTGTTTTGCGTCCCGTCAAGGCGTTGATAAGGCTCGATTTACCCACATTGGAGCGCCCGGCAAAGGCAATCTCGGGCCGCCCGTCCTGGGGCAACCCGTCGACGGCCACGGCGCCCAGGATGAAGTCGCATGGGGTGCGGAACAGGGCCTGCCCCCAGGCAAGGTCGTCCGCAGTGAATTCCGGATCGGTCATGGCCATGGAGTGCCCGGCTTCGCGGGCGACAACAAGTAGAAAGCGCGCAGCCTAGGTGGGGCGTTCCCCGTCCGCTTCCTGATCGGTGGATTTGGACGTGCTCTTCTTCGCCGCTTTCTTGCGCGGCGTCCGGCGTTTCGTGGTGGTCTTGCGCGTTGCCGCATTCTTCTTCGCACGCTCCGAGCTGGTGGCTCCGTCCTGCGCCGGCTCCTCGGCGTCGTCAGACGGGGTTTCTGCAGCGATCTGCTTGGCGGCCCGCTTGGCACGTCTGGAGGCCTTGGCGCTGCGCTTCTCTTCGGCCGTGGCTTGCGCCGACTTGACCTCGTCGGGCTGGTCGGCAGGCTCGTGAGACGGCTTCAAGCCAAGATTCTCGAGAAGCGGAATATCCACGCCCTGGCGCCACATGATCACCGATTGCTGGACGACCGACAGGAAGTTGTTCCACGCCCAATAGATCACGAGACCCGATGGGAACGAGGCCAGCATGTAGGTGAATACCACCGGCATCCAGGCGAAGATCTTCTGTTGGACAGGGTCGGGCGGGGCCGGGTTCAGCTTCATCTGGAACCACATGGTCGCGCCCATGATGAGCGGCCAAGCACCCACCATGAGGAACGTGGGCGGGTCCCAGGGTATGAGGCCGAACAGATTGAAAACCGAGGTCGGGTCTGGCGCCGAAAGGTCCTTGATCCATCCGAAGAAGGGCGCGTGCCGCATCTCGATGGTGACGAACAGGACCTTGTAGAGCGCAAAGAAGACTGGAATCTGCACGAGGATCGGCAAACAGCCCGAAGCCGGGTTCACCTTTTCCCTCTTGTACAGGTCCATCATCGCTTGCTGCTGACGCATGCGATCGTCCGGATAGCGCTCCTTGAGCTTCTGCATCTCGGGCGCCAGCTTCTTCATCCGGCTCATCGACTCATACGACTTGTTGGCGAGCGGGAAAAGCACGAGCTTGATCAGCACGGTGACGATTAGGATCGACACGCCGAAATTGCCCACGAGCCTGTAGAAATAGTCAAGCGCGTAAAAGAGCGGCTTGGTGAGGAAGTAGAACCAGCCCCAGTCGATCAGAAGGTCGAACTTGGGAATCGCGTAGGTGCTGGCATAGCCGTCCACCACGTTCACTTCCTTGGCGCCGGCGAACACATGCCCAGAGATGTTCTCAGTGGCGCCAGGCGCGACGTCCATAGCGTCCATCAGATAGTCGGTCTGGAAGCGCTTACGGCCGTTTGACTCCGAGCCCGCGAACTTGACTTCGAATGGAATGTTCCGGGCCGGTATGACCGCCGTCGCCCAATATTTGTCGGTTATGCCGAGCCAGCCGTTCTTGCTGTTGAACGTGGCGGGCTTGTCCTCGAGCGCCGAGCTGTAGCTGATCTCCTCGAGGCCGTCGTCGAAGACGCCGATCAGCCCCTCATGCAGGATGTAGAACCCCTGCACCTCGGGCAGCTCGTGGCGGGAGATGAGGCCGTAGGGATAGATCGAGACAGCCGCCTCGCTCGTGTTCCTCACTTGGTCGTCGATCGTGAACATGTACTTGTCGTCGACGGCGATGGTGCGCGTAAATTTCAGCCCCTCTCCATTGTCGTAGGTGAGGGTCACCGGCGAGTCCGGCGTCAGTTTTCCCTGGCCCTCGGCGGTCCAAAGCGTGTCGCCCGAGGGGAGCGGCGCCTTGCTGCCGCCTGCGCTCACGAACCCACGCTCGGCATAGTAGGCATGGGGTGCGCCGGCAGGCGAAAGCAAGATGACCTGGGCGCTGTCGGGATCCACGGTCACCCGGTAGTCCTTCAGCGTCAGATCGTCGATCCGGGCGCCTTTCAGCGAAATCGATCCATGGACGCTCGGCGTTTCGATGGCGATACGCGGCGAGGCGGCCAGCGCGGCCTCCCGGGTCATGCCCGTCGGGGAGCCTTCCGGCTGCGGAGCCGTGCTGGCACCGGGGCGAGGGGTCTGGCTGGCGCTCGAGGGAGACGGCGGTCCATGTTGCTCGCCGGGCTGCTGCGACTGGGTGGCCTGCTGCTGTTCACTGGGCGGCGTATTTGGCACGAAGAAGAACTGCCATGCGAAAAGCACGGTCATCGACAGCACGATCGCCAAGATGAAATTGCGGTTGTTCTCGTCCATGTGGTCTTTGGGCCCGGTGGCTGTTGTCGTGCTTGGTTCGTGCGTTCTGAGCGCTAGGCCGAAGAGGGCTTGCGGTGCCGGCGGCCCGTGGAGGGCTCGTGCACCTTGATCAGCGCGCGTTGAAGGTCCTTGATCACCTCGGTGAAGGGCCGTTGTACCGCGCCCCCGCGCGCGATCAACACATAATCATATCCCTCTCGGGCCCGGGAGGAGGCTGTCAAGCGTACGGCTTCCTTGAGACGCCGCCGCGCACGATTGCGAACCACGGCTCCACCGAGACGTTTCGTCGCGGTGAAGCCGAAGCGGGCAATTTCGGGATCGAGCGGAGCGTTTGGCCGCCGCCGCGCCTGGAGGACGAGCGAAGGCGTCGCGAAGCGGCTTCCCCCCTTCACGAACATAAACTCAGACCGGGTCTTGAGACGTCCGATGGCCGTCACCGGGGTCAGGCGGCTGGTCCCGCCTAGGCTGACAAGCGCTTGCGGCCCTTGGCTCTCCGCCGCGCGATCACTTTGCGTCCACCTTTGGTGGCCATGCGCGCGCGAAAACCATGGCGCCGTTTGCGGACGAGCCGCGAGGGTTGATAAGTGCGTTTCACGGACTTTCTCCTGCCATCCGTCCAAGCCGTTCACCATAGGAACGGGGCCTCGGAGGCAAAAATGGTTCGGAGCGGCTTATAGGTGTGGCGGGCCGCCAAGTCAATCAATGGGACTACTTTTTGGCGATTCAGGCCCCGGAGGACGGCTCTGAATGCTAAGGAAGGGCTCCGCTTCCCATCACAGACGCTGACGGCGCATCACAAGGGCGCGACAGGCCATTCCCCCAAGCCTTAGGTAGGACCTATCTATAGAGGGCCGGAAAGATAGGATTCATTTTCCTCTGGAGGAGCGCCGGTCGGCATGGAGCATATTGAAGATATGACCCTTGGGGCGGCAAATTGGCTGAAGCGGCTTTGGCCGCTACTGCTCCTGGTGAGCATCGGCAGCCTGATCGTGGCCATGGGCTGGCATCGCTATCTCACGCTGGAGCATCTGGCGCAGAACCGCGACAGCCTCCGCACGATGATCGAAAGTCATTATGTGCTCGCGCTGGCCGCGTTTACGGCTCTCTACGCTGTAACTGTTGCGCTTTCGATCCCCGGCGGCGTGGTCCTGACGATCGCCGGTGGCTTTCTTTTCGGCTGGCTGATCGGCGGCGTTCTTTCGATCGTCGGGGCGACCATTGGCGCGACGGCGATCTATCTCGTCGCCCGGAGTGCGCTGCGGGACGTACTCATCGCTAAAGCAGGCCCCCGGCTGCAGCGCTTTGCCGACGGCTTTCGCGAGGACGCGCTGAGCTATCTCCTGTTCCTGCGCCTGATCCCGGTCTTTCCGTTCTGGCTCGTCAATCTCGCCCCAGGGCTGCTGGGTGTGCCGTTCTGGACCTATGTCACCACGACGTTCATTGGCATTATCCCCGGAACGTTCGCTTTTGCATTGGCCGGAAACGGGCTCGACAGCGTGTTCGATGCACAGCAAACGTCCTACGAATCCTGCCTTGCAAAGGTGGGGGAGGGCGGTCATGACTCCTGTGTCTACGGGATCGATCCTGGCGCCCTCCTGACCACGGAGGTTATTGTCGCCATCGTGGCGCTGGGCGTGGTGGCGCTCATTCCTGTCGTGGCGAAGAAGCGAAGGCGCCGGGCGGTCTGAAGGTCGCACGCAGCCTGAACGGCGTTGGGGAAAAGGACAAGAATGGAAGAGGAGCTAACACCCGACCTCTGCGTAATAGGTGGGGGCTCGGGCGGTCTTTCGGTGGCTGCGGCCGCCGCCCAGCTGGGCGTCTCCGTCGTGCTGGTCGAAAAGGGCCTGATGGGCGGCGATTGCCTGAACTATGGCTGCGTCCCCTCCAAGGCGCTACTCGCAGCCGCCAAGCGCGCCGATGCGGTTCGGACCGCCTCTACCTTCGGCATCGACGTTCTCGAAGCCCAGATCGATCATCGCGCCGTCCATGACCACGTCCATCGCGCGATCGCCAATATCGCGCCCAACGATTCGGTCGAACGTTTCACCGGGCTTGGCGCTCGCGTCATCCAGGCGCAAGCAAGTTTCCTCGACAAAGACACGCTAGAGGCCGGCTCCGTCCTCGTGCGGGCGCGCCGGTTCGTGATCGCCACGGGTGGTACGCCGTTCGTGCCCGCGATCCCGGGTCTCGACGAAGTGCCGTATCTCACCAACGAAACCATCTTCGATATCGCAGAGCGGGTGCAGCACCTGATCGTGCTGGGCGGTGGCCCCATCGGACTCGAACTCGGCCAGGCGCATGCCATGCTCGGCGCCGAGGTTTCCATCTTCGACACGGGCGAGTTCCTGACCAAGGAAGATCCCGAAGCGGCGCGGGTCCTCCTCAAGCGCCTGCAGGAGACGGGCGTGGCGATGTATCCCAATACGCGGGTCGAGCGGGTCGAGCCCTCGGTCCAGGGTGTAGCGGTTCATTTTCGCCAAGGTACGGACAACGTCATCGTCAAGGGTTCGCACATCCTCGTTGCGACGGGGCGCCGGCCCAATCTGAAGCCGCTGAGTCTGGATCGCGCCGGCATCACGCACACCGATCGCGGTATCAAGGTCAACGAGCAGCTCAAGACGACCAACCGGAAAGTCTACGCCATCGGCGATGCCATCGGCGGTCAGCAATTCACCCACCTCGCGAACTATCACGCAAGCATCGTGGTCAAGAATGCGCTGTTCCGGCTGAAGCCCGATGTGAGCGCCATGCATATTCCACGGGTGATGTATACCGATCCCGAATTGGCGCAGGTCGGTTTGACCGAGGAAGAGGCGCGCGCCAAATCGCGCCGCATCCGGATTTATCGCTGGCCTTTCGCCGACAATGACCGGGCCCAATGCGAACGGCGAACGGACGGCTTCATCAAGGTCATCACCAAGAAGGACGGCACCGTTCTCGGTGTCACGATCGTCGGTCCCGAGGCCGGCGAATTGTTACAGCTTTGGATCGTCGCGATCGCCAAGGAGATGCGTATCGGCGATCTCACCTCGTTGGTTCTGCCCTATCCGACTTTTTCCGAAATCTCCAAACGGGTGGCCTTCACCTACTATCGGCCATTGCTGAACAATCGCTGGCTGCGCTGGATCATCAGCCTACTGCGCAAGCTCGGCTGACGCCCCTGAAGTGAGCCGTGTCGCGGGCCTATACGTAGGGAATATTGCCCCAATTGAGGGTATCATGACAGGCGGCACCCCGAGTCCCGGTGTGTTGGACTGAAGAAAAGAGCGACACCGTTGAACGATCAGACAGAACGCAAGGGATTTGCAGTCTCGCGGGTCTCCCGGACCGTGGCCGGGCTGTCCACGAAACTGCTGTTGCTGACCATCCTGTTCGTCATGGTGGCGGAGGTCTTGGTATTTGTGCCTTCGGTCTCCAACTTCCGGCGTCAATGGCTGATGGAGCGGCTGCAGGCGGCGCAGATCGCGTCGCTCGCCGCGGAGGCGGCGCCCGGCGGGCGGCTGCCGGCTAAGCTGCGCGACGAGCTTCTCGATCGAGCGCGGGTCAAGGCGATCTCGGTGAAGCATGAGGACTCGCGCTCACTCATCGTGCAGATGGATACGCCGGAAGAGGTCGACACCTACGATTTGCGCGATGCCTCTTGGGCCGAACTGATCGGCGACGCTCTCATGGTTTATGTCGCCCCGGACAATCGGGTGATCCGCGTCGTCGGGGAGCCGGGCTTCAATCCCGGCGAGACAGTCGATGTCGTAATGGAGGAGGGGCCGCTGAAAGCGGCCATGATGAAATACGGATTCGACATTCTCGGCTTGTCGATCCTGATCTCCATTATCACCGCAACGCTGGTCTTCCTGGCGCTGGATTGGCTGCTCGTGAAGCCCATGACGCAGCTCACGCGCAATATGGTGCGGTTCGCGGAGCAGCCCGAGGACCCGAGCCGGATTATCGCGCCGTCCAAACGGCGGGACGAGATCGGCACGGCGGAGCGCGAGCTGGCCGCGATGCAGAACGAACTCTCCCAGACGCTGTCGCAGAAAACGCGCCTGGCCGCGCTCGGTCTCGCGGTGAGCAAGATTAGCCACGACCTGCGCAACATGCTTTCGAGCGCGCAGCTTCTGTCGGACCGTTTAGCCGAAGTCAGAGACCCGACCGTGCAGCGCCTGGTGCCGAAGCTGATTGCCTCGCTCGACCGGGCCATTCGCCTGTGCGTACAAACGCTGGATTTCGGTCAGGCCCAGGAGACGCCGCCGAACCGGATACGATTCGAGCTGGCGCCTCTCGTGACCGAGGTTGGCGACTCGCTCGGTCTGCCCCGGGAGGGTGAGATCGATTGGGACCTGAACCTGGAGGATGGGCTCGAAGTCGATGCCGATCGCGATCAGCTCTACCGGGTTCTCGCCAATCTCTGCCGCAATGCGGTGCAGGCCTTCGAGGCCGAGCCGGGCTGTATCGGGACGATCCAAGTGTTTGCGCGCAGAGATGGCGCGGTGGTGAGCATCGACGTTGCCGATACAGGGCCCGGCGTTCCCGAGCAAGCGCGCAAACGCCTGTTCCAGGCGTTTCAGAGCGTGGCGCGCAAAGGCGGGTCCGGGCTCGGCCTTGCGATCTCGGCCGAACTCGTCATGGCCCATGGCGGCCAGATCGAATTGGTTAGCAATGAGGGCGGCGCCACCTTCCGCATCACCATCCCCGACGTGGTCGTGGAATTGGAGCGGGCACGACGGCGCCGCGCTTAATTGTTCAAGAGGTCTTGGTTAGGCTCGCTACTTCGTCTTCTCGGCCGGCACCTTGCTGCCTTCTTCCTTGCCGTCCTTGAAGGCCGTCTTGCTGTAGCCAGCTCCATCCTTGGCGATCTTCGTGGTCCAGCCATCGGCCCAGGTGATGACGACGGTGCTACCATCGACCTTCCACGAACCTGTCAGATCCTGGCCATCGCGTTTGCCTGTAGCCGAACCCTCCTCGTCGAGCTCAACCGACATTGGATTGCCTTTGGTGTCCTTGGTCGAGTAGTTGCCGACAAAGCCGCTGCTTTCGGTGCCCGAACCGCTATCGGACGGGGCATCGCAGCCTGCGAGCGTAAAGGCCAGGGCGGCCGCAGCCAACATGGCCGCCCATCTTGAGACATATCGAGTCATCGTGCTTCTCCCTTGACTGTTATGAGTATGAACATAGCCGAAAAACATGTCGAGTTGTGCGTTGGCAGGGACCAGGCCGGCGCGAATCCACGATTCGTATCCCTGGCCAATGCAGCGTCGGCCGCGTTGACTGCAAGTTTGGTGCATCGCCCTTGCCATCAATCTCCCAAGGTATTACGTAGGCTGGTCTTGAGGGTGCCGGTGATGGCCCGCCCTTGATCCGCCCAACCGCGAGACACTTGCGGTTTTTGGGCTTTTTGCGCCGGTAGCTCAGCTGGATAGAGCACCAGACTACGAATCTGGGGGTCAGGGGTTCGAATCCTCTCCGGCGCGCCACCCAACCCTCTGTGCCCCATGGCTCCCTTCGGATTGCGCAAGTTGTTTGCTTCCAAGCCCTTCGTTCGTGGAAGCATTGTGGAAGCAAGTTGGCTCGCCGTTCCCAGTTATCGCGCTACCGCAAGCTACGGTACGCAGGACGTTTGACCCCACCCCCAAATGGACAGGCCCCACCCTTGGGGTCTTTGCACCAGTACGGGATGAGGCCCCACTTGATCAGATCGATGGAACGCTCGCCGGTTTCGTGGTTGTCGCGGATGACAAGAAGCTCCTGGCTTGGTGCCGCGTTATAGCGGGGCGGCACGTTGTCCATTCTGCTGCCGCTGACGTTGAGGCCGTCAACAATGGTGAGATGCAAGGGGCTCGAGCTTTGGCTGATGCGTCCGCACATGCCTTCAGCATAGATCAGTCCGCAGTCCCGGCGCACCGCCGCAATGTCCGGAAGTAGACCCAAAGCGGACATCGGCGGGGATGGCTCACATGTCTGTCAATGACCCAAAGAAGACATTCGGACATTGGCCATCGTGCTGTCATGATATCAATCACCAACACCAGGGTTCGGTGAAAGAAGCTCTGCTTTATCAGGCTTGCCTTCCCAGTCTTTAGCATCTGCAGGCGGCTCACGTTTTTGGGTGATGTTCGGCCAGACCTCCGCGTACTGACTATTGATCTCAAGCCACTTTTCGAGTCCCGGTTCAGTGTCAGGCTTTATCGCATCGACTGGACATTCCGGCTCACAAACACCGCAGTCGATGCATTCGTCGGGGTGGATGACAAGCATGTTCTCACCCTCGTAAAAGCAGTCAACTGGACAAACCTCGACGCAGTCCATGTACTTACATTTGATGCAACTCTCATTGACGATGTAGGTCAATCACGCCTCCTTCCAAACTGCACGCCTACCGGGTGATCTGCGGCGCGAAATCTGATCTGCATCATGCTAATGGGGTTCAGTTAGGGTGTGAGCAGGGTGACGTGTGTCGCCGCGCCGGTTCGACCGGCGCACATACATGATGGTGGCCTCGGGTCTCTCAGCTTTGACCTTCAGTGCTGCAATGAGCGCATCTTCAGCGTCAACGACAACTCGATCCGCCTTTTTATTGAATCGAAGTCCGATGGTGAACTGCCAAGACATTTTTTGCCTTCCCAAAATCTAAGTTAGACTACGAACGAGTGCTCCCCACATCAATCAACGCCCCAGTTTGCGTTGAGGTGCGCTCGGCGCATCACTGCAACACCTTAACGGGTTTCGGATGTGGTCTGGGTTGATTGTCTCCGCACCCGCGAACTGACTGTTCGAAGTGCCGCGGGGTCACCCGAGGCGTAACGCCGTTTCGGTTGCCAGTCGCGAGCGTGCCGCGACTAGGCCATTGAGAATACTCTGATAATGGCGAGAATGATAGGTTGGCAAGTGCGGCTAAGGTCGATCCCTCGCCTGATGTCCGCTTATGGCACTTAGCAGACCTCAATGCAGAGGCGGGCGATGTCTGCTTTCGGGTATAAAGCGGACATGGCTAGGTCGCCTTCTGATGTCAGCACGTCATTCGCGCGCGTTGCCATTGGCCTAACTCGCTTCCTGCTACACCGGTGTATTACACCGGTAAGCCTTTGTCTTGTTTAGAGCTCTTTTTCTGGAAAAGTCTGGCGGCGACCGGCGGTCAGAGTGCGAGCCCGACCTAGTCATACCCATCGGCATGCACGACGACAGCAGCCGACGCGTCAACATCTCTATGCACCGTGGGACAAGTTGAACACCGCAGAGGGTTGATCGAGTCTCTGTTGCAGTGCCGACCCTGCAATCACAACTGCCGCTCCTGATGTCTCTTATTCTCCCGCGGCCGGCGAGGGCGCAGGCGAGGGCGCAGGCGAGGACGCACCCGCGTCCGATTTCTTGCCGTAGCCCGCAAGCTGGAACACGAAGATCGACAGCGCCGGCAGGAAGGTTAGCGTCACCATCGCCGTGCCCAGAATGCCGAACAGGACGATCGCGCCCACACCGCGATAAAGCTCGGTGCCCGCGCCTGGAATGAACACGAGCGGGGCAAGGCCGCAGATCGTGGTGACCGTCGACATGGCAATGGGGCGCAGCCGCGAGGAGACGGCCTCCATCACCGCCTCTTTGGCATCGAGCCCCGCCTCACGCAGATTGGAGAGTGCCCTGTCCACGATCAGGATCGGGTTGTTCACCACGGTGCCCATTAGAATGAGGAAGCCGAGCATGGTGATCATATCGAAGGGCTGGACGAGCGGGTCGAGCCCGAAGCGCGGCATGAATGTGCCGACCAAGTTCATCATCGCGAGCCCCACGAGACCGCCGGCAACACCGAGCGGGATCGTTGTCATGATCAGAAGCGGGTAGCCCCAATGGGTGAAGATGGCGACCAGCAGCAGATAGATGATCACGATCGCCACGAGATAATTGCCGGCAAGCGCATCGCGCGTGGCGTCGAGCTGATCGGATGCCCCCGAAATGGTCATGCTCACCTCGAAGGGCACTTCCCCGGACCGCTTCATGTGATCGACGAGCTGGGCCCGGACAATCTCAACGCCAGTCTCGAGCGCGATGCCGTCCGGCGGAATGATGTTCAGCGTCACTGTCCGCCGTCCGTCGATACGGCGGATCGTGTTGGTGTCCACGGTCTCCTTGATGTCGGCCACCGAGGATAGCGGCACGATCGCACCTTGCGGCGTGTAGACCGGCATTTGCGGTAGGGTGTCGAGCGAGGTGCGAAGCGCGTCCTTGCTATAGAAATAGATGTCGATCTTCTCGTCGCCCCGGAAAAACTCGCCCACATAGGCACCGTCGGTCAGCGCCGCCACGGTGAATCCCACATCGTCGGACGTCATACCGAGTTCCGCGGCCCGGTCCCATTTTGGGCGAACCTCGATCAAGGGCTGGGATAAGGTAAGGGTGGATGGGTCGGCCTGGATGCGCGGATTGTCGAAAATTTCGCCCGCGCGGCCATAGGCTGTTGCGGCGACCGCGTAGACTTCCTCCAAGCTCGGTCCGGCAATATCGAGGCTCACGCTCCGCGTGCCGCCGTCATTGCTGGTGATAATCGAACCGCGCGAGACAAAGGCCCGCATGCCGGGATAAGTCCGGTACTTCTCGGTCACCGCCGTCATAAGCTTGGTGATGTCGCCTGGATCGATGGTCTCGGCGATGATGCGAAGGCCGTCCGCCTCCACCATCAGGAAGAAGTATTTGATCGCCGGGACGTCCGTCTCGCCGCGATGGAAACGCTCCGGGTCGTCCTTGACGAAGGGCATCAGCCAGGTCTGCAGGTCCTCTCCGATCTTCTCCATGGTCTTGAGATTGTAGCCGGGCGGTGCATTAAGGCGGGCGAACATCTTGGGCTCTTCGCCCTCCGGCAGATACTCGGCGGGCGGGGTCAGCAGCAAAATAATCGCGCCGCTCGCACCCACGACACCTAGGATGCAGAGGACCCGCCGCACCGTCGTCGCTACCAGCCAGCCAACGCCCCGGACGATGGCGCCGTCGGCCGCATCCACCGCCTTGTTGTCCTTCGGGGTCAGATCGAAATGCGCCGCCGCCGTCGGAACGACCGTGATCGCCACGATCATGGAAGCGAGAATCGAGGCGGAAACGGCGATCGCGATATCGGAGTAAAGCTGTCCCGCCTCTTCCTGAATGAAAACGATGGGAACGAAGACGAGCACGGTCGTCAGCGTTGAGGCGAGAATGGCCGGCCAGACCTTGCGGACGCCCTCGATAGCGCCTTTGAGGCGCCCTAGGCCGCGCCGTCGTTCGAGATCGATGCTCTCAAGCACGACAATAGTGTTGTCGAGTGTCATGCCGATCGCAAATGCAACGCCGGCGAGCGAAATCACATTGATGGTCCGCCCCGCCAAGAGCAGCCCGATAAAGGCCGCGATGGTACAGATCGGGATTCCGAGAATGCCGATCACGGTTGCCTTGACCGAGCGCAGGAACAGAAACATCACCAGCGTTGCCAGCACCGCGCCGATGGAAAGATTGGTCCACACATTGCGGATCGAGGCCTGCACATAGGTGACGTCGTCGGCGGTCAGATCCAGTTCCATGCCGGCGGGAACGAGGATGTCGCGGTTGATCTTCTCGACTTCCTTCATCACCGCCTCCTTGATGGCGATGACGTTTGAACCGGCCTCGCGGCGGATCGACAGGAAGATGATGGGTCGATCGTTCACATAGGCGCGGGTATATATCTCGAAATGGCCGAGCCGCACATCGGCCACGTCCTTGAGCCGGATGATGTTGTCGCCGCGCCGATCGATGATGAGCTCTTTGAGGTCCTCGGGATCGTCGAAGCGCCCGATGGTGCGCAGCAGATAGCGCCGCTTGCCGCTCTCGATCTCGCCGCCCGACGTGTCGCGGTTGCGCGCAGCCACCGCCCGCCGCACGTCGGTCAGCGACAGCTTGCGTTCGGCCAACGCGACGGGATCGAAGCGG
>NZ_JBAWCQ010000070.1:0-22615 GCF_049590335.1 Methyloceanibacter sp.
ACCTGGGTGTTCGACCTCGACAACACGCTCTACCCGGCCGAGTGCGATCTGTTCGCTCAGATCGACCACCGCATGGGAACGTTCATCGCCGAGACGCTGGACCTCTCGCTCGACGACGCGCACGCGCTGCGCAAGCGCTACTATTTCGAGCACGGCACGACACTGGCTGGCCTCATCTGCCAGCACGGCGTCAAGCCGGACGACTTTCTCGACTACGTCCACGACATTGATCTCGACGTGGTCGCGCAATCGCCGGAACTCGGCGCCGCCATCGATGCGCTGCCGGGCCGGAAACTGGTGTTCACCAATGGCTGCCGCAAGCATGCCGAACGTGTCACGGCGAAACTCGGCGTGCTTGATCGGTTCGAAGACATTTTTGATATTCACGCGCTCGAATATCTGAACCCGAAACCCTCGCGCGAAGGGTTCGACCGCTTCGTCGCCACCCATGGAATCGCCGGCCAAAAGACCGCTATTTTCGATGACCTGCCGAATAATCTTGAGACTGCGCACGCGCTCGGCATGACGACGGTCTGGATCGACTGCCGGGCGATGGGCCGACCCGAACATGTTGCGGGAGAGGACTGGACCGAACTGCCCGACCATATTCACCATCGCACGGAGGCGCTCGCGCCATTCATCGCCGCCATCGGGGCTGCGCTCGCGGAAGCTGCGGAAGGCCCTGCCTCTTCAGCCCGCGCGCGCCTCGCAATGACCTGAGAGAGTTCTGGGAGAGTTTCATGTCGCACGACCATCTGAAGAATTTCATCGACGGCGCCTTCGAACATGCCTCCGACATCAACTCGGACACCAAGGGCGTCGTGCGTGACGGTGTCGAGGAGGTCCTGGACCTGCTTGACAAAGGCGAGCTGCGGGTCGCGGAAAAGGTCAACGGTGACTGGGTCGTGAATCAATGGGTGAAGAAGGCCATCCTGCTCTCATTCAAGCTGAACGAACAGAAGCGGATGGACGGCGGTCCCAATGGCTCGTCCTGGTGGGACAAGGTGCCGGTGAAGTTCGAGAAGTGGAAGGCCAAGGACTTTAAGGAGGCCGGCTTCCGGGCCGTCCCCGGCTGCATCGTGCGCCATTCGGCCTTTGTCGCGCCCGGCGTAGTGCTCATGCCCTGCTTCCTCAATCTGGGTGCCTATGTGGATAGCGGCTCGATGATCGACACCTGGGCCACGGTCGGCTCGTGCGCGCAGATCGGCAAGAACGTGCATCTTTCCGGCGGCGCAGGCATTGGCGGCGTGCTCGAGCCGTTGCAGGCCAACCCCGTGATTATCGAGGACAATTGCTTTATCGGCGCACGCGCCGAAGTGGCAGAAGGGGTCATCGTGGGCGAAGGCTCTGTGCTTTCCATGGGCGTCTATATCGGCCAGTCCACCAAGATCATCGATCGGGCCACGGGCTTCGTGCACCAGGGCCGCGTGCCTCCATACTCCGTGGTGGTCTCCGGCTCCATGCCGGGCAAGCCGCTGCCGGACGGGACGCCCGGCCCCTCACTCTATTGCGCCGTGATCGTGAAGACCGTCGACGAGCAGACCCGCTCGAAGACTTCTATCAACGAGCTCCTGAGGGCCTAAAATACGACCTGAGACGCCGCTGACTACTGACGGCCTCGGCCGAGATCGACGCGCGACCCTGCGGTTTAATGAGGCTAGGATCGAATTGTGCTCTTCGCAATGTTACGATTCGGCTCTAAAAGTTGAAACTTGCGTCAGGGGCAGACCAAGGGGGGAACAATGGATCTGCAGTACATCTTCACGTCGCTGGAGGGCCGCATCAACCGCGCCAAATGGTGGGCCGGTGTGGTGATCCTTGGCGTCATCAGCATCGTGTTCGGGGTTCTGATCGAGGTGATCTTCGGGACGGGCTTCTTCGGTGGCCTGCTGGCAACCCTGATCGCCCTTGCCCTGTTCTTCCCCAGCTATGCGGTGTGCGCGAAGCGCTTCCAGGACCGGAACAAGCCCGGCAAGATGGCGCTATACGGCCTGGTTCCATCCCTGATCGCGAGCCTCCTCGACGGGTGGGGATTGACTGGGACGCCCGATCAACTCAACGCGCTCGGCTGGATTGGCGTTCTGGTCAATCTCGGTGTTCTGCTGTGGTTCTTGATCGAGCTCGGCATCCTCAAGGGAACGCCGGGATCCAACCAGTATGGCGGCGACCCGCTGGCGGCCCTCACCTAGCCCGCGCCATGATGCTCTAAGCCCGCACCGTCCTGGCCCTCGTGTGCGCGGAGCCTCTTTTTGCGCGGTTCCCCCTGCTTGCCATTGGGCTGGCACGCCGTCATGTTCTGGAGCCGCGCCCGAGATGGGCGCCTTCCAAGATCTAAGGACCCCTTTTATGTCAACGCCCGCCGAGAACGCGGTCGCAATCGCCCAAAGCTTGATCCGGTGCCCCAGCATCACGCCGCTGGACGCAGGCGCCTTGGACGCGCTCGCCGCGCCCCTATCTGCGGCGGGCTTTGCGTGCGAACGGCTGACTTTTAGCGAGGGCGGCACGCCGGACGTGGACAATCTCGTGGCGCGCATCGGCGCCGGCGCACCGCATCTGTGTTTCGCGGGCCATACGGATGTCGTCCCGCCAGGCGACGAGAGCCTGTGGAGCCACTCCCCTTTCACCGCCGACATCGCCGACGGGCTCCTTTTTGGACGCGGCGCCTCGGATATGAAGGGCGCGATTGCCTGCTTCGCCGCGGCCGCGATCGATTTTGTTGCCGAACGGAACGGCGAGGTAGGCGGCACAATCAGCTTTCTCATCACGGGCGACGAAGAAGGCCCCGCGCTTAACGGAACAAAGAAGGTGCTGGTTTGGATGGAGGAGGCCGGCCTTATCCCCAATCATTGCCTCGTAGGCGAGCCCTCCAACGCCACGGCGCTTGGCGAGGTCATCAAGATCGGACGGCGCGGGAGCCTGACCGGTCATCTCACCGTGGCCGGACAGCAAGGCCATGTGGCCTATCCTCATCTTGCCTCTAATCCCGTGAAGGGCATCGTCTCGGTGCTGGCAATGCTCTACGACACGCCGCTCGATACGGGCAGCACCCATTTCTCGCCCTCCAATCTGGAAGTGACGAGCATCGATGTGGGCAATCCAGCCACCAATGTCATTCCGGCCCACGCAGAAGCCCGCTTCAATATACGCTTCAACGACAACCATGAGGCCGACGCGCTGAAGGCCATGCTGACGGACAGTATCGGCGCGGCGCTTCAGCACACGGAACTCACATTCACGTTGGAGTTCGCTCCCCACGGCGATGCGTTCCTCACCAAGCCCGGCGCGCTCGATACGCTGCTTGCCGAGGCCGTGGCAGAGTTCACCGGCAAGACACCGGCCCTGTCGACGGGCGGTGGCACGTCGGATGCCCGCTTTATCAAGGACTATTGTCCCGTGGTTGAGTTCGGGCTGACGACACAGACCATTCATAAGAGCGACGAGAATGCCGCGCTTGCCGATATCGAAACGCTCACCGCGATCTACCGCCGGTTCATTGACCGCTATTTCGAGACCTTTGGGGACACCGATGAAGGGTGACCCGCGTCCCATCGGCGTGTTCGATTCGGGCATGGGCGGGCTGACCGTGCTGCGGGCGCTCGCCGCCCAATTGCCGGACGAGCACTTCGTCTATCTCGGCGATACGGCACGGCTGCCTTACGGCACCAAGAGCCCCGACACCGTGCGCGCCTATGCGCTGCAGGCTACGCACCTGCTCCTCAGCGAGGACGTAAAGATGGTGGTGATTGCCTGCAACACGGCCTCGGCCGTGGCGCTCGAAGCGCTGCGCGATGCGCTCGCACCTGTCCCCGTGATCGGCGTGATCGAACCGGGCGCCCGCGCCGGCGTCGCGGCCACGCGCAACAAACGCATCGCCGTGCTGGCGACCGAGAGCACTGTCAAAGGCGCGGCGTACGCACATGCCATCCACCAGCTCATGGCGGATGCCCAGGTAGTGCAGCTAGCCTGCCAGGTATTCGTCGCGCTCGCCGAGGAAGGCTGGGCGGATACGCGTGCGACGACGGCCGCGGTCGAGGACTATCTCGAACCGCTCTTCGCGCCCGCCGATGCGCCCGATACGCTGGTCCTGGGCTGCACGCACTTTCCGGTTCTGGCGGCGGCCATTCAGCGCCATGTGGGCGCCGAGACCACACTCGTGGATTCGGCGGAGACGACTGCGGGGGCCGTCGCCGAAGCACTCGCGGCCTCCGCCCTGCACGCGGACACTGGAGGTGGGCCGCGGACGATCCGCTTCTTCGCCACGGACTCGCCCGAGCGTTTTGCCCGTATCGGCGCTATCTTCTTCGGAAGCGCGATCGAGGACGGCACCGTGACGCTGGTGGATTTGAAAATGGCCTAAGCGCCTTGCGCCCCAGCTAAATCCTCGGCGGTGGTTCGGAGTCGGGCATGCTTTCCGAATCGTCGGTGGGGTCCTCGATCAGCTCCGTGGCATCCGGCGGCGGCAAATCGGCCTCGCGCTCGATTTCTTTCATTAGCCCCGCGAACCAGCCGCGCCCCAGAACGGCAAGGACAGCCGCGAAATAGATGATGCCGCCCACCACGACGAGAATCCCCAGCGTGGTCTCGTCGCGGAAGAACGTCATCGAGGAGAGTGCGCTTCGGAGCCCGAGGGCGCCAAAATAGAGCGCGACGGCGAACGCGATGCCAACTGCGGCCAACTTCGCGACCGTCCCGCCAATAGCCGCGCCCGACACGGCAAAGCCCTGGCGCCGGGCGAGAAACGCCAGAAGACAAAGATTGATCCAAGCGCCGACGCTCGTCGCGAGCGCCAGGCCGACTTGGGCAAGCGGTCCCATCAGCACGACCTTGAGCGCAATGTTCACGAGCGCGGCGAGTAACGCGGCCTTGACGGGTGTCGCCGTATCGCCCCGCGCATAGAACGGCGCGGTGAAACTTCTGAGCAAAACAAAGGGAATGAGGCCGAGCGAATAGGCGGCGAGCGTGTGTCCGGCCGCTAGGGCGTCCGCGTTGGTGAAGGCGCCACGGGCGAAGAGCGCCCGCATGATAAGATCGGGTATGGCCACGGCCGCCGCTGCACACGGGAGGGTCAACAAGAGCGCCAGTTGAATGCCGCGCGCCTGGGCGTTGGCCGCACCGGCCGTGTCGCCCGCCGCGAGCCGGCGTGACATTTCTGGCAAGAGCACCGTCCCCACCGCAATTCCCACAACGCCGATGGGCAACTGATTGATGCGGTCCGCATAGTAGAGGGCGGACAAAGAGCCGGCCGGTAGGAAGGACGCGATGACCGTGTCGGCGAAGAGCGCAAGCTGCACGCCGCCCGCGCCGATTATCGCCGGTCCCAGCGCCTTCAAAAATCGCCGTGTCGGCTCGTCCAGCTTGGGCCTGCGGAGGCGGATGCCGTAGCCATGCATCTCCGCGTCGCCGCCCACCAAGAGAACCATCGCGACGCCCGCGATCAGCACACCCCAGGCGGCGGCATGGCCCGCGCTTTCGAAATAGGGTGTCAGCGCCAGCGTGGCGATCAGCGAGACATTGAGCAGAATGGAGGCGCCCGCTGCCGATGCAAACCGGTTGTTGGCATTGAGGATGCCCGCGAACAGCGTCTCCAGCGACACAAGCGCGAGATAGGGAAACGTGATCCGTGTGAGCGCCACGGCCAGATCGAAGCGCTCCGGATCGTCGGACAAACCCGGCGCCAGCAGCGCGACCACGTCCGGCGTGAACAGAAGCGCGATCGCCAGCAAGAAAAGATTGATCGCAATCAGGGCAGCCGCGACCTGGTCGGCGAACAGCTTGGCGGCGGGGAGTCCCGCTTTTTCCAGCGTGTGGGCATAGGCCGGCACGAAGGCAGCTGCGAAAGCCCCTTCGGCGAAAATCGCGCGAAAATGGTTGGGCAGGCGGAAGGCGACGAAGAATGCATCAGCAACGGGCCCGGCGCCGAGAATGGCAGCCATCACCACGTCGCGAATGAATCCCGAGAGGCGCGAAACGAGCGTCAGCCCGCCAACCGTGGCAATGCGCCTGATCATTAATGCACTTCCCCTCGCCCGCTTCAGCTGTCGCTAGAGGCTTAATAGTCAACCTGGACTAGGTAAAGGCCGCAGGCCGGCGCCACGGGACCACAGGCACCACGGTCGCATGCCAGAAGGGCCTGCTCCAAATCGCCCTTAGTCCAGCGTCCTTCGCCGACGCATTTCAACGACCCGACCATGGAGCGCACCTGATTATGCAGGAAGGAGCGCGCGGACGCTTCGATGCGGATGATCTCGCCATGCCGCGACACGTCTAGCCGGTCGAGCGTTTTCTCAGGCGACGCCGCCTGGCATTCAGAAGACCGGAAAGTCGTGAAATCGTGATGGCCGAGCAGGCTCTGGGCGGCCGCGTGCATCGACTCCGCATCGATCGGTTTGTAGACGCCCCAGGCCCTGCTGCGTTCGAGCGCCAAAGGCGGGCGGCGATCGACGATGCGATAAAGATAGTGGCGCGCCTTAGCCGAGAAGCGCGCATCGAAGCTCTCGGCAACTTTCTCGCAATCAAGCACCGAGATCGGATCGGGGCGGACCTGGGCATTCAGCGCATCGCGCACCTTTGCCGCGTCCCAATCTTTCGCAAGATCGAGATGGGCGATCTGTCCCGTGGCATGGACGCCCGCATCCGTGCGCCCGGCCCCGCGCGGGATCATAGCTTCGCCGGAGAACGCCTCGACGGCCTCAGCAAGCCGTCCTTGGACGGACATCTGCCCGCCCTGGACCTGCCAGCCCACGAAGGGGGTGCCGTCATATTCCAAGGTGAGTTTGTACCGGGGCATTGCTTGTCGCGCCTGCTTTAGAGAAGCCTGCTGCTGGGCGGTAACTCGACGCCACGCAAGAAGGCGTCCGCCAGCATGGGTTTCTTGCCTGCGCGCTGGACCCGGGTCAGGCGCACGGCGCCGTCGCCACACGCAACCGTCAAGCGGTCGTCCAGCAGCGTGCCTGGCGCGCCGCGCGCCTTTTCGAGCGTCGAACCCTGAACTTTCACGCGCTCGGCCGTGCCGTTCTGCACGATCTGAAACCAGGCGCCGGGATAGGGCGACAACCCGCGAACGTGGTCGTGCACCTCTTGCGCGGGCAGCGCCCAGTCGATGCGGGTTTCCTCGTTCGTCAGCTTCGCCGCATAGGTCGCCGCTTCGTCGTCCTGCGCCACGCAATGCAGCGTGCCTTGCCCCAGAGAGAAAAGTGCTTCCACCATCAGCTCCGCCCCGAGAGCCGACAGCGCATCGTGCAGTTCACCTGCCGTCATGTCGGCTTCGATCGTGAGCCGTTCCATCAGGCAGACCGGCCCCTCATCGAGGCCTTCCGTCACCCGCATGATGGACACGCCGGATTCCACATCGCCCGCCATGATCGCGCGATTGATCGGCGCGGCCCCCCGCCAGCGGGGTAAGAGGGACGCATGGATGTTGAAAACGCCGCGCCGCGTTCCGTTCAGAACCGCCGCGGGCAAAATGAGGCCATAGGCGACGATCACGGCGGCGTCCGCCTCAAGCGCGGCAAAGCGCTTCTGTTCGGCCGGGCTCTTGAGGCCGGCCGGCACGCTCACGGGCAAGCCCAGCGCCTCTGCTTCCGCCTGAACTGGCGATTTGCGCAAGGCCATGCCGCGGCCTGCGGGCCGGGGCGGCTGCGAATAGACAGCCGCAATCTCATGCCCCGCCTTGGCGATGGAAAGCAGAGCCGGAACGGCGAAATCCGGCGTGCCCATGAAGATGATCCGCATGGGCCGGTCTTAGGCCGGTTCGATGAGCAAGGGAAGCCGCTTCGTGGGCGTCAGATTGCCGTTGCGCGCTTCTGCTTGGTGAATTTCCGCACAATCATGTCGCGCTTCAGACGGGACAGATAGTCGATGAACAAGACACCGTTGAGATGGTCGACCTCGTGCTGGACGATCGTGGACAGGATCCCGTCGATCTCCGACTCTTGCGGCTTGCCCTCACGATCCAGAAAGGCCACGCGCGTCAGCGCCGGGCGTTCCACCTCGGCGGTGACGTCGGGGATCGACAGGCATCCCTCTTCTTGAATACGCATCTCCTCGGAGCGATCCAAAATGACGGGGTTCGCCATGACGAGCGGGGCGGGTTCTTCGTCGTCGCGGGCCGGATCCATGACGATCACCCGGCGCGAAATGCCGATCTGGGGCGCGGCGAGGCCCACGCCCGGCGCGTCGTACATCGTCGCCAGCATATCGTCCATCAGCTTGCGCAGATCATCGTCCACGAGCTCGACGGGCTCGGCCGTCTCTCGTAGCACTGATTCAGGGATGGTGAGGATGGGATAGATGGAAGTCATGACTGACGCTGACATAAGCAGCCGAAGCGTTCGGGTCAATGCGGCCTGTCGATGCCGAGGCGTCTAGCGCCATCCGGGATGCTCGCCCGCATGTTCTGGTTTTGGTCTAGCTTCCCGAATCAGCCTATAGCTACGCTGATGGTTCTGGAGCCCCTGCAAATTGGGACGATGACAGTCGACCCTGTCCTGGTCGGCCTCGTGCTCGCCGGATTGGCCGTGCTCGCGCTCCTCCTGCTGGCTGTTGTGCTGATCGTCCATCTCAGCCGACGCAAAGAGGACGCCGCCGCGCAGGATCACCAACTCGGCGAAATGCGAGTCCGGCTCCAGACGCTCGCGGAAATCAGCGTCTCACGCCATGGCGAATTGGCGCGCGCGGTAAACGAACGCCTGGACCGCATGACCCACAAGGTGGGGACCGACCTCAACGAGAGTTCCCGCAAGACACACGAGACAATGTCGCGCCTCAACGAACGGCTGGCGGTCATCGATACGGCGCAGAAGAACCTGACCGAACTCTCAAGCAACATGGTCAGCCTGCAGGAGATCCTGGCCAACAAACAGGCGCGCGGCGCGTTCGGACAGATGCGCATGGAGGCCATTATCAAAGACGGCTTGCCCGCAGGCGCCTACACGTTCCAGGCGACGCTCTCCAACAACAAGCGGCCGGACTGTCTCCTGCATATGCCGAACACACCTGCGGGGCTGGTGATCGATGCCAAGTTTCCGCTAGAGGGATTCGAGGCCTTCCGCGCAGCCCGCACCGAAGACGAGAAGAAATACGCCGCACGGCGCATCCGCACCGACGTGGGCGAACATATCAAGGCAATGGCGGAGAAGTACTTCATCGCCGGCGAAACGCAGGATACGGCCATTCTGTTCGTCCCTTCTGAATCAATCTCGGCGGATTTGGCGGAGCACTTCCCCGATATCCTGCAAAAGGCCTATCGCGCGCGCATCGTCATTTGTGCGCCGAACATGCTGATGCTTGCGGTGCAGACCATGCAGGCCATCCTCAAGGACGTGCAGATGCGCGAGCAGGCCCATTTGATCCAACGCGAAGTCGCAACGCTCATGGAGGACATGGGCCGGTTCCGCGACCGGGTCCTCGACTTGCAGCGGCACTTCGGCCAGGCCAATGCAGATATCGACAAGATCCTCACCTCGGCGGACAAGATCACCAAGCGTGGCCAGAAGATCGAGCACCTGGATTTTGAGGAAGAGGCCAAAGCCGCGCCCGCGCCAAAAAACGGCACGCCCGTAACTCAGCACGCGCCAGATGTGACGCAGGCCAGCGCGGCGGCGGCTTCACAGTCCAAGCCGCAAGGGCCGGCGCGGAACCCAAGCAAAGGACCGCGCATTATCCGGCAACCAGACCTTTTGGCGGGCGAATAACGTCTTAGAAACACAAAAAAGGGGGGAACCGACCATGGAATCCGCAGCGGCCGATTCAATGTGGATCTCAACGATGAATGTGTCGATGCTCGACCAAGTCGCGGTCGGAAGCGGCGCGAGCCTCGTTAATCTGGTCGTTCATGCGATCCTGGTTGGCGCGATCGCCGCCACCCTCCGGGACCTTGCCGATACGGACACGTCTTTCCCGGGATTTGTGCAATACACGCTCGTGATCGTCGCAACCGGCACGCTGCTGGTGATCGGCCATTTCGGCGAATGCGTGATCTGGGCCTATACCTATAAATGGGTTGGCGCCGTCCCTGAGAATACCGACCTGATCTATTTCGCATTCGGCAATTATACGACGCTCGGCTATGGCGACGTGGTGCCCGTGCCGGAATGGCATTTGCTTGGCCCGATGACCGCCCTCAACGGCGTCATGCTGATCGGCTGGTCGACAGCGCTCGTCTACGACATGCTACATCGCTCGGTCCGCACGCCCAAGCAGCAGGGTTAAGGCGCATCCAGGCTGCGAGCGTCCGCGCCAGAGGCATTCTTTGGCGCCTCGTCCCCGGCAGTTCTCCCAATCAGCCTACCGATAGGCCATAGCCCGCGCTTCGGCGAGAACAGAAACACCATGAAGAAGACGAAGGCTTGCACCAGCACGATGCAGGCGCCGGTCGCGCCGTCGATGTGGAAGCTGATGAGGGTCCCAAGCGCGGCCGAGCTACAGGCCACCACAACGGCAATAACGAGCATGCGTTCGAAACGGTCGGTGAGGATGTAGGCTGTGGCGCCCGGCGCGATCAGCATAGCTATCACGAGGATGATGCCGACGGCCTGGATCGAGCTGACGATGGTAAGCGACAGCAGCACCAAGAGCCCGTAGTGCAAGAGGTTTACCGGCAATCCGATGGCACGCGCATGGCTCGGATCGAAACAATAGAGCAGGAGATCACGGCGCTTGGCGAGCACGACCAGAAGCGTGCCGCCGGCGACGATCGCCGTTTCGACCAAGTCGGCGGTGGTGACGCCAAGCACGTTTCCGAACAGGATGTGATTGAGGTGCTGATCGGTCTCGACCTTGGTGAAGAGCACGAGCCCGAAGCCGAACATGCCTGAGAACACGATGCCCATCACCGTGTCTTCCTTAACGCGGCTATTGTACTTCAGATAGCCCGTCATCAGCGCGCAGGCGAGACCGGCCACGAACGCGCCGACCGCCAGCGGGATCCCGAGGACGAAGGCGATCACAATGCCCGGCAGCACGGCGTGCGAGATCGCATCGCCCATCAGCGACCAGCCTTTCAGCACGAGATAGCAGGACAACACGGCGCAGACCGCGGCGACAAGAAGCGCCATGCCGAGCGCACGCTGCATGAAGTCGTAGGCGAATGGCTCGATGAAGAATGCGATTGGGTCCATCAGGCGGTCTCCCGAACGGTGTCGCCATCCTGAAACACGCGGTCCCTGCGCAGACTGTCCTCCTTCACCACGCGGGCCTTGCGGCGCGCGGCGATCACGCCATGCTTCGGTGCGAAGTAGAAGGCCGCGAGGAACAGCAGCGTTTGTAGAGTCACGATGACACCGCCGGTTGCGCCGTCGATGAAGTAGCTGAGATAGGCGCCGACGAAGCTGGTGAACATTCCGATAGCAACCGCGATTGCGATAAGCCGGTCGAAGCGATCAGTCAGGAGGTAGGCCGTGGCGCCCGGCGTTACCACCAGCGCAATTACGAGACACGCCCCAACGGTCTGCAGTGCAGCCACCGTGCACGCGCTGAGGAGCGTAAAGAAGACGATCTTCAACGTCCGCGTCTTGAGGCCGATGCTCCGCGCATAGGTCTCGTCGAAAAACGTGACCATCAGATCCTTCCAGATGAACAGCAAGACCGCGAAGGAGATAGCCGCGATGACGACGACCTGCATCGCGTCCTCATCGGGGATGGCGAGAATGTTGCCCAGCACGATGGTTTGGATCGAAACGGAGGTCGGGTGCAGCGAGGCCATGAGCAGGCCGAGCGCGAACAGTGTCGTGAACACGAGACCGATCGTGGCGTCTTCGCGCAATCGCGAGTGTTGTTTCACGAACGCCATGCCAAGCGCCGCCAGAATGCCGGCGAAGAAGGCGCCCGCGGCAAAGGGCGCGCCGATGATGTATGCGCCGGCGACCCCGGGCACGATAGAATGGCCGAGCGCATCGCCCATCAATGACCAGCCTTTCAGCATGAGATAGCAGGACAAGAAGGCGCAGACCGCGCCGACAAGTGCGCTGACCCACATGGCCTTCCACATGTAGTCGTAGGAGAACGGCACAATGAGTTCGGCCAGGAAGTCGCTCATTCCGCGCCATCCCGATCGCGTTTCTCGTCTTTCTCTTTGCTCTTCTTAACGCCATAGAACACCAGCGGCCGCTCGTCGTCTGTGATGACGTTGAGGCTGCGAGCGTCATCGTCTTCGTGGAGCGCATGTCCGCTGAGTTCGAAATTGCGCAGCACACCGCCGAACGTGCGCTCCAGATTTTCTTGGGTAAAAGTCTCGGCTGTCGGGCCCGCGGCAAGCACCGTCCGATCGAGCAACACGACCTGATCGCAGAAGTCGGGCACGCTGCCGAGATTATGCGTCGAGACAAGAATCAAGCAACCGGCGTCGCGTAACTCGCGCAGCAGCTCGATAATCGCGGCCTCAGTCATTACGTCGATGCCGGTAAACGGTTCGTCGAGCAGGATGATGCGCCCCTCTTGGGCCAGGGCGCGGGCCAGGAACACACGCTTCTTCTGGCCACCGGAAAGCTCGCCGATCTGCCGCGTGCGATATTCGCTCATGTTCACACGCTCCAAGGCCTCGTCGACCTGGCGGCGATCTTCCTTGGACGGAATGCGAAACAGATTCATGTGTCCGTAGCGGCCCATCATGACGACATCTTCGACCAGCACAGGAAAGTTCCAGTCGACGTCCTCGCTCTGGGGCACATAGGCAATGATATTTTGCGATACCGCCTTCTCGACCGGCAAACCGCACAAGCGCACTTGGCCGGCGGAGGGCGTAACAAAACCCATGATCGCTTTGAAGATGGTCGACTTGCCACTGCCGTTCACCCCTACAAGGGCGCAGATCGTGCCCGGGCCAAGTTCGAACGAGGCGTCGCGCACGGCCGTGAACCCATTGGGATAGGTGACGCTGACATCTTGGACGGCGATACTTGCAGGCCTCGCCAGCGTGTCGGAACGGGTCAGAGAATCAAGACGGCTCATCGGCATTCTCAAACCCCTTTGCGACTGTGTCGACCGTGACGCTAAGGAGGTCGAGATAGGTGGGAACGGGACCGCCCTGCTTGCTAAGTGAGTCCACGTAGAGAACCCCGCCATAGGACGCACCACTTTCCTTGGCGACTTGCTTTGCCGCGTGGTCCGAGACGGTACTTTCGGAAAACACGACCGGTATGCGGTTCGACTTTACAAGCTCGATGACACTTCGGACTTGCTGCGGCGTGCCCTGCTGATCCGCATTGATCGGCCAAAGATAAGCCTCGCGCATGTTGTAGTCCCGAGCAAGATAAGAAAACGCGCCCTCGGATGTCACGAGCCAGCGCTGCTCTTCGGGGATCGCCTCGAGCCTTTCGCGAAGCGGCGCATCCATCGCCTTGATCTTGTCCGCGTATGCCGCCGCGTTGGTGTTGTAGACCTCAGTGTTTCCTGGGTCGTATTTCACGAGCGCCTTGCGGATGTTCTCAACGTATTGGAGCGCGCTTGCGGGCGACATCCAGGCATGCGGATTGGGTTTGCCGTTATATGGACCTTCCGTGATGCCCATGGGCTCGATCCCATCGCTCACGACGACGCTGGGCACGTCCTTGATGTTTTGAAAGAATTTCTCGAACCAGCGCTCCAGGTTGAAGCCATTCCATAGGACAAGATCCGCGTCCTGAGCTTTGACGATGTCGCCCGGCGTGGGCTGGTAGTCGTGAATCTCCGCGCCGGGCTTGGTGATCGATTCGACCACGGCCGCATCGCCGGCGACGTTCTGGGCGATGTCCTGAATCACGGTGAAGGTCGTCACCACGCGGAATTTGTCGTTCGCGGCATCATCGCCCTTCGAAGCCGACTCCTGATCCCCACAGCTGGCAAGCCCCACCAATGCCAATACAGCCAATGCTGCGATCAATCCCTGGAACTGCCCAGCCAAACGCGCTGTCACCTGACGCCTCCTCGATCCAGTGAACCATCCTATTGCGATGCAGCATAGCGTCAGTTGCAAATCATTCGCAAGTGGGAACTTAAAGCTCACCGTGATCTTGGGCAGCGTTTGGCCTTTTCGAGGGGTGCATTTCACGGGACAAGCGGGCGCGAAGCGATGACGGATGGGCGGCCGGCTGGTAAGAACGACCTATGACGTCCACCGAGGGAACCCCTAAACAATCCGACATTGCGGACGTTCGCCGCAACTGGACCGAGATCCTGTTCACCAGGAAGATGCTGGCCTGTATTTTCCTGGGCTTCAGCTCGGGCATGCCGCTGTTCGTGCTGGTGTCCCTGGTGCCGGCCTGGCTGCGCGACAACGGCGTAGATCTTGCCACGATCGGGTTGTTTGCCCTGGTCGGGCTGCCGTATACCTGGAAGTTCCTGTGGTCCCCCGTGATGGACCGGTTCAAGCTGCCCTTCTTAGGACGCCGCCGCGGCTGGGCCTTACTGACCCAAGCGCTACTGCTCGTCTCGATCGGCCTCTTGGGTCACTTCAATCCAGCGACCTCGCTCCAAGCGATCGTTTGGCTTGTCTTTGCCGTCGCCTTGTTCAGCGCCAGCCAGGACATCGTCATCGACGCTTACCGGCGGGAGTTGCTGGCCGACGACGAACTCGGGACGGGAACGTCGTTTTGGATCAACGCGTACCGTTTGTCCGGTCTGGTGCCGGGCTCTCTGGCTTTGATCCTGGCCGACCATCTGCCGTGGTCCACGGTGTTCTGGATCACCGCGGCCTTCATGCTGATCGGCATCGTGACCACCTTGCTGATCAAGGAGGAGAGCGACGACGAATTGGCGCCGCATACTTTGCGGGAAGCGGTGATTGATCCGTTCGTGGAGTTCTTCAGCCGCGACGGCATCAAAGCCGGGCTCGCGATTCTCGCCTTCCTGTTCCTCTATAAGCTCGGGGACAACATGGCGACGGCGCTGGCCACGCCCTTCTACCTCGACATGGGGTACACTAAGACCGAGATCGGCAGCGTAGCCAAATTCGCCGGTCTGTGGGCCGTGCTCGCCGGCGCGACGATCGGCGGCATCGTCATGCTCAAGGTGAGCATCAACCGCGCACTGTGGATGTTCGGCTTCGTGCAACTCCTCACCATCGTTCCCTATATCTGGCTGAGCCAGGCCGGACACTCGCTGGCGGGCTTGTTCGTCGTCGTCAGCGGCGAGTACCTCGCCGTCGGCCTCGGCACGGTCGCACTGACGGCCTTCATGGCCCGGGAAACCAGCAAAGCCTTCACCGCCACCCAATTCGCCCTGTTCTCAAGTCTCATTGCCGTTCCGCGGACAGTGGCCAACGCAACGACGGGTTTCATCGTCGAAGCCGTGGGCTGGACCCATTTCTTCGTCATCTGTGTTCTCCTGGCGATTCCCGGCATGCTGATGTTGCTGAAAGTGGCGCCCTGGAATGCGGAAGACCAAGACCCGGATGACGCGGAGCTTGTGGAGGCGCAAGAGGAAACCAGCTAATGAGCGACGGCGGGCGCCATCTGTGGATCGTCGGCGTGTTTGGCGCCGCAACCCTAGGGCTGTTCGCCAGGATCTGGGTCGGCGGGGAGATCGAGTCGGATATTCACTGGGACATACCCGCAAAGGCTGACCTGCCGGCCAAATGCTGGCAGAAGATCGGCGCCGAAGGCCAGAGAATGCTCCGCGAAATTGAGGGCGGCGGTGCGCCCGCTCCTGCCCAGACTCGGTAAATTCAAAGACCGCCCATCGACTTCCGCGCCTTAACGGCGGCGGCGAGCGTGCCTTCGTCCAGATAGTCGAGTTCGCCGCCAATGGGCACGCCTTGCGCGAGGCGCGAGACCGAGACTTGGCAGTCCGCGAGTTGGTCGGTTAGGTAATGGGCCGTGGACTGCCCTTCGACGGTTGCATTGAGAGCAAGCAGGACTTCGGTCACTTCGCTCTTGCCCGCCCGCTCGATCAGCATCGGGATGTTGAGATCGTCGGGGCCGACCCCATCGAGTGGCGACAGCGTTCCGCCCAGCACGTGATAGAGCCCGTTCACGACCGCCGCCCGCTCCAGCGCCCACAGATCGCCCACCTCCTCCACGACGCAGATCAGGGAGCGGTCGCGGGTTGCGTCCTGGCAGAGCGTGCACGGACTTTGCGTATCGATATTGCCGCAAGTCTCGCAGGTGAGAATCGTGTCGCGGGTCTCTGCCAGCGCCACGGCCAGCGGGTCGAGCAGTTGCTCCTTCTTCTTCACCAGATGCAGCGCCGCGCGCCGGGCCGAACGAGGTCCGAGCCCCGGCAGGCGCGCCAGGAGCTGAATCAGCCGCTCGATCTCGGGACCAGCCGCCGCGCGCGCCATGGACCGCATCCTCCTAAAGAACTCTGGACCCCGCGAGGGTCGCTCCACGTATTGGAAACCGGCGTGGCATGGGCCAAAACGCCGACGACACGGCCCAGCTTAGCTGAGTCGTGCCGTCGATCTAGATCGGAGATAAACGCAAACGCAGGTGACGCGTTCACGGACGTCTGCTGCTAGGCGGCTTTCTCGAAGTCCTTCTGCTCGAGATATTGCAGGAGGGCCTCCGGTGCGACTTTCGCGGGTGCCCTTGAGGAGCTGAGCCAAGGCTGCGCTGTGGCACGACGTCCAATGGGGCCGCGCGGGTCTCGGCCGTCCGTCCCATCGACGGTTATGGTCCGTTCAAAACCGGGATGGTTCGATCATGCACCAGGCAGCGCAGCATGGCGGAGGTGCGCCGCAGCATGCGATATAGTGCGCCGTCTCCCTGACGCGACGGCGCGGTCTGTGTAGCTAGAAGAGTTTGAAGCCGGGCGGGATCGGCAAGCCGCCGGTGAGCGCGGACATTTTTTCCTTCATGGCCTCTTCGACCTTCAGCTTCGCATCGGCATGGGCGGCGACAATGAGATCCTCTAGAATCTCGGCCTCCTCCGGCTTCAGCATCGACGGATCGATGGTGACCCCTTTCATTTCGCCCTTGCCGTTCAGGGTGACGATCACCATCCCGGCGCCGGCCCGGCCGTCGCAGGTCAAGGCCTCCATCTCGGCCTGCATGTCCTGCATGCGGCCTTGCAGCTCCTGCGCCTGCTTCATCATCTGCGTGAAGTTTTTCATCGCGTTCCCATTTCGTCGCGTTTCGATATCTGAACGTCGTTCGGCCAGCCTTAGTTGTTTCCACCCTTCTTAAGGAGGTCCGCGTCCCCGGAGTCGTGCGCATCACCAAGGTCGTCCGGGGCGTTGTCGGCTGCTGCCGGATCTGGTGCCGCCACGCGAACGTCTTTAATTATCGCACCCGGAAAGTGCCGCCGCATTTCTTGAACGGCCGGATGAGCCTCAAGCGCCTCGATTTCACGGGCACCGGCCGCCCGGCGCTGGGCGCCCAACGGCTGCGCGCCTTCCTGATCGCTCGTCGAGACGATCCACACTCGCCCGGTCCAGGTTTTGAGTTTCCGCATCAACTCCTGCAACAGGTCGGGTGCCGCGAGGGGGAGCGGGTTGAGTGCGATATCGCCCGGCTTAAAGTGTACGAGCCGCACCTGCTCCATCAGAGCATTTTTCAGCTTCAGGTCACGCTTTGCATCCGCGAGCGCCACCACATCGGCGAAGCTTTGCGGCAGGGGATGCTCCGGCGCGGGCCCAGCGTCAGGCTCCAGATTTGGCGCCTCCGCCAGCCCTGGGGGGGCTGGGTTCTCGCTTTCGGCTACGGGAGGCTCATCGCGCTGGCCGTGCACGCTCGCAGTCGTGGGCACCTCGGCGGCCGAGGGGCCCACCTCTGCCGATGGTGCAGCCGCCGCAGGAGAGGCATCGGCCGAACTCGTCTCGGCGCGCGGGGTCTCCTTTGCCGACTCGCGTTCGCCGCTGGTATTGCGCGCAACCTCGCCGGGCGGCGGCAGGTCGCCCACATAGGCCAGCCGGATCAGCACCATGTCCGCGGCGGCGAGCGGCCGGGGGCTGCTGCGTACTTCGTCATGGCCCTTGAGCAGCATCTGCCAGGCACGCGCCAGCACGGGCATCGACAGGCGCCTCGCAAGGTCTTCGATGCGGCCGCGCTCCGCTTCGGCTGCAGCCGGGTCTATACTGCCAGCCCCTGCGGCCTTCGCGACCGTGACCGCGTGTACTGCGTCGGCGAGGTCAGTGATTACTTGGCCGGGCTCGGCGCCATCGCGGTTGAGCTGGTCAAGAACAGTGAGCGCCCCGCCCGCATCGCCCTTTAGCACTATCTCAAGCAAATCGAAGATGCGCCCGCGGTCGGCAAGGCCTAGAAGCTCTCGAATGGTGGCTGCCTCGATCTGGCCGGACCCGAAGGCGATGGCGCGGTCGAGGATGGAGAGCGCATCGCGCACCGATCCCTCGCCGGCCCGCGCAATCAGCGACAACGCCGCCGGTTCCGCCTGCGTGCCCTCTTCCTTGGCGATGCGCGCAAGGTGGCCCGTAAGCGTCTCGATACCGATCCGTTTCAGATCGAAGCGCTGGCAGCGCGACAGCACCGTAACCGGTACTTTGCGGACTTCGGTGGTGGCGAAGATGAATTTCACATGCTCGGGCGGCTCCTCGAGCGTCTTCAACAGGCCGTTAAAGGCCTGCTTGGAGAGCATGTGCACCTCATCGATGATGTAGACCTTGTAGCGCGCCGAGTTGGGCTTGTAGTGGGCGCTTTCGATCAGATCGCGAATGTCGTCGATGCCTGTATGGGACGCCGCGTCCATTTCGATCACGTCGAGATGCCGTCCCTCCAGGATGGCCCGGCAGTGGACACCCTCTTGTTCGATATCGATCGCGGCGCCCTCGCCATTCGGCCCTTCATAGTTGAGCGCCCGGGCCACCAACCGCGCTGTGGTTGTCTTGCCCACGCCGCGTACGCCCGTGAGCATGTAAGCCTGGGCAATGCGGCCCGAGGCGAAGGCATTGCGCAAGGTGCGCACTAGCGGGTCCTGGCCGATGAGCTCGGCAAACACTTGCGGCCGGTATTTGCGCGCGAGGGCCGCGTGCCTCGCTGCCGCATTTTGGGTCGGGTGCTGGGTCTGATTTTCGGACATCGAGAACGGAGCACTCACGCCTTGGCTTCGATAGAAGCCGGCTCTTCAACGACGGGAAGCAGAATCGCCGCCCCCAAGGAGTTTACGCGACGCATAGAGAAGACGCATGGGAAAGGTGGGAGGCTGGACAATCAACCCGCGAAACGCTCGTTAGGGCTGCTTCCTTCCGGACCTGACCCGGTTGGCGAGGCACGCGCCTGCCGCCAACCTCCCTGGCCCATATATCGGCGAAGGCGGGGCTTGTGGCAAGCACACCCAGCACCAATCTGAAAGATTGTCGCATTTGCGCCCTAGATGGTCAGACAGGAGGACCGCGTGCAACGCAGCCAGCTCGAAGTCTTCGACGCGATGCCGTTTCTCTTTTGGGCGAAAGACGCGGACGGCCGCTACATTTGGGGCAATCGGACCATCAACGCCTTCGCCAGGCAGGACGTGGCCGGAAAGACCGATGACGAGCTCCTTTGGGCGGACAACGCCGATGCCCTCAGGACGGACGATCGCGAGGTCTTGCGGACCGGCGAACCCATCTTCCGGCACGAGTATGTCGACCAATCCGAGAAGGGCAAAGCGACTTTGAGCGTCTGCAAGTTCCCCGGCGAGCTCGATGGCGCGCGCTGCGTCATGGGCGTATCCTTCGTCATCTACTAGGATCCCAACCGCCATGACCTCCAATACTGCAGGCGTGAATGTTCACTCCTTCACCGATATAGGCGGCGCGGTGGACTTGTAGCCCTATGTCGCGGACGTCGAGATCTTCGACGCGATCCCACAGCTCCAAGAGTTGAAGGCGCTGGCGCGGAACTTCGCAACCATCGGCTACTATCTCTTCGCCGCCAAGGTCTGGCTCCCTCTTACGCCTTTAAGGTCCGCCGGAAGGGGCTCGCCGGATAGGTGCCGAGCAGCGTGATCTCGCTCGTGTAGAAGTCGAGTTCCTCAAGGGCGAGTTGCACGGGCCGCGCATCGGGGTGTCCTTCGACGTCAGCATAGAACATGGTCGCGTTGAACGAACCCTCCAACTGGTAGGACTCCAGCTTCGTCATGTTCACCCCATTCGTTGCGAAGCCGCCCAGACCTTTGTAGAGGGCCGCTGGCACATTGCGCACGCGGAACACAAAGGTGGTGATGACAGGCCCGTCCTTGGCCTTGGTCTTTACTGGCTTGGCGGACAGGACCACAAACCGTGTCGTGTTGTGAGCCGCGTCCTCGACGTCCTTTTTGGCTATCCGCAACCCATAGATTTGCGCGGCGAGCTTCGAGGCGATCGCACCTCGCGTCGGATCGGCCGCCTCGCTGACGCGCCGCGCCGCGCCAGCAGTATCGGCCTCGGTCACTGGCGTGAGCTTTAAGTCGGCGATGACCTTCCTGCACTGGCCGAGCGCCATGATGTGGCTATGGACGGATTTGAGGCCGGCCAGCTTGGCACCGGGCAATGTCAGCAACTGATGCCGGATGCGCTCGAAATGCTCTCCAATGATGTAGAGATCCGAATGGGGCAGCAGATGATGAATATCGGCCACACGTCCCGCCACCGAGTTTTCGATGGGGATCATGGCGAGCTTCGCTGCGCCCGCCTTCACGGCAGCCAGCGCGTCTTCAAAGGTCGCGCATGGCAGGGCCTCCATGTCAGGATAGGCATCGTTCGCCGCCAGATGCGAATTGGCTCCGGGCTCCCCCTGGAAGGCGATTCTGTTCGGGCGCTTTCTAGCCATCGCTGTGTTGACTTCGTTGCTGGTGGATCGGGCGGGACAGACGGAAATTCCTAATAGGTTTCAAGAATTTCGCGCGCCCGCGTGAGGTCGGCGGGAGTATCGACACCGAGCGGAACCGTGTCAACGAGGCCGACATGAAGGCGCATGCCCGCTTCGAGCGCGCGGAGCTGTTCAAGTTTCTCCCGCGTCTCGAGCGGTGAGGGACGCAAGCCGACGAAGCACTCCAGCGCAGCGCGGCGATAGGCGTAAAGCCCGATGTGATGATACAGCGGCCCCTCGCCATAAGGCGCCGTTGCACGGGTGAAGTAGAGTGCATTGAGGATGCCGCCGCGTGCGAGCGGCGTTCCGACCACCTTTACGACATTGGGATTGGCGCGCTCCTCGGCGCGTACGATCTCGGCCGCGATCGTACCGATGTCGGCACCGCCTTCTTCGAGAGCCTCGACGCATTTGCGGACCAACGCAGGCTCGAGCGTCGGCAGATCGCCTTGCAGGTTGATGACCACATCGAAAGTACGGTCCGGGTCGGCTTCCTGCAGAGCCTCGTGAATTCGGTCGGACCCGCTCGCATGGTCAATCCGGGTGAGGACCGACTCGCCTCCGGCGCTGGCGACGGCGTCCTGGACGGCTGGCGAATCGGTTGCGACCAAAACCGGGCCGCATTGCGCCTCGATAGCGCGCCGCCATACGTGAACAATCATGGGCTCGCCTGCGATCTCCGCCAGCGGCTTGTCCGGCAGACGGGTTGCAGCAAGCCGCGCAGGAATGACGACTATAGATTTTGTCATTTGTTCCCGTTTGTTAGCGTTGAAATGTGCTTGGCAGTAGTGTCGCTGGATGCGCTGATTCTCTCAGTTGCAACAATCCGCAGCCCCTTATAGTGTCAGCCAGCGTCGCAAGAGCTATTCTGAAATAGCCTTTTTTCCTGCCGGGGGGATATCGCATATGAAACACTACTACTTGAACAAAGTCGCCATGGCCGTGCTATTGGCGCTGCTGTTGTTCTTTGGCACGCGAACACTCATCGATATCATCTATGAGGAAGACCTTCCGGCGACGCCGGGCTACGAGGTTGCTGGTGCTGAGGAAGAACTCGTTCACGGAGACAAGAAGAAAGACGGCCCCGACAAGGGCGCTGAATTCATTGCCGCGCTGAATAAGGCCGACCCCGCCAAAGGCGAGCAAGGCGTCGGGCTCTGCAAGGTTTGCCACAGTTTCGAAAAGGGCGGCCCGAACATGATCGGTCCGGGCCTCTACGGTGTGGTCGGGCACGAGATCGCCGCGCACGAAGGTTTCAAATACAGCGCCGCTCTCAAGGATCATGGCGGCGAGTGGACCTTCGAGAGCATGGATGCCTGGCTCGAGAACCCGGCGGGATTTGCGGCTGGGACTAGCATGGCTTTCCCAGGCATCAAGGACCTGCAGAAAAGGGCGGACGTGATAGCCTATCTAAACCAGAACAGCGACAACCCACTGCCCATTCCAGAACCCAAGGCAGCACCGGCCGCCGATGAGAAAGCCGAGGACGCGGCCGGGGAGAGCGGCAAGCCCGAAGTACTTGCACTCCTCGCCGAAGCCGATCCGGCCAAGGGCGAGCAGGCCTCCGCACTCTGCAAGGTTTGCCATACGTTCGACGCGGGCGGTGCCAGCATGGTCGGGCCGAATCTCCACAATGTGGTTGGCGCCGACGTCGGGCATGTTGAGGGCTTTAACTACTCCGCCGCGCTCAAGGACAAGGGCGGCGCCTGGACGTATGAGCGTCTGGACGAGTGGCTCAAGAACCCGCAGGCCTTCGCACCCGGCACGACGATGGCTTTTCCGGGCATTCCTGATGCGAAGAAGCGCGCGAATGTGATCGCCTTCCTCCGCAGCCACACGGAAAACCCGCCAGAGCTGCCAGCCGGGGACGCCGAGGCCGCACCGGCCGAGGACGCCGCCACGGCCGAAGAAGAGACGAAGGC
>NZ_JBAWCQ010000071.1:0-8649 GCF_049590335.1 Methyloceanibacter sp.
GTTGCGCGAAGGCCGAGGTTCGTCGGACAGTTCCGCCATGGAACCGTCACCCCGGCATGATTCCGGCTATCCGAATTTCGATCTCGAGACGGAGATGATGGATCTCCACCGGGCTCCCGTGGCGGGAATCGACGAGGCCGGGCGCGGGCCATGGGCCGGGCCCGTGGTCGTCGCCGCGGTCATTCTCGACCCCGATCGTATTCCCCAAGACCTGAACGACTCGAAGAAGCTAACCCCGCAGGCTCGCGAGGACCGCTATGAGGAGATCATGGCGACGGCGCGCGTTGCCGCCGTGATCGGTCAGGTGGCCCGAATCGATCGCGATAATATCCTGCAAGCGACCTTTTGGGGCATGCGCACTGCGTTCCGGACTTTGGGCGTGCTGCAGGCCGTGGCGCTGATCGATGGCAACGCCGTGCCGAAACGATTTCCCGGCACAGCCTGCCCCCTAGTCGGCGGGGATGGGCGATCGCTCTCAATTGCGGCGGCGTCCATCGTGGCGAAGGTTACGCGCGACCGGATCATGGTGCGGCTTGCCAAGCGCTATCGCGGCTATGGCTGGGAGAACAACAAGGGCTACGGCACACCGGAGCACGCAAGCGGCATTCAACGCCACGGTGTCTGTCCATACCATCGCCGCTCCTTCGCGCCCATCCGGCGCGTCCTGGCACTCAGCGCTGAAACGGTGCCCGCCGGCCCCTAACCCAGCCAGTCGGCGATGCGTCCGGCGATTTTGTCCGCCCCGTCTTTCACGACCAGCATATGAGCGTGATCCTCCAGCACCCAGAAGGGGCAGTCCGGATAGGCGTCCGCCGTGTCTTTTGCCGTCTCCAGAGGAACGACGCGGTCATCCGTTCCGGATAGCGTCAACACGGGACAATTCACGGCACGCGTATCGACGGCGGTCGCGCCGGCACGGTCAAACATCCAGAAGAACAATTCGAACAGCGCTTGGCCCGATTCAGGCCCGAATGCCTCGAACACCTGCCGCTACCGCGCCGGCGACAGACGGTTGAGGCTGATGTTACAGGCGATCACGAAATTCGGATCGAAGGCGCGCGTCCAAAAGGGCCCCAGCGACATCAAATCCTGGCCGAGCTGTTTTTCCCGCTCCGAAAACGGCAAAGTCCCCGCCCGCGGCGCCGGGCTCGCCAGGATGAGCTTCTCCGCAAGCCCCGCAGCCGCGATTTGCTGCGCGACCACCGCCCCCATGGAATGGCCCAGCAGAATGGGTTTTTCGGGGAGCGCAGCGATGAAGTCTTGCATTTGAGCGCGATAGTCCACGATGCCGACGCCGGTGAGCTTCTCGATACCGTCGGTCTTGTCGGCCCCATGCCCTATGAGATCGGGTGTGTGGCACGCATACCCCCGCGCCTCGAATACGGCGCGAAAGGGCTCGAAGCACCAGCCGCCGCAATTGACGCCATGGACTATGACGATCGTCTTTGTCATGGTCATGCGATGTTTTCCCGCCCCGCCATTGTCTTCGCGCCGATGCCCTCAAGCGGGTTAAGGCGGCCTTTACCCCGCTCGGCCAGCATGGGCCTGTCTTGCCGAGTACAACATGGCAAGCGCGTGTGTGTATTGCGTAACGCGAGTGGATCATCATGGGTGTGGGGGATACGGGGGAGCGGCGGCTTCCACGCAACAAAATCATTGTCGGCGATTGCATCGAAGAACTCCGAAAGCTTCCCGCAAGAAGCATCGATCTGGTCTTTGCCGATCCGCCCTACAATCTGCAGCTCGCAAACGAGCTCTACCGGCCGAACAATAGCCGTGTCGACGGCGTCGACGACGACTGGGACAAGTTTTCCAGCTTCGAGTCCTATGACCGCTTCACCCGTGATTGGCTGACCGCCGTCCGCCGCGTGCTGAAGCCCAATGGCAGTCTTTGGGTGATCGGCAGCTATCACAACATTTTCCGCGTGGGCACGGCGCTGCAGGACCTCGGCTTCTGGGTGCTAAACGACGTCATCTGGCGCAAGACGAACCCGATGCCGAACTTCCGCGGCAGGCGCTTCACCAATGCGCATGAGACCATGATCTGGGCCTCTACCGGCCAGAAGGCACGCTACACGTTCAACTACGAGTCCATGAAGTCGCTGAACGAAGACCTGCAAATGCGGTCCGATTGGCTGTTGCCCATCTGCTCGGGCGCCGAACGCCTTAAGCAGGATGGGCGCAAGACCCATCCCACGCAGAAGCCCGAGGCGCTGCTGCAACGGGTGATCCTCGCAGCCAGCCATGTGGGCGATGTTGTGCTCGACCCGTTCATGGGGTCCGGCACTACGGCCGTTGCCGCCAAACGCTTGGGCCGCGCCTTCGTCGGTATCGAGCGCGAGGGTGCGTATGCGAAAGCCGCGCGCGAGCGGCTCAAGTCGATCGTAACGCTCGACCCGGCCTCGCTACAGGTCTGCAAGGGCAAGCGGGACGAGACCCGCGTGCCCTTCGGCACCTTGTTGGAGATGGGGCTCTTATCGCCCGGGACTGCCCTCTACGATCCGGCGGCGCGCCATGAGGCCAAGGTGCGCGCGGACGGGTCGATTGCCTGCGGCGACGCGCAAGGCTCTATCCACAAGATCGGCGCCCATGTGCAAGGCGCCATGGCCTGCAATGGCTGGACCTTCTGGCACTACGAGGCCGGCGGCACGCTCAAGCCGATCGACGCCTTGCGCACGGAGGCTCGCCAAAAACTCGCTTCTTAGCACCCCGCTTCTTCGACGCCGACCGAACCTCGCCCGACGCATGGGCGAGCACCTTTCGCATCACCGATGGCAGAGCGGATTCGGGGAGATCGCGTTGCCCCACCCAGCGGCAGCGCCCAGGGTCCGCAGCCGGTTTTGGTTCGGCGGTGCAACCGACCTCGGCGCGATAGACCGTCAGTTCCAGACGAAAATGGGTGAAGGTGTGCGTGACGATACCCGGCACGCAGCTCCAACGCGCGCTCAGCGGCGCAGCGGCTTCAGCCGAGTCCGGTAGCGGGCCCTCTTCCCAGGCCGTGGAGGGTGCCTCCAACATGCCGCCGAGGAGCCCTCTCGGCGGCCGTTCCCGCAGCAGCACGGCGCCGTCCTCCCGAACCGCAACGAAAGCCGTCCCGCGCCGGGTCGGCCGCTCGGCCTTCGCGGCCTTGTAGGGAAGCTGCTCTGCGAAACCGGCCGCAAAGCCGCAGCAGCTGGGACGGACCGGGCAGAGCCCGCAGGCAGGACGGCGCCGCGTGCACACCATCGCGCCGAGATCCATCATGGCTTGCGCGAAGTCTCCCGCATGTTTCGCTGGCGTCAGGCGCTCCGCCAGCGCCTTGATTTGCAGCTTGGCCGCCGGTAGCGGTGTTTCAATCGCGAAGAGCCTGGCGAGAACCCGTTCGATGTTTCCGTCCACCGGGGAAGCTCGCCTGCCGAAGGCGATGGCGGCGATAGCGGCGGACGTATAAGCCCCGATGCCCGGCAGCTCACGCAACCCCTCCTCCGTATCGGGAAAGTGGCCGCCATGAGTATTGGACACGACGCGCGCGCAAGCATGCAGGTTGCGGGCGCGAGCGTAATAGCCAAGCCCGGCCCAGGCCGCGAGGACATCGCCCAGTCCGGCGCTCCCGAGCGCGTCCACGTCGGACCAGCGGCGTATGAAGTCGATGAAGCGCGGCATCACCGTTCTGACGGTGGTCTGCTGCAGCATAACCTCGCTCAGCCACACCTTGTAGGGGTCTTGCAGCGTACCCGGCGGCGCGCGCCACGGAAGCGCCCGCCCCTCGCGCCGGTACCAGGCCCGGAGGGCGGGGACGATCTTTACGTCCGGATCGCCATTTGGAATGTCCATGTGAACGTCTTGCATAAGTCCTCATGCCATGCGCAATCGCCTGGCGCCATGGTGTAGACTCAACCAAAGATCACGGGAGCGAGGATGAACAGGATGAGGCGAAGGCCAAGGGGCGGGCCGCGCGCGATCGGGGCCTTTGTCGAAAGGGCGCTCGACAAGGCCGCGCGGACGCGCGGCTTCGCCGCGACCGCGCTTCTCAGCGACTGGCGCGCAATCGCCGGTGCCGACCTCGCCCGCTATACCATGCCCGACCGCATCATCTGGCCGAGGCGCCGTGACGATTGGGATGGCGACGAGGCCGACAGTCCACGCGCCCGAGGACATAAAGGGGACGGCGCTACGCTGGTCCTCCGCATCGAAGGACCGCGGGCTATCGAGGTTCAACATCGCGCGGCACAGATCCTGGAGCGGATCAACGCCTATTTCGGCTATCGCGCTGTCACCGATATGCGTTTTCTGCAGGCCCCTATCGCCCGCGTCGCGCGGCCCAAGAGCACGCCGAACCCCCCGCTTCCCGCCTACGCCTTGCCAAAATCTGCAGGCATTCAACATGCGGGCTTGGCCCGAGCGCTGGGCAGGTTGGGCGCGAGCGCCACGAGCGGCGTCCCGGACCGGACAACGGCCGGCAAGACGCGCGGTTGAGTCTTGGCCCGAGCAGGTCTAATTGTCGCCGTCACGAGAGGTTGAAGTTAAAGCCTTTACGCCCGCTTGCCGGATCGGTGCCATTCAACGATTGTAGGGCACGATTGGCGCGAGGAAGCCGCGCGTAACAGAAAAAGCCGGAGTATTCGACGTGGCAAAACGCGAAAAAGACACGACCGAGGCGCCTGCCGAGGTCAAGAAGAGCAAGACCGGAATTTACGCGATCGGGGCGGTGGCTGTCGCCGCGCTTGCCGTAGGTCTGTATTTCTTCAGCGCCGAGGCACCGGCGGATCCCAAAGCGCCGAAGACCGACCTGGAAATGGCCGCGCTGATGGAAACCGGTCCGCTGGAGGACGTCGTCCTCGGCGATCCGAAGGCCGACACAGTGATCGTGGAATACGCCTCGATGACATGTCCCCATTGCGCGCAATTCTATACGAAGGTGTTTCCGCAGCTGAAAGAGAAGTACATCGATACCGGAAAAGCTCGCTTCATCTTTCGCGAATTTCCGCTGGACGGCCTTGCGGTCGCCGCGTCCATGCTCGCTCGCTGCGCCGGGAACGATCGATTCTATCCGATGCTGGACGGGCTGTTCGAAACCCAGGAGAGCTGGGCCTTGCCAGGCGCCGACGGCAAAGAGAAGCTGAAGCTCATCGCGAAACAGGCCGGTTTTTCGGAGGAGAGCTTCGAGCAGTGCCTTGCGGATAAGGAGCTGTTCGACAAGATCGTGGCCGTGCGCAAGAAAGCGCATGAGGACTACGGCGTCGATGCGACGCCATCCTTCTTCGTCAACGGCAAAAGGCTTCCGGGCGTGGGGCTCGAAGTGTTCGAGTCCGCGATCGAGGGCAAGCCGGAAACACCGGCGGACGGCTAAGCGTGAGATCAGACCACGGCCGGTCCGCGGCGTTCACGCCATGGAATTAGGAAAATACCATTGGTATCCTTTGGGGGATGTTTGTTGGGGCTTAGCAGGGCAGCCACAATCGTCTTGACCGGCGCCGTCCTGTGCCTGGCCCTTTTGGGTCTTGCCGCCTGCGGCCCCGGCGGCACCGCACCCGAGGCCGCGCCCCTAACCGACCAACTCCTGGAAGCAGGGCCCCTGGGCGAGCGCGAATACGGCAATCGGAACGCGCCCGCGACGATCATCGAGTATGTGTCGCTGACCTGTCCGTATTGCCGTGCCTACCACGCCAAGGTGTTTCCCCGCGTGAAGCGCACCTACGTGGACACAGGCCGGGTGCGATACATCATCCGGGAATTCGCGATCGGGCAGACTGCGGGAGCGGCGGCAATCGTCACCAGATGCGCCCCGAAGAGCAAGTATCTGCGGCTGATCGAGGCCTATCTGTCCCGCCAGCGCGAATGGGTGAGCCAGGAGGTGCGGCCCAACGCCCTTTACAAAATCGCGAAAACCAGTGGAATGAGCCGCGCGCAGTTTGACAAATGCCTATCGAATCAAAGTATTATCGATGGGTTAACGGAGGTCAAGCAGCGGGGACGCAGATACGGCGTCGTTGGAACGCCGACGTTCTTTATCAACGGTCAGAAGCTCCAGGGCGAGGTCACCTTCGAACAGATGAAGGCCTTGATTGAACCACAGGCTTCTTGATCTCCGGCGTTGCGAATCACGCCGTCCCCCGCCAAATTCAGGTCTTGTCGCGTTTCCGTCACTGAGCACGCGTTTGCCGGTTCCAAATGGGGCCCGGTTCCAAATAAGGATCGTAAGCCGGTGCAAATTTCGAAACTCCGCCTTCTTGGGTTCAAATCGTTCGTCGAACCGACCGAGCTCGTGATCGAGCACGGCTTGACCGGCGTGGTCGGCCCGAATGGCTGTGGCAAATCCAATTTGCTGGAGGCCCTGCGCTGGGCTATGGGCGAGACCTCTTACAAGAGCATGCGCGGCGCCGCCATGGACGACGTGATCTTCGCCGGCGCACAGGACCGCCCGGCCCGGAACATGGCCGAAGTTACTCTCTTCATCGACAACAGCGAACGCCTTGCTCCTGCGGAGTTCAACGACGCGGACGTTCTCGAAGTGACGCGGCGCATCGAGCGCGAGGCGGGCTCTGCCTATCGCGTCAACGGCAAGGACGTGCGTGCCCGCGACATCCGCATTCTGTTCGAGGACGCCGCGACCGGCGCCCGCTCGCCGGCCCTGGTGCAACAAGGGCGGATCGGCGAAATCGTCAGCGCAACCCCCTTGGAGCGGCGGCGCGTGCTGGAAGACGCCGCCGGCGTCGCCGGACTTCACAGCCGCCGCCACGAAGCGGAGCTACGTCTCAAAGCGGCGGAGACCAATCTCGCGCGCCTCGCCGACGTGATCGGCCAGGTGACCTCGCAGCTCCAGGCCACGCGCCGTCAGGCACGACAGGCAAAGCGCTACCGGGACGTCTCGACCAAGATTCAGGAGATGGAAGCGCTTTCCTACCATCTGCAATGGGTAGCGGCCTGCGCGCAGGTCGAAGCGGACGAAAGCTCGTACCAGGACTCGCTCACCGCCGTGGCCGAGGAAACCAAGGCAGAGGCGGAGGCCCTTCGGGTGCAGACCGAAGCGGCCAACAAGCTTCAGCCCTTGCGTGACGAAGAGGCAACCCGTGCGGCGGTTCTGCACCGCCTCAGCGTGGATCGCGATGCGTTGGAACGCGAAGAGGCGCGCGCCAAGGCCCGCCAAGAAGAGTTGGAGACCCAGCTCGCCCAGGCCTCGCGCGACCTGACCCGCGAAGAGGAGCAGATCGCCGAAGCCAACAAGATTCTTACAGGTCTTTCGGACGAGAGGGCCGCACTTGAGGCGGTTGGTACGGATGAGAGTGTCGAGCCGCAATTGCGCGAAGCCGCGGCAGCAGCAGCAGCCGTGCTTACCGATGCCGAGACCGCGCTGCGCCACGCGACAACCGAGCTTGCCGAGGCCCGCGCGGAACGCAGCCGCCTGGAAAACGAACAGACCCGGCTCGCCGGCCGGATATCGCAGCTCCAGTCCCAATCCGAGGATCTGGGGCAACAGCTTGCCGATCTCGAGGCTGAGACCGGCGGCGAGTCCAAGCTCGCCGAATTGAACGCCGAAGCCGAGCGAGCATCCGTGCTGCTTGAGGAGGCTGCCACGGCACTGACGCAAGCCGAGGCCGATGAAGAACAGGCCCGGGCGGATGAAGCGCGCCTGCGCAGCGCCCTTGCCGATGCGAACCTGGCCCGTCAGGAGATCGAGACGGAACTGGCGACCCTGCTCAAGCTTCTCGCGCCGCCGAACGACTGGACGCCCATCGTCGAAGATGTCCGCATCGAGGGCGGCTACGAGCATGCGCTCGGCGCGGCGCTTGGCGACGATTTGGACGCGGCGGCAGAAGACAGCGCGCCGGCCCATTGGAGAAAAATCGATGGCCTGGAAGGGGATCCGGCCCTGCCCGACGGCACCGTGCCGCTCAGCCGATTCGTGCATGGCCCCGAGGCCTTAGCGCGCCGGCTGTCGCAAATCGGCGTGGTCGAGCCCGGACAAGGCTCAAGCCTCCAAACCGCCTTGAAGCCGGGCCAGCGCCTTGTGTCCAAGGACGGCGATCTATGGCGTTGGGACGGCTATAGCGTCCAGGCCGGTGCGGCCACGGCGCAAGGCGCACGCCTCGAGGAGCGTACCCGGCTCGAATCCCTGAAAGGCCTGAAGGTCGATGCCGAGAACGCGCGGGCGGCCGCAGGAACGGAGCTGGAGGCGGCCACGCAAGCCACCCAGGCCGCGAGCCAGAGGACGAAGGAACTCCGCCTCAAGATCAACGAAGACCGCGTCGAGCTCGATCGCAATCGCAGCGCCATCGGCACGGTAGAAAGGGAAATGCAGGCCAACAGCAAGCAATTGGGCGCCTTGGCGGAGGCGCTGAGCCGCACCACGGCCGCGCGCGACGAAGCGCAAGAACAGGCGGGCGCCGCAGCAGAGGCGTTGCAGGCGCTGACCGCCCTCGACGGGCTCACCGCGGCCCTGGAGGCGGCTCAAAGCAAGGCTGGTGACGCCCGCTCCGACGCGGCCCAGGCCGAAGCCAATCTGAGGAGTTTCGAGAACGAAGTCCGGCTCCGCACGGAGCGAATCACGGCGATCGCGGCAGAGGAAGACCTTTGGGGTAAGCGCATCGCCAATGCCCGTACGCAAATCGAGACGCTGGGCACGCGCAAGAGCGAGACGACCGCCGATCTTGAAGCCCTGGCCAAACTGCC
>NZ_JBAWCQ010000072.1:0-26420 GCF_049590335.1 Methyloceanibacter sp.
TGGATCAAGACCGCGACGAAGTGCGGATCATGACGGTGCATGGCGCCAAAGGTCTGCAAGCGCCGATCGTGATCATGCCCGACACGTGTTCGGTGCCCCATGGCCAGGGCCCGCAAATCTACCGCGCACCTCGCGCCGACAGCGTTGCGGACGATGCCCATCATATGTTCTGGCCGCCCGCCGGACATTCGGATCTCCCGGGGCTTGCGGACGCCAAGTCCGCCGTGGTCAGCGCCGAACAAGAGGAGTATCGCCGTCTGCTCTATGTCGCCATGACGCGCGCGGAGGATCGCCTTTATATGTGCGGCTGGCAGGGGGTCAAGAAGCGCAACGGGGGGTGTTGGTATGACCTGATCGATCAGGGCTTACGCCCGCATCTGTCGCCACTGGAGGACGCACAAGGGCGCACGGTGTTTCGCATGTCGTGTCCTCAGGAAGCCCCGCCGCGCAAGGACACAAGTGCACCCGCACGCGGTGCGGCCGCACCCCTGCCGGACTGGGCACGCAGCCCCGCCCCGCAAGAACGGGTCGGCACAAGGCTGTCCCCCTCACGGCTTGCGCAGAATGCGACAGGCGAGAGCCCATTCGGGGCCGAACAAGCCCCCTTGGGCCCAAGCGCCCTCGCCGAAGACATGCGCTTCGTGCGCGGACATCTGATCCATGCGCTGCTGCAGCACTTGCCGCAAGTTCCCCCAGACGAGCGCGGCCGCGCCGCCGATGCGTTCGTGAGCGCGCGCGGAGAGATGCTCCCGCCGGCCGCGCGACAGGAGATCGCCGCCGAGTCGCTCGCCATTGTCGGCGATCCTCGCTTTGCCCCGCTCTTCGCCCCTTCGAGCCTCGCCGAAGTACCGGTCGTGGCACGGATCGGTGAGGGTGAGGCCGCGTTTGACCTGGAAGGGCAGATCGACCGTCTTGCCATTGTCGGGGACGGGCTTCTGATCCTCGACTACAAGACCAACCGCCCGCCACCGTTGAAGCAAGCGGACGTGGCGCCGGCCTATATTCGCCAGCTCGCGGCCTATCGGCTGGCCTTGCGGATCATGTTCCCCGAAAAACCGGTCCGCTCAGCGCTGCTCTGGACCGACGGGCCGCGCCTCATGGAGATCTCTTCAACTTTGCTTGAAATGGCGGAGCGCGACATCTTGAAGGCCGGTGGCGGCCTTGACGCCCATGAGGGGCGCACCTAGGTTCCGGGGTCAACAGACCTATCCGGACAGGCAAGCTGACCGGCGACGAGGAGCGACGATTTATGGCGACCGACCAAGCTTCAGACGCGACATTCGAAGCAGAAGTTCTGAAATCCGAGACACCTGTTGTGGTGGATTTTTGGGCCGAATGGTGCGGCCCGTGCCGCCAGATCGCTCCCGCGCTCGAGGAGATCGCCAAGGACCTCGGTGGCAAGGTGAAGATCATCAAGCTGAACATCGACGAGAACCCGGACGCACCGGCCAAATACAATGTCCGGGCCATCCCCACGCTGATCCTGTTCAAGGACGGCGAAGTCGTGGACACGCTCCGTGGCGCCCTACCGAAGAACCAGCTGGCAGCCTGGATCGGCGGCGCTGTCGACGGGGTCGCTTAGCGCGCCTGGCCGCTTCAGACTGTATGCAGTTTGAGAACGTGGCCCGCGAGGTAGAGCGAACCGCATATCAGAACGCGCGCGGCCTCCCCGCCTGAGGCGGAGCGCAGCAACGCTTCATGTACGCTGCTCACAGGAACGGCGTCGAACCCCTCGGATCGGGCCGCATCGGCCAGCGGCGCAGGGTCGAACGCATTCGGCTCGCCGGGAATCGGGACCGTGTAGATGTGCTCCACAAGCCCTTTGAACGGGGCAATGAAGCGCGTTGCGTCCTTAGTCTCCATCATGCCCCAGACGACATGCACGGGACGCGGGACGCGCTCGTCCAGCTCCGCCAGCGTATTGGCGACCGCCTGGCCTCCCGCTTCGTTGTGACCACCGTCGAGCCAGATTTCTGTGCCCTCGCTGGCATAGGCATGAAGCGCGCCAACCGACAGGCGTTCGAGCCGAGCCGGCCAACGGGCGCTCGTCACGCCACCCTCGAGCGCACCCTGGGTGAGCGCATCGCCGAAGATGACGCTGGCGGCGGCGATCGCCACGCCCGCATTGCCGATCTGATGACGGCCGGCCAGACGCGGCAGCGGCAGATCGAGCAGGCGCGAGGTCGTCTGGAAGAGAAGCCGGCCCTGCTGCTCGTATGTGTCGAAGTCCCGGCCGGCCACGTGCAACGGCGCGCCGACCTCAGCCGCACGGGCCTCGATCACGGCGAGCGCGTCGGCCTCCTGCCTACCGACGATGCAGGGCACGCCCGGCTTTAGGATGCCCGCCTTCTCGCCCGCGATCTCGGTCAGCGTTTCGCCGAGGAACGAAACATGGTCGATGGAAATCGGCGTGATGATCGTGAGCGCGGGCTTCTTGACCATGTTGGTCGCATCGAGCCGGCCGCCGAGACCGGTCTCGAGCAGCAACAGATCCGCAGGCGCTTCGGCGAATGCCAGAAAGCCCGCTGCCGTGGTGATTTCGAACAGGGTGATCAAGGCACCAGCATTGGCGGCTTCCGTTCGTTCCAGACAGTCGACCAGCAGGTCCTCGCTGATCGGCGCGGCGCCATGTGGCCCTGCCAGAACAATCCGCTCGTGAAAGTCGACGAGATGGGGCGATGTATAGACATGCACCCCCTTGCCGAGGGCCTCCGCGATCGCCCGCACGAAGGCGAGCGTCGAACCCTTACCGTTCGTCCCGGCGATATGCACCACGGGCGGGAGCTTGTCTTGTGGGTTCCCAAGACGCGACAGAAGAGCCTCAATGCGCCCGAGCGAGAGGTCGATGGATTGGGGGTGAAGAGATTTCAGCCGCTCGAGAAGCGTCGAGCTCATGACCTCGGACGGGTCGAGCGATGCACTACCAGCGCTATCGGGAAGAGTGGTCAATCCTCAGTCGGCCTTATCGAAGGAACCTTGCTCCGGCTGCCTGGCTTGGGCGGTCTTCGGTCGAGGGGCCAGCCCAACGCAACTTACGCATTATGAGACGTCTGTTGATTAGCGCCATTGCTTGGGCCGCTCGTCAAGACCTCGTCCGTCTCGGGTTCTTCGCCCTCGCTCACGGCAAGGCCGTTTCCGCTATGTTTCGCGGCCCCGTCTTGCGCCTCCGCAGGCGCTTGCCCGGCAGTGGGAACCTCGTCCGCAGGCAGATGCGCTAGAGACTTCACCGCGTCTTCGGCATCGGCATCGACGCGAGGATGGAGAAGGAGATTGCACATGCGCGCCAGCGTCCCGCGCAGATCGTGGCGATGGACCACCATGTCGACCATGCCATGGTCCAGAAGATATTCGGAGCGCTGGAAGCCCGGTGGCAGCTGCTCGCGGATCGTCTGCTCGATTACGCGCGGGCCCGCAAAACCGATCAGCGCGCCCGGTTCGGCAATATGAACGTCGCCCAGCATGGCGTAGGAGGCCGTGACGCCGCCGGTCGTCGGATTTGTGAGCACTACGATATAGGGAAGATTGGCCTCTCGCAGCTCCTCCACGGCCACCGTGGTACGAGGCATCTGCATGAGGGAGAGAATTCCCTCCTGCATGCGGGCGCCGCCCGACGCGGCGAACAGGATGAACGGGGCATTGCGCACCAGCGCCGCGCGCATGGAGGCGATCACGGCCTCTCCGGCCGCCGTGCCGAGCGAGCCGCCCATAAAGTCGAAGTCCTGAACCGCGGCAACAACCGTATCGCCATGGAGTTTGCCTATGCCCGAATAGATTGCGTCGCTGAGCCCGGTCTTGCTGCGGGCATCCTTGAGGCGGTCCGAATAGCGGCGCTCGTCTCGGAATTTCAGCGGGTCATGCGGCACCTCAGGCAAATGCAGCGCCGCGTACTTCCCGTCGTCGAACAGCGCCTTCAGCCGCGCAGGACCAGTCATGCGCATATGGAAATTGGAGCCGGGGACCACGAACTGATTGGCCTCCAGATCCTTGTAGTAGATCATCTGGCCCGTCTCCGGGCATTTGACCCAGAGATTATCCGGCATGTCCTTCTTGCGAAGGAAGCTGCGGATTTTTGGTCTGACGACGCTATTGATCCAGTTCACTGGTCCGACTCTCTACACTGCTGCTGTTCTAGATCGCCGAGGCCTGAGCCCGCTGGTGCAAGGCCTCGGAAAAATACTTCACCAGCCCCAAAAGCCTCCTTTTGGTCTCCGCGGTCGCCCGACCGTTTTCGTCGAGCGTATCGGCGATTGCCGCAACCAGGGCCGACCCAACCACAACCCCCTCGGCCAGCGCCGCAAGCTCCCGGACCTGCTCGGGCGTCTTGACGCCGAAGCCGATCGCAATGGGAAGGTCGGTATGGGCTTTGATGCGCGCCACATGCGCACCCACCGACGAGATATCGGGCGCCGCGGTCCCGGTAATTCCGGCGATCGAGACATAATAGACAAAACCCGACGTGTTCGCGAGCACGGCCGGGAGCCGGTCCGCGTCGGTCGTCGGCGTCGCCAACCGGATGAAGTTCAGACCTTTTTGGGCGGCGGCGGGACGCAGCTCCTCGTCTTCTTCCGGCGGCATATCAACGATGATCAGCCCATCGGCACCGGCCTCGCTCACATCCGTCACGAAGCGGTCGACGCCGTAGATATAGATCGGGTTGTAATATCCCATTAGCACGATCGGGGTGACCTGATCCTCTGTCCGGAACTCCCTGATCATGGACAGGGTCTTTTTCATGGTCTGTCCTGCTTTCAGCGCACGCAGTGACGAGGCCTGGATCGCCGGGCCGTCGGCCATGGGATCCGAAAACGGCATGCCGAGCTCGACGATGTCGGCGCCCGCCGCCGGAAGGCCTTTCAGCAGAGACAGCGAGGTCTCGCGGTCGGGATCGCCCGCCGTGATGAAGGTGACGAGGCCGCCGCGGCCTTCGGCCTTGAGCCTGGCAAATGTCTGATCGATCCGGCTCACGATTACATTTCCATCGATAGGTGTTCCGCCACGGCAAAGATGTCTTTGTCGCCGCGACCGCACATGTTCATGACCAACAAATTATCCTTCGGCAACTGGGGCGCGAGTTTGCGCACATGAGCGATTGCGTGGGAGGGCTCCAGCGCCGGAATAATACCCTCGAGCCTGGTGCAAAGCTGAAAGGCGTCGAGCGCCTCCTTGTCGGTCACCGACACATAGGTGACGCGGCCGCTATCCTTGAGCCAGGAGTGCTCAGGGCCGACGCCAGGATAGTCGAGCCCCGCCGAAATGGAGTGGCCCTCCAGAATCTGACCATCGTCGTCCTGAAGCAAATAGGTGCGATTGCCGTGCAGCACGCCCGGTTCCCCGCCCGTCATCGAGGCGGCATGGCCATTCGGAACATCGAGACCGTGCCCGCCCGCTTCCACGCCAATGATCGCCACCGAACGGTCGTCGAGGAACGGATGAAACAGCCCCATCGCGTTCGAGCCGCCGCCGATACAGGCAACGAGCGTGTCCGGCAGACGTCCCTCGCGCTCCATCATCTGCGCGCGCGCTTCATTGCCGATAACCGACTGAAAGTCGCGCACCATGGCCGGGTAAGGGTGCGGACCGGCGACGGTGCCGATGATGTAAAACGTGTCGTGCACATGCGAGACCCAGTCGCGCAAGGCATCGTTCATGGCGTCCTTGAGCGTACCGGAGCCCGACGTGACCGGATTGACCTTGGCGCCCAGCAACCTCATGCGGAATACGTTCGGCTTCTGCCGCTCGATGTCGGTGGCGCCCATATAGATTTCGCATGGAAGCCCGAAGCGCGCGGCCACGGTCGCGACCGCCACACCATGCTGACCGGCACCAGTCTCCGCAATAATTCGGGTCTTGCCCATGCGCCGGGCGAGCTGAATCTGCCCAAGACAGTTGTTGATCTTGTGCGAGCCGGTGTGATTGAGCTCGTCGCGCTTGAAATAGATCTTGGCGCCGCCGAGATGCTCGGTGAGCCGTTCGGCAAAATAGAGCGGGCTCGGACGGCCCGAGTAATGGGCGTTCAGCGAATCCAGCTCCGCCTGAAATTTGGGATCGGCCTTGGCCTCGGTATAGGCCCGCTCCAGATCCAAGATCAGCGGCATGAGGGTCTCGGCCACGTAGCGGCCGCCGAAAAGGCCGAAATGGCCGTGCTCGTCGGGGCCGCCGCGATAGGTATTCAAGGCATCCATCATCGTCGTCATGAGGCTTTCTTATGCTGTGGTGCGGCATCCCGCACCGCTCGAACGAACTGCGCGATCAACACGGCGTCTTTCTCACCAGGCGCCGTCTCGACGCCGGAAGATACGTCGACAAGCGCCGCGCCGGACAGCCGAATCGCCGCAGCAACGTTGCCGGCATCGAGCCCGCCGGACAGGGCAAAGGGCGCCGTGGCCCCTTCCAGGAGTTTCCAATCGAACCGCATCCCGTTACCCCCAGGCAGATTCGCGCCAGCCGGCGCCTTGGCGTCGAACAGTATTTCATCGGCAACACCCGCGTAGAGCGCTGCAGCGGTCAAATCCTCAGCCTCGGCGACTGGGACGGCCTTGAAGATGCGCAAGCCCGTCCGCGCTTTGATGGCGGCCACGCGCTCGGGGGTTTCGGACCCGTGCAGCTGCAAGAAATCCGGCTGGACTTCGGCCGCGACCGCGTCAATCAGCGCATCGTCGGGATCCACCATCACAGCCACGGTCTTGGCGCGCCCGCGCGCGGCAGCGGCAAGTCCTTGCGCATCCTCCGGCCTCAGATTTCGTGGGCTCTTTTGGAAGAACACAAAGCCAACTAAATCAGCACCAGCGGCGGTCGCCGCGTCGAGAATGGCAGACGTCCGCACGCCACAGATTTTTACTTCGACCGTCACGGGAACTCTCAAAAATAGTTGAAACGCGCAGTGGCCGGGTCGCACGCCGGGAGCGGGCTCACCCTATGAAATTCAAGCCCTTAAGTCCATCGCACTGCAATATCGACGTTACCGATCAACCCGGCGCCGCCAGCGATCGGCCGCGACCACGGCCCAAACGGCCTCAAGGACGCCGAAGGGCCAGGCACCTTGGAGGAAGCCATAGGCGGACCCGAGAAGACAGGCACAGGCGAAGGCAAGAATGAACCAGGGACTGCGCTCCTCCAGCGCATAGGTGACCAGCATGGCCGTCACCGCGACCAGACCGAAAACGGTCAACTGGTCCATGGAGAGGCGCCTATTGGGCGGGGAGTTGAGGCCGCTGCTGGGACGCGTGGACCGATTCCAACTCCCGCTCCAGCCGGTCGGCCTGCCGGCGCCAGTCCCGCGCCTCGCGGGCCTCGGCCTTGGCTGTCCGGCGCCATTTGCCTTGGTTGAGCCAGGACGCGAACCCGCCGAGCAACAGGCCGAGCGCGAAGGCACAGAGTAAAAGGAGGAACAAGGGCGCCTCGACCATGTAGCCATGGTCGCCGCCAAACGGATCAAGGATGAGTTCGGCCGGCCCGCGATTGACCACTGCAAGCGCGATGAGGGCTAACCCAAGCGGGATGATCACTACTCCCAGCACGAGCTTCCGAGTCACGTCTTGCTCCTCAAGAGGCCCGGCACGGGCCAAACGCCATCCGCGCTACGCGCCACCCTGGCGGTCGTCGGGATTGAGGCGTTCGCGCAATTCCTTGCCGGTCTTGAAGAAGGGCACGAATTTGTCCTCCACAAAGACCGTGTCACCCGTCCGCGGATTACGTCCCTGCCTTGCAGCGCGGTGTTTGACCGTAAAGGCGCCGAAGCCGCGCAGCTCGACACGATCCCCACGCGCAAGAGCGCCGGTAATCTCGTCGAGGACGATATTGATAATGCGCTCAACATCACGATGGAACAGATGCGGATTGGCGGCTGCCACCCGCTGGATCAGCTCGGATTTTATCATTGGCACGCCCCAAAAGGACCACAGCCAATACCCGCTGCGCTCCAAGCCCCACTAATGAGACGCAGGGTGCCAAACCGAAACCAGACCGTCAAGTTCAAGGACCGCGGTGGCCTGGTTCAGCAAGGCGGTAACCTTGCTCCCGGAAACCCCGAACGCCGAGGCCATGGAGTTCATCACGAGTCCAAGAAAGCCGGCCTCCTCCGCTCGCGGCTTCCATTGCCGGATACGCAAGCCCTGCTGAACCCCGCGCTCCTTCACGAGCCAGTTGCGGGCGGCGAGTTCGTCGCCGATCTGATCGGCAAGCTTGTATTGGACTGCCTGACGCCCCGAATAGATGCGCCCGTCGGTCAGACCCGGTACGTCGCCAGGGTCGATTTCACGGCGAATCTCTACCAGGCCGATGAACCACTTCATGGCGTCGTTGACCATCTCTTCGGTCACGGCCCGCCCCTCCTCGGTGGTCCGCTTGAACGGGCTGGGCACCGCTTTCAGCGACCCGCTCTTCACGTCCTCGAACTTTACGCCGAGGGTCTTCATCAGCTCGGTCACATTGGCCCATTGGAAGATGACGCCGACGGAGCCCGTAATCGTGTTGCCGTAGACGAATATCCGGTCGGTTGCCAACGCCACGATATAGGCGGCGGAGGTGGCCAGGGTCCCGCAGGTCGCGACCACGGGCTTCTTTTTCGCGACCCGGCGGATCGCAGCGTATAGGGCCTCGCCCCCGGTCGTGGTGCCGCCGGGACTGTTGACCTCGAGGATCACTGCCTTGACCTGGTCGGCCTTGCCGACCCTGTCGAGCAGGCTGATCACCTTGCGGTCGTTGGTAATCACACCGTCGATGGTGATGCGCGCCACATGGGGCAGGATCCCGCCGGAGCGGCCCGCCTGCTGGTCGCCCATGAGCAACACGCCCAATAACAGGACGGCGAGAAGGACGGCGGCAATGCGCCAAATGGATACACGCCGCTTGAGGCGGCGACGTTCGACTACGCGTTCGGCGTCAAGGCTCATCGATTGTGTCTCGGGCTCTCAGGCCAAATTGGGCTCAGACTAACTTGGGCTCAGTTTATCTCAGGCTAAGAAAAAACGGGCCGTGATCCAGTAGACCACGGCCCGTGAGACATTGAAAATCAGGCAGCCTTGAGGCGTGCTTGACTATTCCTCCGCAGGGGCCTCGCCCGCATCTCCAGCTTCCGCCGCCGAGTTGGCGGCGCGCTTGGTCTTTGTCTTGGGCGCAGCCTTTGGCTTGGCCTCAGCTTCGGGCTCGGCCTCGGCTTCGGGCTCAGCTTCGGGCTCGGCCTCGGCTTCGGGCTCAGCTTCCACCGCTTCGGCCTCTTCATCGTCGGCACCTTTGACCTTGTTCAAAGCGGCTCCGAGAATATCGCCGAGCGATGCGCCGGAAACGGTCGAGCCGTACTGGGCTACCGCTTCCTTCTCCTCGGCAATCTCGAGGGCCTTGATCGAGGTCGAGATTTTCCGAGTCTTCTGATCCACCTGGGTCACGACGGCATCGAACTTCTCGCCGACGCCGAAGCGATCAGGACGCTGTTCGGACCGGTCGCGGGACAGATCAGAACGGCGAATGAAGGTCGTGAGGTCGTGGTCGAGCAGCTTGGCTTCGATACCATTGTCCTTGACGGCAGTGACCTGGCAGGTCACGCGTGCGCCCTTCCCGAGCTTCTCGGACGCGGCGCTGCCCTCAAACGGATCCGCAGCAAGCTGCTTGATACCGAGGCTGATGCGTTCCTTGTCGGAATCCGCCTCTAGCACAACGGCCTTCACCGTATCGCCCTTCTTGTAGTCCTTTAGCGCTTCCTCCCCAGACTTGGACCAGTCCAAATCGGACAGATGGACCATGCCGTCGATGCCGCCATCGAGACCGACAAACAGGCCGAACTCGGTGATGTTTCGGATCTGACCCTCGATCTCGGTGCCGGGCTGATAGGACGCGGCGAAGGCAACCCACGGGTTCTCCTGGGTCTGCTTAAGACCAAGCGAAATGCGGCGCTTGTCCGGATCGACTTCCAGAACCTGGACCTCGACCTCTTGGCTCGTGGAGATGATTTTACCGGGGTGAATATTCTTTTTCGTCCAGCTCATCTCTGAGACGTGGATCAGGCCCTCGACACCAGGCTCCAGCTCCACGAAAGCACCGTAGTCGGTGATGTTGGTAACCGTGCCCTTGAAGCGCGCATCCACCGGATACTTCGCGGCGATACCTTCCCACGGATCGGCCTCGAGCTGCTTGATTCCAAGGCTGATGCGCTGCGTGTCCGGGTTAATGCGGATGATCTGCACCTTCACGGTGTCGCCGACATTGACGATCTCGCTCGGGTGGTTGACGCGGCGCCAGGCCATGTCGGTGACGTGCAGCAGGCCGTCGATTCCGCCAAGGTCGATAAACGCACCGTAGTCGGTGATGTTCTTGACGACACCGTCGACAACCTGGCCTTCCTGCAGCCGGGCGACGATCTCGCCGCGCTTCTCGGCGCGGCTCTCTTCCAGAACCGAGCGGCGGGACACGACGATGTTGCCACGGCGCCGGTCCATCTTGAGAATCTGGAAGGGCTGCGGGGTGTTCATCAGCGGGCCGACGTCCCGGATCGGACGAATGTCGACCTGGCTGCCCGGAAGGAAGGCCACGGCGCCGTCCAGATCGACGGTGAAGCCGCCCTTGACCCGGTTGAAGATCATACCTTCGACCTTCTCATTTGCCTTGTACTTTTCTTCGAGGCGGATCCAGCTCTCTTCGCGGCGGGCCTTTTCGCGGGACAAGACCGCTTCGCCAGCTGCGTTCTCGACACGCTCAAGATAGACATCGACGGTGTCACCTTCGACAAGCGTGGAGGGAGCGCCTGGGACGCTGAATTCCTTAATGGGGACGCGACCTTCGGTCTTCAGGCCCACATCGATAATCGCCACATCCTTCTCGATGCTGACGACAGTTCCTTTGACCACACTGCCTTCCACTAGCGCTGCGTCGGAGAGGGATTCCTCGAGAAGCGCTGCGAACTCGTCGCGGCTAGGCTGGCTGATGCTGGTCTGCAACTCGGTCATTTGAACTCCTACTCGGCGTTCGTCGGCGGCTCGTTGCCTTGGTGCGACGGAACCCGAGGTTTGATGTTGATTCAATGCGACGAAAGCGCCTCGGACGACCGCCATTTCCGGAGGCCGGGTCCGCTTCGCTTCACCGCGCGAAAAGTCTTTCAAGCTTGTTCAAAAACGACGGGCCAACGCCAAATGGGCATGGCCTTAACCGGCCCGCCCTGCGCAACTCATCGCAGCCTCGATCAAATCGATAGCTGCCCTGAACGCCGCGTCTATATCCAAATTTGAGGTCTCGAGCAAGACTGCGTCTGGCGCTTGGACCAGCGGCGCGCTGCCTCGGGTCAAGTCCCGCTCGTCCCGGGCCCGGATATCGGCCAGTACCGAGGCCTCGGAGACCGCGATGCCACGCCCTGTCAGCTCCAAGAAGCGGCGCATGGCCCGCACTTCGGCGGAGGCATTGACGAAGAGTTTCACGTCGGCATCGGGGCAGATCACGGTGCCGATATCGCGGCCGTCCAGAACCGCTCCGTCCGCGCGATTGGCAAAGCTCCGCTGATAGGCGAGGAGCGCAGTCCGGACCGCCGGATGGCGGGCAACCCGGGATGCGGCCTCGCCTGCCCCCACCGTCCGAAGCGCCGGGTCGTCGAGCGTCGCGACTTGGAGCCCCGACGCGACCTTGGCCGCGGTGCCAGCGTCATCCAGGTCGATGCCTTGAGCCAAGGCGTCCCGCGCAACCGCGCGGTACAGAAGGCCGGTATCCAAATGTGGCAGCCCGTAATGCACGGCGACGCGTTTGGCCAAAGTCCCCTTGCCGGATGCAGCTGGTCCATCGATCGCGACAATCATCCGAGTTGCGCTCCCAAGCCGCTCATCAAGGGCAAGAAGGCCGGAAAACTCGTCGCAATCATGCCGATGTCATCGACGGTCACGGGCTCCTCGGCACCTAGTCCTAGGGTCAGAAAGGCCATGGCGATCCGATGGTCCATCTGGGTCTCGACCAAACCGCCGCCCTGCACGGTGCCCGTACCGGAGACGATCAGATCATCGCCCTCGATGTGCGCCTCGACGCCGCAAGCAGCAAGGCCCGCAGCCGTAGCGGCTAGGCGATCGCTTTCCTTCACCTTTAGCTCGGCGAGCCCTTCCATCCGGGTTTCGCCGTGGGCGAACGCCGCCAGCGCCGCGAGCATCGGGTATTCGTCGATCATGGAGGGGGCTCGCTCGGGCGGCACGCGCACGCCTTTCAGGTCGCTCGACCGGATATGCAGGTCGCCAATGGGCTCACCGGCCTCCTCGTGCTGGCGAAGGATTTCGATATCGGCCCCCATATCCCGCAGCGTCTCGAAGAACCCCGTGCGTGTGGGATTGAGAAGGACGTTCTCGATCACGAGATCCGAACCGGGGCAGACGAGTGCGGCGGCAACGAGAAACGCTGCCGAGCTGGGATCGCCGGGAACAACGACATGCGCACCGGTCAGCTCCGCATTGCCGCCGACCGTCACGGCGCGCGTGCCGTCTTCGCGCGTCTTCACATCGACCTCGGCGCCGAAAAATCTCAACATGCGCTCGGTGTGATCGCGGGTCGGCAGAGGCTCGATCACCGTGGTGCGTCCAGGAGCATGGAGTCCCGCAAGCAGGATCGCCGACTTCACCTGCGCCGACGGCACGGGCAGTTCGTACACGATCGGCAACAGATCTTGCGTGCCCTCCACCGTGAGCGGCAAAGTATCCTTGTTACCCTCGACCATCAGCCCCATCTCGGCCAGCGGCTTCAGCACACGGCTCATGGGACGCCGGCACAGAGACGCGTCTCCCGTCAGGACAACGCGCATCGGATAGCCGGCGAGAACACCAAGCATGAGCCGGCTTGCCGTCCCGGAGTTGCCGAAATCGAGAACGCCGTCGGCGCGCGCAAGGCCGCCGACACCCTGCCCTAGAACCTCGAACGCGGCGCCGCTTCGCGAGACTGCGGCGCCAAGCGCCTGCATCGCGCGGGCGGTAACCATAACATCGTCGGCCTCGAGCAGGCCTTCGATACGCGTGCGACCGATTGCCAGCCCCGCCAGGATCAGAGCGCGGTGGGAAATCGACTTGTCGCCAGGAACTTTTACACGTCCGGAAATCGGCGCGGATCGGCGAGCTGTCAGAGGCTGCGGCATGGAGGCCAGATTGCTGTTTGAGGATGCTTGATAGCTTTTGACACTACGCATGAGGCGTGGCAATGGGGAGTCACGCTTAGACTACGTTTGAGGAGAGTCATGTCGAAACCCGCACGGGGATCCAAGCGCGTGTGCGCGAGCTGTGACGCGCGGTTTTATGACCTGGGTCGTACGCCGATTACCTGTCCCGTCTGCCAAGCCGTCTACCAAGTTGCAACGCCTTCCCGGCGGAGCGCACCAACACCAGCACCAGCGGCGAAGCCAGTGGCTGAGCCCAAGGAAGAAGAGGATACACCCGTCATGGGCGGCGGCGCCGAGGTTATCAGCCTTGATGAAGCGGCGGAGGCCGAGAAGGCTGACGCCGAGGACGAAGAGATCGCGGACATCGGAGATGACGGTGACGACATCCCCGATAGCGACGATCAGGATGTGTTTCTCGAGAACGACGAAGACGAAGACGCCGATGTCACCGACATCGTCAAGAACGAGCGGGAAGAGGAAGCCTGAGGAACTGCCGGAGGTCTAGCGCCGCCGGCCAGCCCGCTGCAATTCCCGCCGATCTTCGGCTTCGAGTCGCATTTCGCTTGAACGAACGGGCTGCTGGGCATAAACGATGCGGTCTGGAATCGACGGCGCGGAATGCGCACACCCGATTTCACACAATTCCGCAAGGGGCCATAGCTCAGTTGGGAGAGCGCGTGAATGGCATTCACGAGGTCGTCGGTTCGATCCCGTCTGGCTCCACCAAACCCTAAACTGCGACAACGACCCGCGCAGGGTTCCTATATCCGGCCGTCGTCGGGTCGACCACCGTCGCGATTTCCGTGATCTTGCTGGCTGGAAACCCGCTCAGTTCGGTGTGTTTCTCAATGGCTCCCATGTCATTCACGAGGTAGACGCTGAACGTCTTGTCCCGCTGAGAAATAGCTCTGGACCCCTTGGATATCCTTCGCGTCCGATTTGGCACAGGGCTCCATTCGACGTTTCCGAGGCCCCGGCGAGTTCTTCCGAGCTCAACCAGCCAACGTTCGGAATGTCCCTTTCAATAACGGATTTCCTCGGACCCCTAGCGTCGTTCCTTGCTGATGGTTCGAATAGATTCAATCCGCGCTTGGCTCGGCAAGGCTCTCTACAACTTGCGAAAACGCCGGCTCAATACGTGTGCTGTCTTTTAGCGCCCACGCGACGAGACTTGCCCCTTCTGCAACACCGAGCAGCATGGTCGCCGTCTGGCGCACATCGAGGCCGGCGCGAAACTCACCGTCGGCGATCCCGTCCCGGACGACCCCAGACAGCCAGTCGAGATGGAGTTCGAAGAAGGTCGAGGCTTGGCGCTGCATCGACTGGGGCAATGCGGCCACCTCGGCGGATAGCGCCGCGCAAAGCGGCATCAACCCGTCGCGCAGGCTGTCGACGAAAAAGCCGCTATAGACGGCGAGCCGCGCCTTCGCTGACCTTTCGTCCTCAAGAACGGCGGCAAGCGCCGGCATGAACTTAGCGAGATAGCTATCGACCAGCGCGACGCCCAAGGCTTCCTTCGTGGGGAAATGGTGATGGACGCTGGCCTTCCGGATGCCGACGCGCTGGGCCAGATCCGCATAGCTGAACGCCGCATAGCCTCTCGTCCGGGCCAGCGTCTCCGCCTCTTTCAGTAAGAGTTCACGTGTCCCAACCGACATTGCTGTGCCGCCTCTCGATCCGCCTACCTACGCGCCTAGGATCCGCCGTGACGCGTCGTGGTTCCGTCGAACGAGGCTCCGTCCGTGTCCACCGCCGTGACTTCGAGCGCGTTGGTCTCACCTTTGGCAAAGGTGAAGCGGAAGTTCGGATTGGTCGAAATCGAGAAGGTGCTGTCGAGCGTGAACACCAGCTCCCCGTCCCGCTTCACCGTGACCTCCTTGACGTAACGGGCCGGAATGAACTTGGCGGTATTGATGTCGAGCTGCATGCCGTTGTTATTCGGGTGCTTGATCATCACCTGACCCGACCAGATCGGGTTGCTGCTCAACGCAGGCTCGAAGGTGCGGACGATCGTTTTTCCAAGTCCGGTCATGTCGGCTTCGGGGTCTTTCGCCTGCATAGCGGCACAGCCCCCGGCAGCAGCCAGAAACTTCGTGGCCATGTGCAGGCTGCCGTCGTCAAGCTCAAGCACCGCCCGAGCATGGGAGAAATTGTCCACCCGGACACGCGTGGCGAAACTGCGCTCGCCTCCCGCGCCCGCGGCCGGACCGAAGTTCAACTTCGCGACCTTCGGATCTGGATTGTTGTCTATGAAGATCGACAGGGATTTGAGTTTGTCCTTCACATGGGGCGGCACGCGCACGGTGAGCGGCACGAGCGCTGCGTCTTCCACCTTCTGCGGTGTTTCAAGTACGACGACACCGTCACCCTCCGCAATCGGACGGTCTCCGAAGGCCTGCTCCCTCAGAATGGGCCACAGGTCTTCCTGGGCATGGGTAGGGGCTGCCGCAAGAACGCCCAGACCAGCAGCGAGTGCAACGCCGCAGAGCGTCCGGCTGAGCTTGTTGATACTGTGGATCATGGCCTTGGAGTTCCTCTCATCGGTTCGTTAGGGGTCATTCCCATTCGAGTTCCGCGTAGGCGGCAGTGACATTGCGTACATGATACTCGTCGAACAGCTTCCAGGCATCCTTTTCCGAAAATCCGGCCGATGCCGTGGCCTGTTCCAATGTCTTGCCGGCGGCGATTTGCTGCCGGACATCGTCGGCAATGGCCGACAGGTAGCGCTGTTCGGGCTCAAGCGCGGCGGGCAACTCCATGGTCTTGGGGCCGTGGCCAGGTACCACGCGCGCCGCTTTTCGCTGCCCTATCCCGTCGAGGACCGTGAGCCAGCCCTTAATCGAACCATCGATGGTCGGCACGTGGACGGAGAAGAGAAGGTCGCCGAGGAAGAGCGTGCCCGTCTTAAGGTCCGTCACGATCAGGTCGTTGTCTGTGTGGGCCGTCGGCTGAGGCTCAAGCAGCAACTCCCGGTCGCCCAGATCGAGCGTCGCCGGCTCCTTGATGGCGAGGGTCGGGAGCACGATCTCGCTTCCCGCAAAAGCGTCCTCTCCGATCATCTGCGCGTTCGCGGCCAGATAGCCGTCTTTGCGTGTGCCGAGGGCGCGCGCCAGTTTGTAGTGCCCGACAAATTCAGGATTGTCCTGTTTGAATGCCCCGTTCCCGAACACATGGTCGGGATGCATATGCGTGTTGATTACGTATTTGATGGGCTTGTTGGTCACGGCCCGGATGGCGTCGCGCAACTCAGCGCCGAGCTTCGCAGTGCCCGAGGTATCGATCACGGCAACACCGTCCGACCCTACGACAAAGCTCGCATTGGCGATGTCCCCTCTATTCGCCGCGGACTGCACCTCGTAGCGGCCCTGATGCACGAACACGCCTGGCGCCACCTCGCTCACATCGGATGTGGCTGCGTGCGCCGGCAGATAGCGCAGCAAGGGTGCGGAAGCGATGGCAAGCGCGGCCAGGACCACGTTGCGCCGCGATAAGCCATGAACGCCGCAACCGCAGCTCCGATGAACGTGGGGGGACGCAGAGGGCTTCTGAGAAAGGTTAATCATCTGCACCCGATCCTACCTATCACTAGATAGGTGCGTCAAGTTGTCATCCCTTCGATCTGCGGCAGCGGGGCATTTTTCATGAAACGCGATCCGGCCGGGCCGGGCCGCGCGCGGCTCCCAAGCTTGATTTCGGCGGCCGGGCACCCATATCGATTATGATTTGTTGAAGTTTTCCGCGCGGTGCCGCGGGCGGAAAACGGAGAGGCCTTTGCCGGGTAGTGCATGACAACTCTCGACGGCAGTCTTTGGATCAGCTTTGAAACTACCCGACGGCAGTCTTTGGATCAGCTTTGAAACTACCCGAAAGGGATCCGCAACCAGGCTAGCCGAAGGCGGGTATCCGCCCTACAACGTGGAAATCCTGCCTGCCGGCGCTCACCGGCCCGAGATATTGCGGATCACACTGGCGGTTGCCGGTTTCTCCCGCGACGAACTCGACGTGAGCATCATAGGGTGCGCGCTTCATATCCGGGGCGAAAAGCCGGACGAGGACCGCGGGGACTATCTGCACCGGGGCCTTGCCAGCCGCCGTTTCAAGAGGACATTTGCTCTTGTCAACGGCGTCGAAGTGCGCAAAGCCGAGTTACAAAACGGCCTCCTTGCCATCGAACTTTAGAGGCCGAATCAGGAAAAGCGCGTTCTCAAGGTCGGGATCAAATCCGCAAGCCGAGATGTTTGGAAACTAGTTTGATGAATGAACGAGAAGACGACGAGAGCCAGATCTCAATGAGCCCCAAGGAGCTTGCGCTGCTTGGGGAGGGCGAAGTCGCGTATATCAAACAGGTCGATTTCGACGATGCCGAGCGGCTCTTTCCGGCGCTCGACGGCACGCCCGATGATATCGATCTTTTTGCCGTACTGGCTGCCGACGGAACGCCGATCGCGCTGACCGACAGCCGACACGCGGCGATCGCGAATGCGATCGAGAACGACCTCGTTCCCTTAAGCGTTCACTAACCTCACACGCACACTTCCGTACGCGCCCTTGCCGTGCGTACGCTCGCCAGGTGCGCCGCTTAAACGCATTTTCGATCAAAGATGTGCTAAGCGGCGTGCGAGGCCGTATCGTCCTGCGTGAGGACGGCGTAGAGCGCCTCCGCATCGTTGGATGACTTGAGCTTCTGCACGGACGGGCGATCGCGGAGCAGGCGCGAGATGCGTGCAAGCGCCTTCAGATGATCCGCGCCCGCGCCTTCCGGCGCCAGGAGAAGAACGACGATCGCCACGGGCTCGGAGTCGGCCGCATCGAAATCGATGGGCTCGGCGAGACGCGCAAACAGGGCGACGATCCGGTTTAGGCCCGGCATCTTGCCATGCGGAATCGCAACGCCCTGCCCGAGCCCCGTGGACCCGAGACGTTCCCGCTGCAACAGGGCATGAAAGATATCACGGTCCTGGAGTCCCGAGATCTCCGACGCGTGGGCGGAAAGCTCCGCCAACAGTTGTTTCTTGTCCTTCGCGTTAAGCGAGGGTAGCACCGCTTCGGGCGCGATCAGATCAGCTAGAGTCATTTCGAATACCCATGTGCCTCTTGTGGGGCGCAGTCAACTCGCACGAATAAACGATTACTGCTGCGCGTCTGTTCCAATCGGCACGCGCGGGCCGAACGTTTCTTTCTTGCATACTAGGCACAGCGTCCGAGATCTCTCGCGTATGCTATACAACGCAAATCTGGACGAAAACGCGGAACGCTTTTGACAAAGTCCGTCCGGTTTTTTGCCGTATCGTTATTTCCGTAGGCGATCCGACAACGTCCCGCAGTATTGCGCTTCTTGGTGTGCATCCCACTGGATGCAAGGCCTGCATCGGGAAAACAAAGTCCCGGCCCAAACGATTCTAGCCTCAATCGCGGAGGCCGGAAGCTAGCTCTGCGCTAGGAGGGTGTCAAATCCAATCCTCCGAAAATCGCGCAAAAAAACGGCTGCTATGCACTCGCTGCGAGCGCGATGCGCTTTTGCCGGCGGCGCTGTACCGACGAGGGAATCCCCAGTGCTTCGCGATATTTGGCGACGGTGCGGCGAGCAATATCGATGCCATCCGCTTTGAGTCGCTCGACAACCTTGTCGTCCGACAGGACGTCCTCTGCGGGCTCCGCATCGATCATCTCGCGAATTCTGTGACGCACCGCTTCGGAGGAATGGAAATCGCCTTCGCCCGTGGCCGCGATCGCGGAGGTAAAAAAGTACTTCAGCTCGAACAGACCCCGATTGGTAGCCATGTATTTGTTGGCGGTCACGCGACTCACGGTCGATTCGTGCATGGAGATCGCGTCCGCGACGGTCTTCAAGTTGAGTGGACGCAAATGTCGGACTCCGTAGGTGAAGAACGCATCCTGCTGCCGCACGATTTCCTGTGAGACCTTGAGAATTGTGCGCGCGCGCTGATCGAGGCTCTTCACCAGCCAGTTCGCGGTCTGCAGGCAGTCGACGATGTAGCTCTTGTCGTCCTTGGCCAGCGGCGATTTGGTGACCTTCGCATAGTAGGTCTGATTGACGAGAACGCGGGGCAGCGTGTCAGAGTTCAGTTCGACGTGATAACTGCCGTCAGGAAGCGCGCGCAACAGAACGTCCGGCACAATGGGCTGCGCGGGCGTCGCACCGAATTCGAGACCGGGCTTGGGATTTAGCCGCTTCAACTCGGCAACCATGTCGGCCAAATCCTCGTCGCTAACACCCGTCGCGCGCCTCAACGCCACGAAGTCGTGTGTCGCAAGCAGATGAAGATTCTCGATGAACGCGGCCATGGCGGGATCGCAGCGGTCCTGCTCTTTGAGCTGAAGCGTGAGGCACTCGCGCAAGTCGCGGGCGAAGACACCGCACGGATCGAAATTTTGCATCTCGCGAAGCGTCTCCTCGACCAGATCCAGCGGCGCACCGAGTTGCGTCGCCAGACTAGCCAAATCGCCGCGCAGATAACCGGCTTCGTCGGTCAGGTCGATGATGTGCCTACCAATCATGCGTTTCGCGGGGTCGTAGAAGGCGAGAGAGAGCTGCTCGGACAGATAGAGCCGCAACGTCTTTTCCTCGGCCACATAGGCTTCAAGGTTCGTGCCGTCTTCCGACCGGCTCGGCCCGGCTTGAGCCAAGCCGGTCCAGCCGCTGTCCGTCACGGCGCCAGGGACGAAGTCCTCGGGGTCCGGAAACGTGTCCTTGGGATCGGCGTCGAGATCCTCGGTACGAGTGCCGTCGCCGCCGGATTCGAGATCGACCCAGCTGTCGCCCTCGCGCGACTCGGCCGCGCCGTCGCCTTTTGCGTCGGCGCCCTCCGCTTCACGGTCTTCGGCAAGCGGGCTGACCGGTCCGTCGCTTTCCGCCCATTCAAGCAAAGGATTGCACTCAAGTTCGCCCTCGACGAACGTGCTCAGCTCGATATTCGACAGTTGCAGCAATTTGATCGCCTGCTGCAACTGGGGCGTCATGACCAAACTCTGGGTCTGGCGCATTTCGAGCTTTGCGTTGATCGCCATCTACGAACTCATTTGCGATCAGAGCTTCATATCTTGAACTCGTCGCCGAGATAGACGCGCCGCACATCTTCATTGTTGACGATCTCGTGGGTCGTGCCGTGGGTCAGAACAGACCCGTCATGGATAATATAGGCTCGGCCAACGAGGTCGAGGGTCTCGCGGACATTGTGATCCGTGATGAGCACACCGATCCCGCGCTGGGTCAAATGCCGTACCAGGGCGCGAATATCGTTCACGGCAATCGGATCGATGCCGGCGAAAGGTTCGTCCAGCAGCATATAGGACGGTCGGGTCGCCAGAGCACGCGCGATTTCCACGCGCCGGCGCTCGCCGCCCGAAAGGCGCATGGACGGTGACTTTCTCAGCCGAGTAATCCGAAATTCCTCAAGCAAACCATCGAGCTGTTCGTGGCGCGCCTTCCGGTCGGGCTCCACCATTTCCAAAACTGCCAGAATGTTTTCCTCAACGGTCAGGCCCCGAAAAATCGATGCTTCCTGCGGCAGATAGCCGATTCCAAGCCGGGCACGGCGATACATCGGCAGGCGCGTAACGTCTTGCCCGTCGATCTTGATCGAGCCCTCGTCGGCCGGGATGAGACCCGTGATCATGTAAAAGGTCGTCGTCTTGCCGGCGCCGTTCGGGCCCAAGAGCCCCACCGCCTCACCGCGCCGCAAGTCGAGGCTTACGCCCCGAACGACGGTGCGCTTCTTGAAGCTTTTTACAATCGACCGGATGGTCAGCCAGCCCTCTGCCGCCTCGTGCAATTCGACAGGTGCCCGCTCGGCGGGCTGTTCTGTGCGCGGCTGAGAAACTGGTGGCGGCATCGATGCCAGTGTCGGCGGTGCGGGCTGCGGGCCGGGCTGGCCTTGCTGCACGGGCTTACTTGGGTGCGCGGACTGACTTGGGTGCGTGGGTTGATCCGGTCTCCCAGGCTCTGCGCGAGGCGCGCGCATAGGCTGCGGCCCGGCAGGCGCGCCCTGAGGAGCGGCGACTGTCCCTTGTCCCGTAATCGAGAGCACCTTGCCCACTGCCCTGTTCACCCTTCGGTTAAAGCGCGTCGCCATTAATATCGGCTAAAGCGCTCGCTGAATCCTACAGAAATCCGTGACAGCCCAATTTTCCGCCATTCGCAGCCAGGGCCCGGCGTGGCACACAGATGCGCTAAGAGAAAGCATACGGCCTGACTTTGCGATTTGACTTTGCGCTCTGACCTGGCGGGCTATGGCGCCCCACCCGGCCGAGGCGCTCCGGCCTGACCCGGCTTCTTCTTCTCCTTGCCGGGCTTGTTCTTTTCGTCCTTCGGAAGAAGCAAAGCCCGGACCCGGCCGCTGCCATCAGCGGTCGTCCCCGTGTTTTCGAACCGGCTTTCGCCCGTCGCAAGGTCGATATTGAGCCGGTCCCCCTTTAGCACGTTCTGTCCCTGGGATAACACCACATTGCCGCCCACGACGGCCTTCTGCGCGGCCACGTCGTAGATCGCCCAATCGCTGGTCGTGGTTTGGTCTTCCTCGCTGTTGATGACAACATTGCCGCGCACGGTGACCCTTTGCGCAGGCACCTCGTAAACCAGCATATCGCTGGTCGCGGTCTGGTTGTCCTCGCTATTGATAACCACGTTGCCGTGCGCCTCGATCTTCTTGATCTGGGATTTGGCGTCGGCGCCCGCTCCATCCTGGGGCTGCGTTTGCTGAGGTTGCGCTTGCGTGGCATCCGGCTTCGGCTCGAGCTGCCCCGTGAACTTGTTCGCGCCGCCGACATAGTGCACGTCGAGTTGCCCGGCACGCAGCGTCGAGGTGCCCTGGTTCGCACGGACGTTGCCCTTGAACACGGCCAGCTTCTGGTCATCATACACGGTGAGCGTATCGGCGAAGATATCGATGGGCTTGTCCGCGTTCTTTGAGAGCCCCTTGAAGGCGCTCTTGACCTCCTCGGCCGAGGCGGAGGGCGGCAACAGGGCGCCCAACGCCGTCAGACCGGCAACGGCAACCACACCGGCAAGGGCTGCCTGGACGACCCGCAAACTAATCATTGCGCCGATCCCGCTGGCGCGGGTGCCTCCGGAGGCGAGGCCGCCTGTTTGGCCGCGCCCGCCGCTTTGCCTTTCTGGGGCTTGAGGTGGACCGCCACCTGGCCCCGGAAAACAACCTTGTTTTTACCGGAATAGAGGGTCATCGCGTTGGCCCGGACAGTCCCGTTAGGCGTGTCGAGTTTGACTGGGTTGTGAGACCGCAGGATCGATTTCTTCATATCGAACGTGGCGTAGGAGAGTTCGCCGGTCACACCCGTGCTCGTGGCAAGCGTGATCCTGTCCTTTAGAATGAGCCGCTCTTTCGTTGAGTCGAACTTGCCCCGTACGGCGCGCATGCGCGACCAGCCGCCCGTGGACTTGTTGGTCACGTCGGCCTTGATCGTGTTGAGCTTGACGAGGTTCGGGTTCGCCACGTCCTGGTCCGCGTAGTCGGCCTTGATGACATAGTCGCCATTCTTCTCGTCGGTGCCCCGCATAGTCGGGTTGAGCATCCGCAAGGCGCCGTCGGCTATTTCCATACCATCGATGCTCGCGGCGATCCCGCCGACATGCACGTTCATACGGGTCGAGAAGAAATAGGCCCCAAGCACCAGCAGGGCCAGAGCGGGCAGCACTCTGCGCAAGAGGCGGACAGCCACGCTATGGCGTTTGGCGCTCCGCATCGCGCGGGCGCGCTCTGTGGGCGTCCGGACTCGGTGGCGCGCATGCGCACCTGCGAGACTCGCCTCATATGCGATTACGTTCGCCAATTTTCGCGGACCTGGCTCCGTGCACTCCGACGCCCAAACTACCTAGCCGCAGGACTTTGATCAGATTGAGACCGTGGCCGTTGATTTTCTGCGGCTTTTCGGGCGCCTCAATGGGCGAAAATATCGGTCTCGGGCCAGCCTTTGAGGTCCAGGTCGGCGCGGACAGGCAGAAATGCGAAACAGGCGTGCGCGAAGTGTTGACGGCCCTCCCGCTCAAGCATCGCATCCAGCCGCTCCTTCAGCGCGTGCAGATATAGCACGTCGCTAGCCGCGTAGTTGAGCTGATCGGGGCTCAACATGTCCGCGCCCCAGTCGGAGGACTGCTGCTGCTTCGACAGCTCAATGCCCAGAAGTTCTCGGCACAGGTCCTTCAGACCGTGCCGATCCGTATAGGTGCGGGCCAGCTTCGAGGCGATCTTGGTGCAGTAGACCGGCGCGGTGTCGACGCCGAGATAGTGCTTGAGCATGGCCACATCAAAGCGCGCGTAGTGGAAAATCTTGAGCACGCTCGCGTCGGCGAGAACCTGCCTGAGCTCGGGCGCATCGGAACCCGGAGCAATCTGGACCAGTGCCGCAGTCCCGTCGCCGTCGGAAAGCTGCACCAGGCAAAGCCGGTCGCGATGAGGATTGAGGCCCAGCGTTTCGGTGTCGACCGCGATGGCCTTGGCCGTAAAGCGGCCCGGCGGCAGGTCTCCCTTATAGAGTTCGACGGTCGAAGACTGGCTCAATTGCGTCTTTCCAGAAGGGGACGATTCCACCCCATTTTGCCCGCAGATTTGCTCGCCGCTCCAAAACGCGGCGAGGCGAGAGATGGTGCCCAGGAGAAGACTCGAACTTCCACGCCCTTACGGGCACTAGCACCTGAAGCTAGCGCGTCTACCAATTCCGCCACCTGGGCTTGAAGGCGTTCAGGTACGATTGGCGCTGCGCAATGTCAATTCCTTCGGGACGGCGAATTGAGACGAAGAACCGCCTTCAAGGCGGCGCGTCTTCATGGCATGTTGCATCTGCGAAATTCTACGCGACCAGCGAACGAGGCATCGACGTGGCCGTTACACTGAACAACCGAGCACTCGTAACCATTTATGGTGGTTCTGGATTCCTGGGGCGCCACTTGGTCCGGGCCGTCGCCCGCACAGGCGCGCGCGTCCGGGTGGCCGTCCGCCGTCCCGATCTTGCCGGCCATCTTCAGCCACTTGGGGGTGTTGGCCAAATCGTTCCGGTCCAGGCCAATGTGCGCTACCCCCACTCGCTGGTGACGGCGGCGGAGGATGCTGACGCGGTCGTGAACCTCGTCGGAATCCTGTTCGCATCCGGCAAGCAGACCTTCAAGACAGTGCAGGACGAGGGCGCGCGCAATGTTGCCGAGGCCGCGAAGGCCGCCGGCGTCGGCACGTTCGTTCATGTCTCGGCCATCGGCGCCGATGCCGACTCGCCGGCGATCTACGCGCAGAGCAAGGCGGCCGGCGAAGAGGCCGTGAAGGACATCTACCCCGAAGCCACGATCGTCCGGCCCTCTGTGGTGTTCGGTCCCGAGGACGAATTTTTCAACCGCTTCGGGGCGATGGCGCAGCTGTTCCCCGCCTTGCCTTTGATCGGCGGCGGCCACACCAAATTTCAGCCGGTCTTTGTTGGCGATGTGGCGCAGACTCTCGTCGCAGCGATCGAGGAGCGCACGAATACAGACGCGCCATATGAGCTGGGCGGACCCGAGGTGCTGTCCATGCGCGATGTGATGGAGCGCGTGCTAGCCTACACGATGCGGTCGCGCCCGCTGATCCCGCTGCCATTCTGGCTCGCCAAACTTCAGGGCGCGTTCCTGCAGTGGCTGCCCAATCCGCCGCTGACGATCGATCAGGTCCGCTTGCTCGAAGACGATAACGTGGTGAGCGAGGCGGCGGTCACGGACGGGCGCACACTCCAAGGGCTCGGCATCGAGCCCGTGCCGGTTGCCAGCGTGGTGCCGGACTATCTGGAGCAGTTCCGGCCGCGCGGACAGTTCTCAGTGTACAAGGCCTGAGTCGCCACCAGGCCGGATGCGCCGCGCGCGATACGCCTCTAGCTGTAGATCATGAACAGCAAGAACCCGCCCAAGATCATGCGGTAGAGCACGAAGGGCAGAAAGCTGATGCGCCGGACCAGGGCCATCAGGAAGGCAATGGCCGCGAGCCCTGCGAAGAACGTCAGGATCGCGCAATAGATCGCATCCATGGTGATCGTGTCGCCCGAGGCCAGGGCCTCGCCCACGGTGAGCACGCCCGCTCCTGCGATCGCCGGGATCCCCAACAAGAACGAGAAGCGCGCCGCGTCGGGCCGGGTGTAGTTGAGGAAGCGCGCAGCCGTCATGGTAATACCCGAGCGGCTCGTACCGGGAATGAGGGCAAGGGCCTGTGCCACGCCGATAAACAACGCGTTTTTTAGGGTCATGTTCTCGATGGTCTTCTCCTGCTTGCCGATCATGTCGGCGATCAGCATGAGAATGCCGAAGATCACAGTGTTCCACGCAACGACCGTGACGCTGCGTTCCAGACTGCCAAAACCGAATTTCTTGAGGAAGAGCCCGAATGCGACGGCCGGAATCGTGGCCAGCACGATGTAGATGGCGAGCTTACCATCCTGGGTCACCTTGCCCTTGAAAAGCTCCAATGTCCCGACAACGAGCTTCCAGACGTCGCGCCAGAAGTAAATCAGGATGGCGAACAAGGTGCCTACATGCACCATGACGTCGACAAACTGGCCCTGATCGGGCCAATGAAGCAGATAGGGAACGAGGACCAGATGACCCGAGGAGGAAATCGGCAGGAATTCAGTGATTCCCTGAACCACCGCGATAACGATGATCTGCTCTATGGTCATGGTCCCAAATCCCCCGCACGGCCGAGCCCGTGGCGCTTGTTCGCCTAGACCGCAGGTTCTATACGAGGCTCTCGCACTTGGCGCGATTCATTTTCCGCCCAATCCGTACTCCTAACGAATAGCCACCAAAACCCACCATGGCGAATCTTCTCCACCATCCGCTATGCTCCTTCTCCAGGTCAATTCGTCTCGCGCTAGCCGAATGCGGGGTCGAAGTCGAGTTGAACGAGGAGAAGCCTTGGGAGTGGCGGCCCGAATTCCTGGCACTCAATCCGGCCGGGACGCTGCCAGTCCTTCTTCCTGACGACGAGGGGCCGATCACGGGCTCTTACGCCATCTCGGAATGGCTGTCCGATACATTGGACGAGCGGCCCCTCCAGGGTTTTCAACCCTTTCCCGGCGATCCGGCCGCCCGCGCCGAGGCCCGGCGGCTCGTCGAGTGGTTCCACGACAAATTCCACGACGAGGTCACGGATTACCTCGTCGTCGAGAAGGTTTTCCGGCGGTTCGGACCTCAGAGCACGTCTCCCGATATGGAGGCGATGCGAGCGGGCCATAACAATTTGCGTTATCATATGGCCTATATCGGCCATTTGACAGAGACGCGCAGCTGGCTCGCAGGCGATGCTCTAAGCTTTGCAGACTTGGCGGC
>NZ_JBAWCQ010000073.1:0-4562 GCF_049590335.1 Methyloceanibacter sp.
CAGCCCGTGACCATCGAAGAACTCGCCGCCATCCCGCCGGAAGACTGGGCGAACCTCGTCTTCAGTCCGCATCCAACCGCTAAGCGACTCCGCTTCAAGACCAACGCCGCAGACATCTGGATGGCCCTCAAGGATGAGGCTGCGCCGCCCGAGCCTATGCTGCTGCCCGAGCCGCAAATGATCCTGGTCTGGCGGCAAGACCTCACGTCGCGCTTCAGGCCGCTCTGTCCCGAAGAAGCAATGATATGGGCCGAAGCCAGCAAAGGCGTGCGCTTCGGCGTTCTGTGCGAGCTGGTTGCGACCTTCGCAGGCGAAGACGGGGCGGACTTACGCGCGGCGGCCTATCTCAAGAACTGGCTCGATACCGGTTCGCTGGCCTGTGTCAGCCCTGACTGCCCCCAGTCCGATCTGGTGATGGGAAAAGCGCATTAGTGCGGCCTGTGAGCCAGTAGGCCAACAGCCCCACCCATTCGCGCGTCGCCGTATCGACACGCCGCAAACCTTCCGAGACCTTGTCGAAGAGCTTTGAGAAATCTTGCCACCCCCGCGTCCGGTAGTCGACCGGCCACGGCTCCACGTCGAACCCGGCCTGCCGGAAGGCCCCGATCGAGCGCGGCATGTGATAGGCCGAGGTAATCAGGAGCCAGCGCGCCTCCGGCCCGAACGTGCCCTCGCCCTCCAGCTCCTTCTTCAGATAGATGGCGTTCTCGTAGGTGTCCCGCGCATTGGCTTCCAGAATCAGTCGGTCCCGGGAAACGCCGAGCCGAGTGAGGATATCCGCGGCGCCCTGCGCCTCGCTGTCAGACTTATAGAGGATACCGGCATCGCCGCCGGAGAACGCGACTTTGGCGTCCGGAAATCGTTGCGCGAGGATTGCCCCTTCGAGCAGGCGTTCGCCGGCCTCATTCAAGGTCGGGGCTTTGCGGGCGCCGCCCACCAGACGATTTTCCGCGCCCCCAAGAATAATGAGACCCGCCGGCGCCGGCGGCCGATCGAGATCGGCGCGCGGGAAACGGTCTTCGAGCGGCAGGATCAGCGCATTGCCGAGCGGCGACAAGCCGACCACCAGGAGCAGGATTGCTCCGATCGACACGAATCGACGGCCCCAGCGCGCCCAGCCTGTCCAGATCAGGATTGCGCCATAGCCGCTCAGCAACGCGATCAACGTGGACGGCTGCAAGACAAACCACACCGCTTTGGCCAAATAGAAAAACATGAATCCCCCTCGCCCCTAAGCTAACCACAAAGCAGCAAGGCCCAGGAAGGCGAAGAAGCCCACCACGTCCGTCACAGTCGTCACGAACACGCCGGACGCGATCGCGGGGTCGAGGTTTAACTCATCGAGCCCGAGTGGAATCAAGATGCCGGCAAGCGCGGCGGCGAAGAGGTTCACGACCATAGCGACCCCGATGACGAGCCCGAGACCGTCGCTCCCGAACCAGAAATAGGCAATGGCCGCCATGATCACGGCGAAGAGCAGCCCATTGAGAAGCCCCACGGCGCATTCACGCCATATGACCCGCATCGCGTTGGCGGGCCCCAGGTCGTGCGTCGCAAGCGCCCGGACTGCCACGGTCATGGTCTGCGTCCCAGCATTTCCGCCCATGGAAGCAACAATGGGCATGAGCACGGCCAGCGCCACCATCTGCTCGATGGTCGCCTCAAAGAAGCTGATAACGATAGACGCGACGATGGCAGTGACCAGATTGGCCACGAGCCAGCTGAAGCGCAGCCGCGTCGTCTCCCAAACCGTGTCGGCCATGGATTCGCCGCCAACGCCACCCATGGCCAGAATGTCTTCCGATGCCTCTTCCTGGACCACCTCGACGATGTCGTCGGCGGTGATCACACCGACCAGGCGACCGTCCGTATCCACCACCGGCGCCGAGTTCATGTTGTAGCGCTCGAACCGGTGCGCAACCTCCTCCTGGTCGACGGCGACCGGGATGGGGTGCATCTCCTCGTCGATGATTGAGTCTATTTGGGTCGGGCGCTTGGACCGCAAGATCTTGTTGAGCGCCACGCAGCCCATCAGATGGTAGGCCGGGTCGACCACGAAGATCTCATAGAATCGCTCGGGCAGATCGTCCGCTTCGCGCATATAGTCGATCGTCTGTCCGACGGACCAAAACGGCGGCACCGCGATCAGATCGGTCTGCATCATTCGGCCGGCGGAATCCTCCGGATATTCAAGGCTCCGTTGCAGCGCGACCCGTTCGAAATAGGGAAGCTTGGAGAGGATGTCTTCTTGCTCTTCGCGGTCGAGATCCTCGAGCAAGTAGACCGCCTCATCCGACTCGAGTTCCTGCAGCGCCTCAGCGACCTGCTCGGGCGGCATTTCCTCGAGAACCTGGTCGCGCACCGCCTCGTCGAGTTCGGGCAGCGCCGCCGCCTTGAACTCATCGCCCAGGGCCTCGATGAGCTCGGCGCGCTCGTCCTGGCGCAGAACCTCGATGAGGTCGGCGAGGTCGGCTTCATGAAGATCGAGGGTCAACGACCGAGCGCGGGTGATGTCGCCGGCCGCAAGGGCATCGGTCACCGCATGGACGAATTCGGGACGAATATCCCCCTCTTCGTCCCGTAAGGGAAAATCGCTTACGGCGTCCTGCATCGACCGACCACTCGTTGGGTTTTCAAGGCTCGAACCGGCTGGAGACCGGCCCCGGTCGTCGCCACAGCCCCGCCAGAGACGATTCGACCGCTACCGGTTCGCCTGTGATATCAGGCCAGCCGCCCCCTGCCTACGGACGAGAGGGCACTTCCCCCGGACTCACCTGCAGCCGACGCCACGCGAGCGGGCAAAATCGTCAAAAACTGGCCGGGAGACAACCGGTGCGGCTGAGCATCGCGACACTTCGCCGTTGCAGCACTGAGTTGCTGCCGAGATCGCATTTGAACGCGCTACCAGGGCACCGAAGCACCGTGCCAATCGAAGAACCCCCCGGACTCATCTGGCCCAAGCCTGTCGATGACGGAAATCAGATGAGCCGTGGCAATAGAGGGCGAATGAACTTCCAGACCAGCCCGAGAGAACGGCTGAGACAAAGGCGTGTCGACGGTGCCGGGATGTAACGCCACGCATACCGCTTCAGGTTTGAGACGCTTCAATTCGACGGAGGCCGTGCGCACGAGCTGGTTCAGGGCGGCCTTGGACGCACGATAGCTGTACCAACCGCCAAGGTGGTTATCGCCAATACTCCCCACACGCGCCGAAAGCGTCGCGAAGACCGCTTTTCCGGACGGCGGAAAAAGCGGCAGAAAATGTTTCATGATCAGCGCCGGCCCGATGGCGTTTAGAGCGAATGCCCGGCCCATATCGTCCGGCTCAAGATCGCGCCAGCTCTTCTCCGGCTTATGACGATCATCATGGAGAAAGCCGGTCGCGTCGACTACGAGACGTACAGCACCAACGCCCGACGCATACTTCGCCGCACGTGCGAGGCTGGCCTCATCTAGAAGTTCGATTGCCGGCACGCTCGCGCGACTTAACTTTACGAGGCGCTCGAAACGCCCGCTGTGCGCAATCGCGTCGGACAGCGCGGTTCCGAGACCGCCGCTCGCGCCGAGAACAATCGCACTCCCGCCTGCTGGGACCGAGTGGAGCCCGTTGCTCACCAGACAAGCACAGGGTCTTTGTGGATCAGATCGTCATCGCCAATGGATCGGACGATGAAGTCCGCTACGTCGGCGCGAGAGATGACGCCATTTCGCCATTGCGATGGTTTCTCCAAGACCCGGTAGCGAACGCCCCGAGGACTGTTTGTCAAGATCCCGGGACGTACGATCGTCCAATCCAGACCGCTGTTCTTGATCAACCGCTCCTGTATGTCCTTGTCGTCGTAAGCCCTGCCAAGGATCACTCGAAATGGCACCATCTGCAGTAGGCCAATCGCGTCGTGGCTGTCACCGGCACCGAAGCCGGTCACGGCGACCAAACGTCTGATCGCGTGGCGTTTCATCGCCGGCAATAGGACCTGCGTCGCTTCGGAGAACAGATTTACCGGCTTAAATAGCTCGCTCGCGGTAACCCCCAGAGCCTGCACGACCACGTCGATACCGTCCAAGGCCGCATCGATATCGGCGGCGTTTTTCGCATCGCCACGGCACTTCTCAAGCCTGTCGTGATCGAGGTATAGTGTGTCTGCAGAACGCGAGAACGCACGAACTCGGTGGCCCGCATCGAGAGCCGCAGATAGCGTCGCTCGACCGATGCCACCGCTGGCGCCAATAACAAGTACATAAGCCACGTTATTTTTCCAGATCAGCCGGCTGCTTCAGATGACGCCTAGGTCTGCTGAGCATAGGCGCCCTTTGCCGCAGCCGCTTGGGCACCCTTTCCCGCGAGCGCGAAAATCTCGGCGGTGAAGAAAACACCACTAAGCAGCAAGGAATGCGCGACGAGGCTGGGGCCCATCATCCAGGTGAACCCGATCCAAAGCGCGAAAATTGCCGACCACATGTAAGAGAGAATGATCATGTAATGGAAGCGAACCATTCTCGGCAGGGCGAAGAGCGGGTTCTCCGAGGGATCCATCACGGCTCTGTAGGCCTTGGTCAACATT
>NZ_JBAWCQ010000074.1:0-5018 GCF_049590335.1 Methyloceanibacter sp.
ATGTTCTGCAGCACGGTGAGCGAGGAGAACAAGGCGCCATCCTGAAACAGGATACCCCAGCGCTTTTCGATGGCGAGCCGTGCCTGCGGCGTCAGCGTATGCTCCTCCTCGCCAAAAAGCGTGACGATCCCTTTGTCCGGTTGGACGAGGCCGGTGATCACGCGCATCAACACGGACTTGCCTTGGCCCGACCCGCCAACGATGGCCAGGATTTCGCCGCGATAGACATCGAGGCTGAGGGATTCCCAAATCTGATGGCTCCCGAAGCTCTTGGCGAGCTCGCGCACGCGGATCAAAATCTCTCGTCCGTCCTCGATGATCACTGGCCGATCCCCGCGAGGAACATGGCAAAGATGCCATCGATGCAAATCACGAGAAAGATCGCCTTGACCACAGCGGCGGTCACATGACTCCCGAGAGATTCCGCGCTGCCTTGAACGCGCAGGCCTTCGAGGCAGCCAACCAGCGCGATAACGACGGCCGCAAAGGGCGCCTTAATCATCCCGACCATGAAATGACGGACGCTGATGATCTCTTGCAGTTTGTCGATATAGATCGGCGGCTCGAGACCGAGCATGACCCAGGCCATGACGCCGCCGCCGGCCAGCGCCGCGATGTCGCCCATGAAGGTGAGGAGCGGCAGGGCGACCACCAATGCGGCGACGCGTGGCAGCACCAGCGTATCCATGGGATCGATCCCAAGTGTCCGCATAGCATCGATCTCCTCGCGCATCTTCATGGAGCCAATCTCGGCGGTGAAGGCCGAACCGGAGCGACCCGCCACCATGATCGATGTCAGCAAGATGCCCACCTCCCGCAGCGAGAGAATGGCGACCATATTTACCGCCATGGGTTCCGCACCGAAATACGAGAGCTGAACCACACCCTGCTGCATGACCACCGCACCGATCAGGAAACAGATCAGAAAGATGATCGGCAGAGCGCGAAGACCCGCGTGATCGAGATGGTGGATGAAGGAGATCGGGCGAAACCGCCAGGGCTCCCGAACCAGACGGACGGACGCGGCGGACACCTCGCCCAGAAACGACGTCAGCGCGACCACGTCGCTCCAGATGTTCGTTAGGCTCGTCTGGGTCGTATCGAGAATTTGCTGAAGCGGCGTGACCGTGTCGATTTCGGGCTTCTCGGTTTGCCCGCGGCGATGCACTTCCTCGATGAGGATTCGGAAGCTGTCCGTGGCACCCGCATAGCGTGTCTTCAAGCCACCTCGCCGCCATGCTCCTGCCGTCCGCTGCAGCAGCCACGCGCCCGCCGTGTCGATCTCGGCAATGCCTGAGATATCCATCTCGCCCGTGAAGTCTGACGAAGGCGGTATCGGGACCTTCAGGCGTTTGAGTTCCTCATCCAGCACCGTGGCCTCGGTGACCGTCCATGCACCGGTCGCGACCAGGCGGAACGTGGTACCGCGCAACTCGACCCGAAATCCCGGTGCCTCGGTCTCGGTCTGAAGGAGGAATTGATTGTCGCGCTTTAGCATGTAAGGGCTTGGCCTGGCTCGGAATCTAAGCTTCTTTGTGGCAGTCGGCGCAAAAGCAGATGGACCGTTTTGGCTGAAATCAACGGAGAAATAAAGCAGTGATGGCAGGCGAGAGCGCCGAGGGCATAGGCGACGGCAAACCGCTGACTCTCTCTGTTAGCGTGCAACACTGGCCAATTCGCGGCCATTTTACCATTGCGCGCGGATCGAAAACGCAAGCGGCCGTCGTACTGGTGGAGATTGGCGATGGCACTTCGTTGGGCCGGGGCGAATGTGTCCCTTATACACGCTATGGCGAGACCGTCGAAGGGGTGGTCGCCGCCATTGAGAGCCTGCGCCCGGCGCTCGGGCAAGGCTTGGACCGGAAGAGGTTGGAGGCGTGTCTGCCGGCTGGTGCCGCACGCAATGCGGTCGACTGCGCATTGTGGGACCTTGCGGCCAAACAGGCGGGGCGTACCGCCGCCGAGCTTGCAGGGATTGCGCCCCTGAAGGCGGTCCCCACAGCCTATACGATCTCGCTCGGAGCGCCGGAGACCATGGCCGCGCAAGCGCAGGCCGCGTGTGCTCATCCGCTGCTGAAACTCAAGCTGGGTGGCGCGGGTGATGCCGAGCGCATGCAGGCCGTCCGCTGGGCCGTCCCCGATGCCCGCCTGATCGTCGATGCCAACGAGGCGTGGCACACGGACCAGACTGCGCCATTCCTGGCCGTCGCGACCCAGACCGGCGTTGAACTCGTGGAGCAGCCGCTTCCAGCCGGCGAGGACAGCGCCCTCGCACATTTCGCGCATAGCGTTCCGATCTGCGCCGATGAGTCGGCCCATGACACCACCTCGCTCGATGAGATCGCGGGGCTTTATGATGCCGTCAACATCAAGCTGGACAAGACCGGCGGTCTCACCGAGGCGCTGCGCATGGTGGAGGCGGCCCGCGCGTGCGGCCTCAAAATCATGGTCGGCAGCATGGTGGCCACGTCCCTTGCCCTGGCGCCTGCCATCCTCGTCGCTCAGACCGCCGACTGGGTGGACCTCGACGGCCCGCTCCTGCTCGCACGCGACCGGGACAATGCGCTGGCCTATGACGACGGCAAGGTCTTTCCACCCTCGCCCGCGTTGTGGGGATGAGCGTCCGGGGATTGCGGATAAGCCTCCTTATTGGCACGTCCAACAACAAGCCCGCCATCCCAACGCCGGCGCAGTAGCATCGCCGCGATGGTCCCGATTGCGGCCACGACGGCCATGACCGCGTAGGCTTCCCCGCCAAGGTTTTCATAGAGCGGGCCACAGACGAGCGTGGCGGTTCCCATCACAAGCCCCGCGACCACGGCCGAGAAGAACCCCTGCGCGGTGGCGGACCGGTCCTCCGGCATGGCATGGGTCAGAAAATGGATAGCGGCAAGATGCGCGGCGCCGAAACTCATTGCGTGCAGCGTCTGAAGGATCACCGTCGCCCATAGTGGCGGGTCGAACGTCATGAAGCTCCAGCGGAGCGCCGTCATGAAGCCCGCCAGTACCAGCAGGCGCGCGGACCCGATGCGCCCGACGATGCGGCCGGACACGGCGAACAGCAAGATTTCAGCGACGACACCGATCGACCACAGCATGCCAATCGTGCCCCCGGTGAACCCTTGCGCACGCCAGTGGAGCGAGCCGAAGGCATAGAGCATGGCGTGGCTGCCATGGATCAAGCTGGCCGCAACGAGAAACAGCAGAAACAGCGGTGAGCGCACGAGCGCGATGGCATCAGCGAGGCGCAGCCGCGGCGTACCATCGGTCGCGGATCTGGTGCGGTGCGTCGCGGCCAAGTCGCGCGGAATGAAATAGGTCCCAACGATCATCAACGTCGCCGCCGCCATGAGAAAGGGCAGTACGAGCCCTGCCCCTAGCTGCTGGATAACGACGCCGACCCCGAGACTGGCCGCGATGAAGCTGAGCGAGCCCCAGAGCCGGACCTGTCCATAATCGAGACGTGCACGCCTAATACCGCTGATCGCGATCGTCTCGGTCAGCGGCATCAGCGTGGTGGATGCCAAGGCGACGAGCACCATAGCGAGCAGCATCTGCCAGAACCCGCCCGCAACCCAAAGCGCGCCATAGGCGATCAGCGCACCCCAGGCCGTCAGGATGAGTACGAAGCGCCGATCGCCGAGCCGGTCCGCCACAAAGCTGATCGACGGCGCGATGAGAATGCGGCCAAAGAGCGGGGTCGCAAGCAAAATGGCGATCTGATCGGCCGTGAAGCCGCGCCATTCCAGCCAGACCGGCAAGTAAGGCAGGTAGCAACCGATGATCAGAAACAGGACTGCATAGAGAAAACCAAGCCGCCAGGCAAGCGAGCGGTGCGCTCCTTGCGGGGCGGTCTGTGGAGGCGCAAAGCCGCTCATGGTCGTTAACCGCTCCCCCTACGACGACTGCTACCTTCGTGTAAGACTTCGAATCAGCTAAACTTTTTTCGCCATGCTAAAATGCGCAAAGAGCGCCACGCAGTGCCTGCCTCAAGGCTACAACGGCCCTCAACTCAGCGCGGCCGAGACTGGGGACTATGCTGCCCTCGAGGCAACGCTCAGGACCTCCGAACTCGGCCGCAGATTCTTGGCGGACTATGCGCGCCAGCACCCCACACCGGAAGTCCAATTGCTGCTTGACGCCATCGGGCGCCTCGAAGGCGCCTCGAGCGCGCCGGAGCGGGGGAACCTCCCGGTGGGCGTCGTCTCCGAACTCGTGGCGATGAGCGAAACCATCAGTGAAATGCGGCGGGAGATCGGCGGGCTCAGCCTCGCAGGCGTCCCCAGCGGCGACGCGCTTGCGGCAGATTGCACCTTCAACCAGATTGTCGAGGCCGCGACCCGCGCCACATCGGATGTGCTGATGGCGTTGGAGGAGATTCAAAACGTGTCGTGGACGCTGCGCGAGAAGGGTCTTGCGCCGGAGCTTTGCGACACGTTGGATGACAGAGCCGTCGACATTTACACGGCCTGCGCACGCCAGGAGATCGCAGGGACTAAGAGCGCCGAAGCCATGCGGCTGTTGCGCGACATGGAACACCGCATCGATGCCCTGATCGATGACTGGCGCGACCATGAAACCCAGAACCTTCTGGATTCGGCAAAGGCTCTCGATGTGAGCGATGCGTTCGAGATGGCCATCCCTCGGATAGACGCCGAGACACCTGGAAAGCCCATGCACCAAGCAGCGCGGACAAACCGACTCGTGCCACAAAAAGATCTTGCCGCACCCCGGCCCGCAGACGAGCCCGCACCTGCAGAAGCGTCTGTTTTGGACAAAGCGCCTGTGTTGGCGGAAAAACTCTTCAATGGTGCGCGGCTATTCGAACGGCCCGGGCCTCTGACGCTGGAAGAGCTTCATGCAACGCAACGTGCGACGCTCTTTGGCTGAGATTTTATCTTATATATTTCAATATGTTATGGTGATGAATCGAAAATATGAGTGCCGGCTCTTGAAAGCCGGCGCCTGGCCAACCATTTGTGCGGAGACGCAAGATCCCCCAACGCGTCCCCCAAAAC
>NZ_JBAWCQ010000075.1:0-31373 GCF_049590335.1 Methyloceanibacter sp.
ACGCTGAAAATACTGATCGAAATGTATGAGCGTGACCTTGATATCCTGAAGAATGAGCTTCGACTGAGGGAAGAAGGAACAACAGCCAGCAAAACAGCCGGTGTTGAACGCGTGCTGCGCGACATAGACGACGTAAAACACCGGTTACAGGCGTACGTCGCACTTGTTGGCGAATGACTACTGCTGACGACATCCGAGCCGTCGCGCGACACAAACGCGACATGCGAGCAAAAAACGCAATTGGATCAATGGCCCTGATCAGATTTCTAATCTGAGGGTCGCAGGTTCGAATCCTGCCGGGGTCACCAATTCAGAACAGCCAGGTCAGCCGACTTCAACGCCCAGGCTGAGGACGTCTGCTTTAACGGGTAAAGCGGACATCGTTCGAGAGGCGTCCAATGTCTGCTAATGACCCAAAGCGGACCACCGAGATAAGCATGATAAGGCATGGTATCGAGAACGAGTCCCCGACACCATGCCATCTGTCTATGCAGCCAGGCCGTAACACTTGCCTGTGGAGAGCCCAGCGGCTGATTTTGCTGCGACGATCTGAACGAAGCGGCGCGCGCCGGTGAATGATGCCCAGGCCAGGATGCGGATGAAGCGCTCCTCATCCCGGTCATCGCCCAAGACGCCCTGGGCCATACTTGCATCGACTTGGTAAGGTGCCTTGGCCAGAACAATCGCCAGCTTGGCGATGTCCCGATCCGCTCCTTGAAGCTCAGCGACCTCTGCGTCGACCCAAGAACGGCTGATGGGCATTTGCTCGCCGTTCCAGTCCTGCAATGCTGAGTCTACCGTCCGGCTAACAGCATTGGAAATCACACTCTTAGCGTTGCGCTCTACGGCCGCGGTCCACCGGGCGAGCGCGTCGGCTACGCGGGCGTTGGACTTGGCCCAGGGCATGTCCTCTGGCAGCGTCGCTGGCGGCAACAAGGACAGCGCCCGCCCGGGCTCCAGCGTAAGCCGGCGCGTAACCTCAAGCTCCGATCCGAACAGCCTCAAGGCGAGCGCCTTGATTGTCCGCAGGCCGAAGGGGGCATTGACCGGCGAGTCTTGCATGACGACGTGGCTGAAGCGGTTGATGTCGCTCATGCCCATCAGCGTGCCAAAAACCTCCGGCAGTTGGTCGGTAGCGAAGGGGTTCGGTGGAATGTAGTCATTGCCCGGCGTGGCAATCGCCCTCACCCACTCAAGACATTCACGCAGGCGCGCATTGGTCTCGGGCAGAACGTTCTGCTCGAAGATGTCGCCAGCGGCTTCATGCTCTCCGCCAGCGTGGACGAGGCTGACCAACATGTCCTCGCAATAAGGGCAGTCGTTGATCTGCGAGAGCACAGCGCTGATGGCGTCCTTGGTGGTTCGGTCCACCTTATCCTCAACCAGCATGGCCTCGCGCCCGCCTGTCCAGATGGCGGCCATCAGTTCGGGGACTTTGGAGCGGCTTGTCAGGGAACCGTTCTTGAAGAAGTCTTCTCTGATCATCTCATAAACCTGTTTGGTCAAGCCTTCCGCTTGGCGGGTTGGCACGGCGCTAACGAAGCGCATGGTCTTTACCGATAGAGTGTCGAACAACCAAAATCTGAGTGTCGCTGGCAACATGGTTCTGCTCCTTCGTTCGAGTTGGACTGTGCTGTTACCATTTCGGAATCGCGGCCATAATTTCTAGTATAAAATATGTACTGCTAAGGCGTTGGTGATGGGTTCGTTAGCAACGCCGATTTTCATATATGTTGCTGAAAATTATAGTGTAATTTAGGAACATGTTCGTGCATAGTTGCTTTGCGCAGTACGAATTTTACCCTGAATTAGGTACAAAAAATATACTGGTAGATAGGCAGCCTACGGGCTATTTTCTTTCCCATGAGCAGTTACGGACAGTTTTGCCCCATCGCGAAGGCGTCGGAGATACTCGGCGAGCGCTGGACGCACCTCATCGTCCGCGAACTCGGCGCGGGCAGTGAAACCTTCAGCGATTTGAGAAAGGGGTTGCCGCTGATCTCGCCAAGCCTGCTGTCGTCGCGACTGAAATCGCTAGAGGCTGCGGGCGTGGTGGCTCGCACGGAAACGGAGCAGGGTATCCGGTACACCCTTAGCGAGGCCGGGCGCGAGCTAAAGCCTATCATCCTGCAGGTGGGAGTCTGGGGGCATCGTTGGGCACGCAGCAAGCTTTCGCCCGAGGACCTCGATCCATCTCTACTAATGTGGGACATCCACAGGACAATGAACGTTGACTATTTTGGGGTGGAGCGGACAGTTCTCCGCTTCGAGTTCAGCGACTACGCGGCAAAGTTCCGGCGTTGGTGGCTTGTCGTCAGAGGTGGCGAAGTTGACGTCTGCATCAAGGACCCCGGCTACGACGTCGATCTGGAAGTACTGACGGACTTAAGAACTCTAACGGCTGTCTGGATGGGCGATATCGGCCTCGGGCAGGCGCTCCGGGACCGGCGGATTAGGCTCACTGGGCCAACGCAGCTAAAGCGGGACATCGCTACCTGGCTCGGCACTAACTATTTTGCCGATGTCAAACCTGCAACATAGAAGAATGAGTCCAGTTTGAATCGAGATCGCGCGCGCTGCGCCCTTACGCGGCTTTGGTAGGGTGTCCGCTTTTGGCACTTAGCGGTCATCAAGCATGAGACGCGCCACATCCGGTTTCAGGCTAAGAGCGGTCGTCTGTGATTGAGCTGGCCCTGTTCGCTAATGACCCAGAGTGGAACACGATTGGAGAGAGGGGCCCCATGCAAATAGTGAATGTTGTGCATGTATTTGGCTGCATCAAATTCACTCGCTGCATTTTTCCTCTCGGATATATATTCCCTCCAACAAAATCTTAAACGGGGGGGCATCAATGAAGCAGCGAAGCAAGCTCGCGGCGAACTTACGCTTAGCAATCATCTCCTTTCTTGCCGGTTTGCCATTGATCTTGGCCAGTGTGCCTGCTGACGCGCAGTTTTACGTTCGCTCGCCGGACGTGAAGAAGGGCCAGCTAAAGCTCGAGGAGCATGGAGCGATCTATTCGGGTCCAGGTGAAGGTGAGCGGCGGCGGCAGTCTCATGAGTTGGAGACCAAGTACGGCTTGACCGATAGGTTTGCAGCCATCGCTGAGCTGACGGCTCGCCAAAATATCGGCGAGAGCTTGAAAGCGCATCGGTTCGAGCTAGGCGGTCAGTACGAAATCATAGAGCGGGATGGAGACGGCTGGGGCCTTGCATTCCGCTCACTCTATGAGTGGGCGCTACAGGAAGGCGACCCCGACGAGATCTTGTTCGGTCCGCTCGCCAAATTTGTCCGCGGGAACGACTCCTTCACCGTCAATAGCTTCTTCATTGGCCAGGTTGGCGATCATGTCGACATTGACAGCCTGGAGCTGAAGGTCAATTGGCGCATGAAGCATGAGCTGAATGAGACGTGGGGGATAGGCGTCGAAGGCTATAGCGAGATCGAGGATCTCTCACACACGGGCACCTGGGACGACCAGAAGCACCGAGTTGGGCCGGTTGCCTATCTTGAACTTGACGGCATGCCTAACTGGGAATTCGACGCTGGCGCGCTGTTCGGCGTGTCGGATGCAACGTCTGACTTCACCTTCAAATTCAATGTCGAAGCCGCATTCTAGAATCGAACCTATACGCCTTCATTCTTAATACCTTCGCCTGTTCCTGGTGATTCGACGCAGGCACTACCCGACCTAGTGAATGTCCGCTTGTGGCACATAGCGAACCTCGATACCCAAGCCGAGCATGTCTGCTTTCAGGCGCAAACCGGAGGTGGCCCAGCCTGTTCGACTTAGGTTATTCGACCACATTGCTGCTTGGACCGGTCGATTAGTCAGATTTGCATAACGCTGCTATCCAAGTGGACAACGCTAGACGCGACACAAACGCGACATGCGAGCAAAAAACGTAATCGGATCAATGACCCTGATCCGATTCCCAATCTGAGGGCGGCAGGTTCGAGTCCTGCCCGGGTCACCAATTCAGAACAGCCAAGTCAGCCGACCTCAACGCCCAGGCTGAGGATATCTGTTTTAGGGGTAGAGCGGACATCGTTCGAGATGCGTCCAATGTCTGCTAATGACCCAAAGAGGAAGCTTATACAACGGGGGTTACCTGGAGATCGTAGCTCAATCGTTCTTTGAGTATTTGGCGACCTCTGTTCCCACGCCCTAGAATAATCGAAAACCAATCTCGTGCTGCCGGGCTTCAGTCCAGTTATACGAAACTTGAACGGCGCCGGTGCACCCACCTTACCCGGCTTCGTTTTACGACTGTTGGCATAGCCGAGGGATTCCAATCTTATTAAGCCGAGACCAGTAGATGCGGCTTTGTTGACCCGCCACTGGTAACCGGTTGAGGGATTGCCCTCTAGCTCAAAAGCCCAACTCTCACCGACACGCAGGACATGCTGCGCTCTGACCTCAAAAGGCGTGTATCCGATGACTAGCGTCATAAGAATGAGCGCTACGGCTGTCTTACCAATGGGGAGCACCTACGCCTCAGCTTCAATGAAGTTCACTAACAAGAGTCTGTCTGCCGCTCAGCTGAATGAGTACAGCACACGTACCTTTCTAGCATTTGTCATTCTTGTAGGGTCCTACTTGATTCGAAGCAAACGAAGAGAACACTTCACTTGATGATGTTTGCGGACATTTGGCTCGAGGCAAATGTCCGTTATGGTGACGCCCTGCGAAATGGACCAGCGAACCAGCAGCCGGTGGTCGGAAGTGAACCATGAGTGACATTAGTCGCCGGACAATCATCAAGGTAGGGCTCGCGAGTGCCGCTGCTATGGGGCCGCTTGGCCGAGCCTTGGCGCAAGAAAGCGATAGCCTTCAAGAGCTCGGTGGCGCCTTGCTCTCCGCGCCGGCGGCAACGATCTACACTGCGCGGGAAATCGTGACACTCGATCCCGCCAGGCCGAGTGCCCAGGCCGTGGCCGTATCCGGTGGCCGGATTCTCTGGGTCGGGAGTCTCGATGAGGTTCAGCGCGTCCTCAGCGGTCAGCACCACACTGTCGATACTAGCTTTGCCGACCAAGTGATCGTCCCGGGGTTCATCGCCCAGCACGATCATCCAGTTCTGGCTGCGCTCACCATGTCTTCGGAGATTCTCGCCATTGAAGACTGGGTACTGCCCAGCGGGACAGTTCCTGCGGTGAAGAACAAGCAGGATTTTATTGAACGCCTCGCAGTCGCTGAGGCCGCCTTGGCGAACCCGGACGAACCCCTTCTCAGCTGGGGATATCACCCGGATTTCTTCGGTCCACTGACCGGCGGCGAGATTGACGAAATCTCTGCAACCCGGCCGATCATTGTCTGGGCACGCTCCTGTCACGAGATGATCCTCAATAGCGCTACCTTGGAACGTGGCGAGGTCACACGAGAGGTTCACAATGCATTCGCGCCCTCGGCGAAGGCCCAGAGCAATTTCGAGGAAGCGCGCTTCTGGGAGCAAGGGCTTTTCGCGGTTCTGCCTCACATTGCGAGCATGGTCGCAACCCCCGAACGCCTGAAAGCGGGGCTGGAGTTAACCCGCGACTACATGCATGCCAACGGCATCACCATCGGCAACGAGCCCGGTGGCATTCTAGCAAAGCCCGTACAAGATGCGGTAAACGCCGTCTTCTCAAGTCCAGACATGCCGTTCCGATGGTCATTTACTGTGGACGCAAAGAGCATGGTTGCGAACTATAGCGACGATGCGCAGGTCATCGCCGAAACCGAAAAGCTTTCCTCCTGGTACGGAGGAATGACCAGCTTGGCATGCAACCAAGCGAAGCTTTTTGCCGACGGTGCCATCTACTCGCTTCTCATGCAGGTACGCGAGCCTTATCTCGACGGCCACGAGGGCGAGTGGATGATGGACGAGAACGCGTTTGATCGCGCCTTCCGCATCTACTGGGATGCTGGCTATCAGCTCCATATCCACGTAAATGGCGACAGAGGGCTTGACCGAGTACTCAATACGCTCGAAGCGAACCTGCGCCGCAATCCGCGTTATGACCATCGCACCGTTCTTGTGCATCTCGCGGTGAGCGCCCCCGACCAGGTGGAGCGTATAAAGTCGCTAGGTGCGATCGTTAGCGGTAATCCGTATTACGTGACCGCACTTGCCGATCAGTATTCAAAGGTAGGCCTTGGCCCGGAACGGGCGCGGTCCATGGTGCGCCTTGGCGACATCACGCGTTCGGACATTTCTTGGTCGCTCCACTCGGATATGCCGATGGCGCCTGCGGATCCGTTGTTCCTAATGTGGTGCGCCGTCAACCGGATCACAGCCTCGGGCAAAGTCGCGGGGCCCGAACAGCGCGTTACTCCCGAAAATGCCCTACGCGGCGTTACGATCGATGCTGCGCGTTCACTCAGGCTTGAGAACGAGCTTGGCAGTATCGTGGCCGGGAAGCGCGCGAACTTCACGATTCTGGCCGAGAATCCGCTCTCGGTGGATCCGATGAAGATCCGCAACGTAAGAGTTTGGGGGACCGTGATGGAAGGCAGAAAGCTGGCCGTTGGAGACGCCGCGAGAAAGGGGGGGAAGAAGGCATCGCTGGGGCCACATAGTGGTGAGGACCGAATGAACTTTGCCTACGCCGCTCTTGATCATGCCGTGAAGGTCGTCACTTGCACGCGTTCTGTGGGCGGACGAGGTTGGCCTGTAGTGACACGGCGGTCTTGAGTTATTCCGCTGACCGACTTGTTTGTCGTTCTGGGGCTACACACGGCGGATTGCCATCCAATGTCGGCTCTTGGCATATAGCGGACATCGATTTCGACGCTCAGGATGTCTGCTTATGGATGTAAAGCGGACGTGCTGCATCAGCGGCTCGATGTCTTCTAATGACCCAAAGCGGCCCATACTCGACGTGGTTCCGTGCAAGGCACCTTGTATTTCGCACTAGAAGCAGTCATGTAAACTCATCGACATTTGGCCGGACAATATGGCCGTTTCGCCCTCGCTGATTGCCAGGCGCACGTTCAGACCCCCCCAAACATCGACGAATAGGTTTTGGGCCGCGCTCCGGTGCGGCCTTGAGCGCAATTGCAACTGACTACAGCGAAAGGACGACCCCTTATGATCAAGGGCACTGTGAAATTCTACAACGACCAAAAAGGCTTCGGCTTTATCGAGCCGGAAGACGGTAGCAAGGACGTGTTTGTTCATGCCACCGCGCTTGAGCGCGCCGGCATCGGCGGGCTAGCCGAAGGCCAGAAGGTCTCTTTTGATACTGAAGTTGACAGCCGCAGCGGCAAGACCGCCGTTTCCAATATCGAGGCTGCATAGTTCCTTTGGGACCAACAGACTAGGTGAACTCAGAGCCGTCCCCTAGGGGGCGGCTTGTTAGTCTCTAGAGGGCTACGTCTTTAGCTCTGCTGCTGGAAATTGGCCGACACGCTGAGGCCGGGCCCGATCAAGTCGGTCAATATAGCCGTATCTATTGCCCGTCGTTCCTGATACCCAAAGACACTGGTCGCGGCCGAAACACAATTCGGCGTCACCAAGCTTTTTCGCGCAACAATTCACACAACGTAAGCCGGCCTCGGACTGCTCCCGCGTCCCCGAGCTGCTGCGCGTGCGTGCTTGAGAGGCCAAAAGTTGAGAAAGTTAGATTTTGACTCAGACATCTTAGGTGCAGACTTCGCCGTCTTGTCCAGCGCTGGCCAGCCGCAGGTCGAGTACGTCGAGTGCGGCCTCGAAGGCATTTTCTCCGCGCTGGACGCGGGGTTGCCTGGCGAAGGCAATCAACTGCGGCAAAGCAAACGACCTGCCGAAAACAACCATCCTGGCGATGGCAAACGCACCGAGACGATCGAAATTGTCATTGCGCCATACCTCGCCGACATTGCGGCACACCGGGACAATGTCGGGATCGAGCTGGATGAATGGCTTGTTCTCAAGATCCTATCAGCCAGCTACCGCCATGTGTCTATCACCCAGATCAGCACCCGAAGGCATCTGGAGCAATTGGCGGCTCGGCAGCCGGACTTAGTGTTCTCGGGGGTCAAATACTTCTCTTTCGATGGCCGCGATGTATGGCTTAATGATTTTCTCGACCTGCACGGTATTGCCTACGTCGCGTCGGACAAGGCTGCTCTCGACAAAGAGCACGATAAGGTTCGCGCCAAACGGATCATGCAAGGCGCCAATGTGGCGACAGCGAAGTTTTTCTCTACCGCACCCGAAGAGCATCCGAACGCGGAAAGCATTCCTCTTGCCTTTCCGCTCTTCGTGAAACCCGTCGAAGGCGGCGATAGCCGGGGTGTAGACGCCGACTCCGTCGTGCATGACATTGAGGGTTTCCGGCGCAAGGTGCATGATATTCATGAGACCCATTTGTCCCGCGCATTGGTGGAGGCGCATCTCTCGGGTCGGGAGTACAGCGTCGGCATCTTAGAGGACGCATCGAGCGGAACGCTCCGCGCCATGCCTATCGAGATCGTCGCGGCTCCAAACCGGAACGGGGACCGCGTTCTCGACTTCGACATCAAGAAACAGGATGCAGAAGCGGTCAAGCAGGTCATGGACATGACCGTTCATGCTCAGCTCTGCGATTTAGCGAGGGCGGCATTCCGAGCTCTGGGTGGCAAGTCGTTGGGGCGCATCGACATCATGATGGATCACGAGAACGTGCCGCATTTCATCGAAGCTAACCTGATGCCCGGCCTGCGCAAAGGGTATTTCTATCGGGGCTGCGTGCTCAATCTCGGCATGACCTATGAAGAGATGATACTCACTATCGCGGATAACGGCCTTGCAGCCCATTGCCGATATTCTCAAGCCGGATAGACCGAAAGGTGAGGCTGACTTCCGCTTTTGGCACATAGCGGACATCGATAACGACGCTTTGGATGTCTGCTTTCGGGTGCAAAGCGTTCGTCGCGAAGTCGCGGTCTAATGTCCGCTGGTGACCCAAAGCGGACATCGGAGCGATGCTCTTATGGTGTTGGTTAGATCTTCGGCGCAAAAGGCGCTTTCCTGCTCGCACTGAAAACCGTCAACGGCGCTTCTTGGATCCGCTCTTCTGAGCCGGATTGCCACGCGGTCCGGATGATGGGAACGGGGAGGCGGAAGGCGGCGTCCCCTTTTTCTTGTCCTGCTTCGGCTTCTTCTTTTCGCGGTTACTCTTCTGTTGGCCTTTTGCCATGGGGCACTCCTCTGTATATGACCAAATGTCATCTGAATATATCATTCAAGCAGAGCACCCTATAACAGATTTATCAGACATTATTACTAGCGATACGTTGAAATATAAATATTTTGATGACTTATTACGATCATCTTGAGGACCTATTGATAACACATGAATTCTATAAATGGCTATTAACAGAATTTTATTAGAAGAGACTAATAACAATGACAGCCACAATAAATCATTTTGAATCTGATAGCCGATTTCCATACGTACTCGTTTTCAGCACTGGGCTAACAATCGTTGGTCTTGCAGTGGTATATCTTACTTCCTCCCTTATTCTATAAGGAGGTAGGTAAGCACTGGGGAAGAGTCCAAAATCAAAAATGGACAGCCCTGACTGCCGAGCCTTTTGTTTGGTGGCCTGCTGACAGAAGGGAGGAGTTCGACAATGACACTGTCATCGCTTCGCCGAGCCGTTGCAATGGGGCAGCCTGTGCGCTTTTGACCCCCCATGCCGGCGATCGCGCAGGAGGCCCCGACGCCGCCCGACGTCGAGGAAATGGCAAAGGAAGCCTATATCTTCACCTATCCGCTGGTGATGATGTACCGGACCATGTACCTGCAAGCCATCGACGATGAAACAGGCGTCGGATTCGGTAATTGGCTTCACCTTGGCATGTCGTCGCCAGACGACACCGACATTGTGACGCCCAACTGTCAGGCCAACAAACTTATGGGGCCCTTTCCTATTCTCTGATTCGAGAAATGTGAAGACAAACCGGAAGTGTTCTCCCGTTGTCTGCTTTTGGCACTTAGCGGATATCGCTTTCTGCGCTCAGGATGTCTGCTTATGGACGTAAAGCGGTCGTCGCGAAGTCGCGGTCTAGTGTCCGCTAGTGACCCAAAGCGGCCCTCGATTGTCAGACGGACCACGTCCGCTTGGGGCTGTGGAGTGGACGTCGGCAGTCAGCCAGATGATATTCGCCAATGACCCGAAGCAGATAAAATTCAACGTGCTCTGCCGGGCATGTTAACCTAGCGCGTCTCGGGCATATCCGGGATCGTTGGTTTCCTGATATGATATATGGCGCAGCCAACGGGGCGCGACTTTGCCGAAGACGCATAGCGCGGTTGAAGTAGTCTAGGCAGAGGAGATCGACACAAGCGTTACGGTGTCAATTTGCGGGTCTTATATTCGGCACAGAAAGCTCGGTTTATGCGTCGGCCGGCCAAAGTCATGCTTCTTTGCTCGGCGGGCATTTGCGCGCTTGCTATAGCCCTAGCCTTTGGCTTGGTCTCGAGCAAAAAAGAGCAGGAACTCGCATCGGCCATCGTTGTCGAGATCGAGAGGAATGAAGCCTCCGCGATCGTGGTGGAGATAGACGACAATCCTCCTTCTCCACGAGCAATTCCCGCCGAGGTGGCCGAGGTCAATGCCGCACAGGCTGCGAATAATGAGCAACCCTCTATAGACAAAATAGGCTCCGAGCCCGAAGCGCCGGAGAAGCTATACATTGCCAACGCAATTCGCCTCAAGTTGAGTGACCCGATTTTGCGAAAGGGCTCCCACTCGGATGACCTTGCCGCTGTTGAGACATTTTACGAAGGTCACAGCGGTCCCGCGCTCTGGGTAGACAAGTCTGGGATCTCAACAGCTGGAAAGGCTGTTCTCGGCGAATTAGCGAAGGCTAAAGATTGGGCTCTTGAACCGGCGGACTTTGTGGTTCCGCCGTCGGACTACCGGCCAGCTGCCGCAAAAGATCAGGCAGCCGCTGAGATGGCCATCAGCTTAGCTCTATTGAAATATGCTCGCTACGCACGCGGTGGTCGCTTAGACCCGTCGAGCCTGAGCGAGCTCATCGACCAGACGCCGCCCCTTCGTGATCCGAAGACAGTTCTCTCAGAGATTGCCAAGGCAGACAAACTGGACCGCTATTTGACGGAGCTGCATCCAAAGCATCGTCAGTTTTCTCTCCTGCGGGACGCCTTGTTAAGAGCAAGGGCCAAAGAGCAGACGGATCCCAATGAGACAGAGAGAATCCTAGTCAATATTGAACGGTGGCGCTGGATGCCGGAGGAACTGGGTGCGCCCCACGTCTGGCTGAATACGCCCGAATTTATGATGCATGTGGTAAAAGGAGAGAGGATTATCCACTCAGAAAAAATAGTGGTGGGCAAACCGCGCTATGCGACGCCAATTTTTTCGGCCAGCATGAAGAGTATTGTCTTTAATCCAAAATGGACCGTGCCGCCCACCATCGTCAGAGAAGACCTGCTTCCGAAACTGCGCAAGGGAGGCGGCTGGTTTGGCGGCGGCGGCAATACTGCCGTCCTAAAGCAACACAGATTGAAGGTTTTCTATAAGGGTCGCCGGGTTGATCCCAAAAAGATCAACTGGAACAAGGTCAATATGTCCGCAGTCAGCTTCGTACAAGCGCCAGGCCCTAAAAACTATTTGGGCAAAGTGAAGTTCCTATATCCGAACAAGCACATCGTCTATATGCATGACACGATCAAGCGCGGTCCTTTTAAGAAGGAGATCCGTTCTGAGGGACACCACTGTCCACGCGTTGACAACCCCGGAACGGTCGCGGCGGTACTCCTTGCCGAAGACAAAGGCTGGGAAAGGACCAAGATAGATGAGTTGCTCAAGAAGGGCAGAGACAGTGAGGTTAACCTAGACGACCCCATCCCCGTGCATACGACTTACTTCACTGCTGTGGTTGACGCGGATGGGCAGCTACAGACTTTTGGAGACCTCTATAAGTTGGACAAGGTCATCATCCGGGCTCTCGCCGATGGAAAGAAGGCAGTGAAAGCATCCGTCGAAGCCTCTGCGCCGCCGCTCCCGTGGGAAAGCACCAGTCGAAAGAGCTTGGCAGAATTCTAGCCTTACCTGTGTCTAGTCCCGAACATCCGCTATTGGCACTTAGGGGACCCGATACCCAAGCCGAGTATGTCTGCTTTCGGGCGCAAACCGGACGTGATCCCGCCTATTCGACATATGTTGTTCGACCACATCGCTGCTTTGAACGTATCATTGTTCAGATGAGCATAGGGCTGCGATCAAAGCGGACAACGCTAGACGCAACAGAAACGCGACATGCCGGCAGAAAACGTAATCAGATCAACGGTCCTGATCAGATTCGTAATCTGACGGCCGCAGGTTCGAGTCCTGCAGGGGTCGGCACTTCTAATCTCAGAAGTTTTTTGGTGATGGCGATTTGTTGGCCATCAAGCCTATTCAATAAATAGAAGTCCGCGTAACACGAACGCAGCCACGATGGTGGCCAGCCCGCTTCCTATAGCTAGCAGAGCGAACCAAACGAGACGTTTCGAAAGCGGAATGTCACGATCGCCATCGTCGGCCGGTGGTGCGGGCGTTAAAAACCAATCAGGCATGATAGCCGTCTCCCGGTTTTACTTTTCCCCAGAAGAGCCGATACACATAAGCTGTGTATAGCAGGATCAAGGGCAGCATAATCCCAGCACCGACTAACATGAGCCCAAGGGCATTGTCTCGTGCAGCTGCCTGCCAAAGGTTGAATTCGAAAGGCACAAGCCACGGATACAAGCTGATCGCTAGACCGACATAACCTGAAAGAAAGATGCCAGTAGCTAGAAGATATGGCCGCCAATCAGGACCTGACTGAGGCGTTCCGATGCGCATCAGGTCACTCGCCAGCCAAACTGTTAGAGCGAAACCCGCCAGAGGAACAGGGCTGAGCGGCAGCATCTTTCCAAAATCGAACTCAGTCATTGATAGTCCCCAACGCTCGGTGACGCGTGGGTCCACCGATAGCGTCGCGAGACTAACGAGCGCGAAACAAATCGACACAGCGATCAATGCAATCAAACCAAAGCGCTTGGCCTTAAGCTGCAACTCTCCTTCAGTCTTTAGCACTAACCAGCAGGCTCCAAGAAGGATATAGCCAATCGTAACGGACACACCGGTTAGTACTGAGAACGGCGATAGCCAGTCGAAGGCGCTGCCGGCGAAGCTCCTGCCATCGGTCTCGAAACCGGTGATGAATGAACCAAGGATCAGGCCCTGGCTGAAGGCGGCCACAAGCGAACCACCATAGAAAGCGCCATTCCAAAAGCCGCGAGTCGTCTGCCGCACGGCCTTGTGACGGAACTCGAACGCCACGCCGCGGAAGATTAACGCCGCAAGCATCACAAGTACGGGCAGGTAGACCGCGGGCATGATTACGGCGTAGGCGAGCGGAAAGGCAGCAAAAAGCCCGCCACCGCCGAGTACAAGCCAGGTCTCATTGCCATCCCAAACCGGCTCGATAGTCGCCGTCATCATGTTGCGTTCTTCGTCGTCCTTGGCGAATGCGCTTACCATGCCGACGCCGAGGTCCATGCCGTCAAGCAGGACGTACATCATAACTGCAACAGCGATCAGGACGGCCCAGATCAGTGGGAGATCCATGGTCCTACCTTCCTATTCAGCAGCCACAATGTCGCCCGGCACTTTGGCGGGTTCATCGACGGCGCCGAGCGGCGATCCGGGTGCACGGCGGCTATCCGTGGGTGGCCCCGCCAAATCCTCATCAAAGCCGCGAGTCGCAATCCGTGCCATATAGACAGCACCCGCCGTAAATACGATGGCGTACACTACCATGAAGACCAGTAGAGACGTCGCCACCTGACCGGCTGAGACCGGCGCAACGCTTTCGGCTGTGGTGAGATGACCATAGACGGTCCAAGGTTGGCGCCCGACCTCGGCGGTGATCCAGCCGGTCAGAACGGCGACGAAGCCTAGCGAACCTGATGGGACAGCAAGCCAGTGGAAAAGACCTGGCCTGTCTATAGTGCCCCGCCACCACTTCCAGACCCCCCAAAACCCCAGCGCCAACAGGACGAGGCCCGCGCCAACCATGATCCGAAAACTCCAGAAAACTAACCAGAAGGGTGGCCGCTCTTCTTCTGCGAAGGCCTCCAGCCCTTTGAGTTCACCGCTGGCATTTGCAAACAAAATTGGACTTGTGTTTGGAATGGTCAGTGTGTCTAGGCCGCATTCGTTGTTCGCTGGCCAAGCCAGAAGGACTGAGCCCTGAACATCTTTCGTTTCACACCAGCCTTCCATCGTAGCAATCTTTGCTGGCTGGTATTCATGCGCGACTTCTCCAGACCAATGCCCGGCCCAGATTTGAAGCGGCATAAGAACGGCGAGGGTGCCCACGGCCATTCGTGTCTGCCAGCGCGTTGGTTCGGAAGACCGGTCCCGCAGCATCTGCCACGCCCCCGCGGCGAGAACTACCGCCGCAGTCGTCACGAAAGCCGCCAGCATCATATGAACGTACCGGGAGGGAAAACTTGGATTGAAGATCACAGCAATCCAGTCAGTCGCGTAGAAAGTGCCCGTCTCATCGTCAACAGCAAAGCCAGTTGGCGTTTGCATCCAGCTATTTGCCGACAGGATCCAGAAGGCCGAGATCGACGTGCCGACCGCCACGGCGCACGTTGCCACGAAATGCAACGTATTACCGACCTTGTTCCAACCGAACAACATTACACCTAGGAATGTCGCTTCGAGGAAGAACGCCGTCAGCACCTCGTAGCCTAGCAGTGGACCCAGAACAGAACCCGTCTTGTCAGCAAATACAGACCAGTTGGTCCCAAATTGGTAGGACATAACCACGCCTGACACGACGCCCATAGCGAAGGCGAGCGCGAAAATCTTCACCCAGTGGAGATAGAGGCGTTTGAAGACGTCCCAACCGGTCTTCAGCCAAAGGCCCTCGCTCACGGCAAGGAAAGCGGCGAGGCCAATCGTAAAGGCCGGAAAAAGTATGTGAAACGCGATCACAAATGCAAATTGGATTCGCGAAAGCAATAACGCGTCGAATTCCATAGTTTCTCTCGTCGCTCCAGAAATTGAACCTAAGGAAACACGCAGATAGTCGAATATGCGCGTTTGTCGAGCCACCCCGCAAGGGTCTACATACAAAATTCACGCGGCACTGGAGGCTTCAATTGTTCACCGACGTTCGAAATAGAACTTACCCTTCTAGGTCTGATGATGCCTTGACGACTTCAATGCTGAGTTTGTGTCCGACTTCTGGACATTGCCCAAACGAGGCTTCTTCATTGGGCTAAGTGGTTTGCGGCGCCCTACTTTGGACGGTCTTTCCCGTCTGCCTTAAGCTGGTATCCCTCAGAAAATAGACGAACTCTGCTCTCAGGCCGTGTGACGGTTGGCGTCACAGAGCATATGAGTTGAGTAGGATGAATCGCGGTGGGCTGCGGTTCGGCCTGACCGTAAAGCTATATCGCACCAGTATGTGACCGGGCTTGTATAGCGAGGGACGCTAGTAAGATGAATCTCATGACGACGGAACGGAACGCCGCTCCCAACCACCGCCTGAAGGACAAAGCCTCACTCGTCACCAGCACCACCCACGAAATGGGGCTTGACGTCGCTCGCGCAATCGCGGCCTCCGGCCCCGTCCATCACCGGAACGACAATTTCAGCGGACGGCGACTTGACGGCACACTGACCGCGCAGCGCGTATCCCGGTGGGTAGTTCCCATTCGTCGTGGCAAAACGACTACAGCACTTATGAACCCAAAATCCATCTGTGACAGTACGTTCTCTGCGGCACGCAGACCCGAATCTATGCTTTATTCGGGCCCGTGAGACTCGTAATTTTGATCCTGCAGCGCTCAGCAATCTTGAGCCTTGGCCTCGTTGGCATCTGGCTGATCGTCAATGTATTTCAATCGGTTGACGACGAACTGCCGTCGGTCTTAGCGCTTGCGGCGACCTACGCCCTCGCGGCCTATGTCATCCTTCCCTATTTCGTGCGGATGGGTCTGATGGTGCTGCGGCACCAGCACGTCCCGCACTTCACCATCACTGGCGACGGCCTGCCGGGCGATCCGGTTAATCTCGCGCTAATCGGGACATTCGACGAGCTGCGCGACGCATTTGCTGCGGCCGGCTGGCACGAGGCCGACCCACTGACCTTGTCGAGCTCCTGGGGCATGGTAAAAGCGTTTGTTTTGAATAGCGCCTACCCCAAAGCCCCGTTTTCGACCCTGTACTTGTTCGGGCGCGGTCAGGATATCGGCTTCCAGAAAGCCATCGGCAACAGTCCCCGAAAGCGGCACCACGTGCGTTTCTGGGCCAAGTGTCTGACTGAGGCCGAAACCGTCGACGATATTTTCTGGCATGGGACCAACCGGCCGGATACCCGCGAACCGGTGCTTTGGGTCGGGGCCGGCACTAAGGATACGGGCTTCTCGTTGACGCGCCTCACCTTCCAGATCACCCATGCCACAGACGCTGATACCAACGCTGAACGGGACTTCGTTATGGCCGAACTCGCCCGACAAGGCGCCATTGGCATCGTCGATCTGTATGACGCCGGCGAGGAGATTTCTGCCGGAACCGTGAACCACTACGTGACGGACGGCATCATCGCGGTCGCACCGCTGGTGACCAATGAAGCTCGTCGCGGGACCGGGGCACGCATGGCCTAAGCGCCTGCAAGCAAAGCCGGACAACCGCCGCAAGCCGGAGCCCCGTGAACCAGAAGGCTGCGTGTACGAGAGAGGGCCGGATGCGAGAAAGCCACGGCCGCAATATGGCGGCCAGGGTTTTTTGTGGACCAGACAATAGTCAGGGAAGTTCAGACCCTAGACCGCCTCAATGACAGATTCATAACAATCTGCCCCGCAAGATTTTTCATCCAATTCATTCCCCTGCGCAGTGCATTGGATAGGGTGAACCGTGCAGAAGGAGGGTCCGGCACTGCGGGTCATGATGCGATTCTCAATTCCCGTCGAACGGGGGAACGAAGCCTATTGGGACGGCAGCCTAGGCCAGGCCATCGAGGCGGTCATTGCCAAAATTCAACGAGCCGAAGTTTGCCGCGCTCGATGCTGCGATCGACATTGTTCCGGCCCTGACGCTCGACGACCTTAAGCGCGGCCTCTCGTCCTAGTGGCACGACAGGCGCTAAACGTCCTCGCGCCTCACGAGGGGGGGCGGCAGCCTCCGCTCGGCGGGGCATTTGCCCTGCACCGCCGCATAGGCCTGCATCCGCCTCTCTTTGACCTTCTGCCACGCAGCATAGGCGACCAGGCAGAGCCACCACGACAGCCACGCTGAGGAGCAGCGTCGACTTAAGGGGCGCGATCGGCGTCCCGAGCATTGTGAGCGTCAGCACCAGAATGCCGACCGTTACGGAAAACGAACACCAAAAACGCGAAGGCCGCAGCCAAGGGAGCCAAGGCACTAAACGCATCGGCTACTTCCAGTTTGCACCGATTGAACTCTTCAAGAGCTTTATCGCAGCTGTCATCGGTCATCACCGAGCGCTTCCATCGTATCTAGACCACCATGGCCCATACGGACTAAGAGGAGACACGCGCACCGTCATACGGCTTTCAACCACAATCCTCACTAGGATCGCCAATCACTGCACTGCCACCAAGGGTCCGAGACAGAGAGACGCATGAGCGACAAGACAACGATGGACTGGGCCTCCGGTCTGAGAAAATTCTTTATCGATATTCGTAGCAACAAGCTCTTCGAGTTGTTCGTGATCGCCATCATCGTGATCTCCGCGCTCAAGGTTGGGATCGGCACCTACCCGCTGGGGCCAAACCTCACCGCCGCGCTCAAGGGTCTCGACTACGCCGTCACGATCTTTTTTCTGGTCGAGATCCTGATCCGGATTGCCGCGGAGCCCAACCTGAAGCGGTTCTTCTCCAAAGGGTGGAACATCTTCGACTTCGTGATCGTGACCGCGAGCCTCATTCCGATCGACGAAAGCGAGATGGCACTTTTGGGACGCCTCCTACGTATTTTCCGCGTCCTACGGCTCGTATCGATGATCCCGGAACTGCAGGTGCTGCTGAACGCTCTCCTGCAGGCCATCCCGCGCATGGGCTACGTGTCTCTCTTGATGTTCATCATCTTCTACATCTATGGCGCGGCCGGGAGCATCTTCTTTAGCGAGATCAATCCGGTGCTCTGGGGCAATATCTCCATCGCCATGCTGACCCTGTTCCGCGTGGCCACGTTCGAGGATTGGACCGACGTGATGTACGAGACCATGGAGGTCTACCCGTTGAGCTGGATTTTCTATCTCAGCTTCATCTTTTTGGTTGCCTTCATTTTCTTGAACATGATGATCGGCATCGTAATCCAGACGCTGCAGAGCGAGCACGAGAAGATCGAAGCGAACAACACACCTGCGCCCGAGATGATCGCGAGCGAAAATCCCATCACGGCGCCGTCGATCGATGTGCGTCTGAAACGGATCGAAGCGCAGCTTGAGAACCTATCCGATACACTTTCGAACGCGCCAAGGCGCAGCACGACCTAGGGCACCGGGGGTTTCGGCCTCCCAACAAAATAGGGCCGGCGCCCTTAAGGACGCCGGCCAGGATGCGGGTGGAGAGAAAGGACGCTTGGTCTATCCGGCGATTCGCGCTGTGCCCGACCGGCAGTCACTGCGAACCCAGCGCACGATGTTCTTTTCCTGCTCGCTGAGCGCGTAGCAATAGGTCGCGCCGTCCACCCAGTTGGACCATTTCTGGCAAAGCTTGTGGCCTTTCACCCACCATTTCCCGTGGTCTGACCCGCCATTGCTGCCGGAGAATGCCGCGGCGAAAGTGCTCATGCGGCCGGTCATGGTTCCGCGCTAGGAATACCGGATCGGCAGTTCGAAACCGGAAATCTTGAGCACGACGGTGTTGTCCGAAACGGCGTTACGCAGGACATCGCCCGACAAGGTCGTGCTCGCCGCACCGGCGGCACCGGCACTGGCGGCGCAAATCGCGACGAAGGCGGCAATCTTGAGAGCCATCTGCTACATGGGATCATCCTTTACTCTGAAACTGTTTCGCAGGGTCGCGCCTTTCCCTAGCTCGGCGCGGGCTTCAATCGGCTGAGCGGAAGTCCTACCTCTCCTGATGATCAGTCTCGCAAAGCAGCGCTGAACCGAAACTGATCGGGCCATTCATTGAGCATTCACGTGGGAGATGGGCATTACGAGCGGAGAATTGCCCGCCACCTTTTGCGCCCCAACGCTTGCCGGAAGGGGCCAGCGCACGTAAGAAGCAGCGATGCAAAAGATGGCTCTTATGGCGTTCCCTACGGCAATGGCGCTGAGTTTTGGCGCGCCGGACCCCGCTGCCGCTGAAGCGCAGACTGGCTCCCATGGGTGGAGCAGCTACCCAGACCGCGCGCCTCGAGCTCAGCTGGGACAAGAGCGCGCAACGCGGGCCACCGAAGCGCCCGACCTGCGCCCGTCCGCGCCGAAGCTTCGCACCGCGCGCGCCTCGGACAAGTCCACTTTGCCGGCACGCATGACCCAGAACGATAGGCCGGATGGCGCGCGCTCGCCTGCAACGGCAAGCCCACATGCGACGGACCCGAATACGCCGCGGCAGTCTCTGTCGCGATCGGCACAGAAGAACTTGCGTGCGCCTCTACTGTCGGCGGGGCCCGACGGCAGGACCGCGATGACAGTGCCTCATAGAGCCAAACCAGCCCAGGCGCCGCGCATGGATGCCGCTACCGACACCAGAACAAGCCGCGCCAGCTTCGAAGATTGGCTCTTCGGGCGCTAGCGTCTTGGCTGGGCCGTTCGGGCTAGCGCTCGTTGACGATGAAAGTGTCGAAGGTGAATGTGGCGGGCGCGTCGTCCGGCGAAATGCCGTAAAGACCTACCGCGCCGCCGTCCTTGGGACGCTTCACCTTGAAACGCCGAACCTCCGTCGCATTGACGGAGAGGGTCGCGTCTTTCGGTTGCAGAGTCAGTTCTAGGCTGTTCACCGCACCGGCGCCCGTCTTAAGCGCGCCCGCTTCCTGGGTGAATAGCGTTTTAGACTTGCCGTCCGACATACGCCGCACCTCAATCCAGCCGTCGGCCCAGACGAAGACGGAGTAGTAGTTCTTCCAATCCTGCCACCAGAACACGAGACCTGCAGGACTGTCGGCTACGTTCGGTGCTTCGGCGACGCTCACATCAACACAGATCGCGGCGCCCGCCGTCTTCGTCTCAAGATTGACGACCCCGCCGGAGCCCTTGATGACGAGCGCACCATCGTCGACGAGAATGCTGTCGTCGGCGGCTCCCCAGGACACATCGAGAAATTCGAAGTCGTCTTCATAAAGAGCATTTTCAGGATCGCAGGCGGCGAGCGCGCCTTGGTTCGCAACCAGCAAACCGAAAGCCACCAATAGGCCGACCAAAGGTGAAGAAGATGACCTAATCGCTTCACTCCCAAGAAAGACAGGACAGCGCCACACCCTAGCGTGTCGGCATCGGCTCGTCGCCACGATAGTCGTAGAAACCGCGATTGGTCTTTCGTCCCAGCCAACCAGCTTCGACATATTTCACGAGTAACGGGCACGGCCGGTATTTAGAATCGGCGAGCCCCTCATACAGGACCTGCATGATCGACAAGCAAGTGTCGAGCCCGATGAAGTCGGCAAGCTGCAACGGCCCCATCGGATGGTTCGCACCAAGCCGCATGGCCGTGTCGATCGCGTCCACGGAACCGACGCCCTCGTAGAGCGTGTAGACCGCCTCGTTGATCATCGGCAGCAGAATGCGGTTGACCATGAAGGCCGGAAAATCTTCTGACACCGCCATGGTCTTGCCCAGCGAGGCCACAAGTTCCTTGGCGCGCGCAAATGTCGCATCGTCCGTAGCGATGCCGCGGATCATCTCGACCAACTCCATGACCGGAACCGGGTTCATGAAATGCATGCCGATGAAGCGTTCAGGGCGGTCCGTGGTGGCGGCGAGGCGCGTGATGGAAATGGAGGACGTGTTCGTGGCGAGAATCGCGTCGGGCTTCAGGAACGGGCAGACCGCGACGAAAATCTTGCGCTTGACCGTTTCGTCTTCGGTGGCCGCCTCGACCATAAGGTCCACGTCCGAGAAGGCCTCGTATGTCTCCGCGAACGAGATCCTGCCAAGAGCCTGATCCTTGGTTTCTTCGCTGATCTTTCCCTTGGAAACCTGGCGCGTCAGGTTTTTGTCGATGGCCTCGATTGCCACATCGAACGCGTCCTTGGAAATGTCGTTGATGGCTACATCGTAGCCGCCCAGCGCGACCACATGCGCGATGCCACGCCCCATCTGGCCCGCGCCAACGACGCCCACTTTACGAATAGGCTCCACTCTACGCTCCTACTTTGAAACCGGGCCGGCAACAAACCGATCCGAGCATCGTTCTTTGCCATGTACGACACGCTACCACGGTGCGTGCCTAGTCTCCGTAGCCTGCTTTTTTTAATTCGTCATTGAGCTCGGGCAAAACTTCGAACAAATCGCCGACGAGAGCATAGTCCGCGACCTGGATAATCGGGGCTTCGGCATCCTTGTTGATCGCAACGATCACCTTGGAGTCCTTCATGCCCGCGAGATGCTGAATGGCGCCCGAGATACCGACGGCGACATAGAGCTCAGGGGCGACCACCTTGCCCGTCTGTCCAACCTGGTAGTCGTTGGGCATATAGCCGGAATCCACCGCCGCACGGGAGGCGCCGATGGCGGCCCCAAGCCGATCTGCGACCGGCGCGATGAGCTTCTCAAAATTCTCGCCGGACTCCATGCCGCGGCCGCCGGAGATAACTACGCGCGCCGCGGTCAGTTCTGGCCGCTCGCTCTCGGTAATCTCCGCGCCAACAAAACTGGAAGACGGCACCTCGTCGCCCGCACCAACGGTTTCGACGTTCGCCGAACCGCCCTCGCCCGTCGCGGCGAAAGCCGTAGTGCGCACCGTGGCGACCACGATCTTGTCCGAGGTCTGGACGGTTTCGAGCGCGTTACCCGCATAGATGGGCCGCACGAACGTATCGGGCGATTTCACTTCGACGATATCTGAGATCTGCCCGACATCGAGCAGCGCGGCAACGCGCGGCAGCACGTTCTTGCCTGTCGTCGTCGCCGGCGCCAACAGGACCGTGTAATTCGCCATGAGGGGCAAGATCGTCGCGGTCATATCCTCGGCGAGCTGGTGAGCTAACTGCGGCGCATCAGCCAGCAAGACCTTACCGACACCGTCGAGCTTGGCGGCCTCGTCGGCCACGGCCTGGCAGGCTTGGCCGGCCACCAGGATATTCACGTCGCCGCCGAACGCCCGCGCAGCAGTCAGCGCCTTGGCGGTCGTCGGCGCGAGGTCCTTATTGTCGTGCTCTGCCAGCAGCAGGACGGCCATTACAGAACCCCCGCTTCGTTTTTGAGTTTGTCTACAAGGGTCGCGACATCGTCGACCCTGATACCGGCTTCGCGGGCCTTGGGCTCTTCAACGCTGAGCACCTTCAGCCGCGGCGCGATATCGACACCCAACGTCTCGGGCGTCATCTCGTCAATCGGCTTCTTCTTCGCCTTCATGATGTTTGGTAGTGAGGCATAGCGCGGCTCGTTCAGCCGCAAATCCGTGGTGATCACGGCGGGCTTGGTGAGTGCGACAGTCTCAAGGCCCCCATCGACCTCGCGCGTCACCTTCACGCTGTCGCCATCGAGTTCGACCTTCGAGGCGAACGTGCCTTGAGGTACGTCCAAGAGGCCGGCCAGCATCTGCCCGGTCTGATTGCTGTCGTCGTCGATCGCCTGCTTGCCGAGGATGATGAGATCAGGCTTCTCGTTCTCGACGACGGCCTTCAGAACCTTGGCCACTGCCAGCGGCTCCACGGTCTCGTCGGTCTTGACCAGAATGGCGCGATCCGCACCCATGGCAAGCGCCGTCCGCAGCGTATCCTGAGACTTCGCGCCGCCGATCGAAACGGCCACGACTTCGGTCGAATCGCCCCGTTCCTTGATGCGGACCGCTTCCTCGACGGCGATCTCGCAGAAAGGATTCATCGACATTTTCACGTTGGCCAGGTCGACGCCGCTTCCGTCGGACTTCACCCGGATCTTCACGTTATAGTCAATGACGCGTTTGATAGGTACTAGGATTTTCATGTGGTTCTTTGTGGTCCCCGACAGGGTTTGACCTGCCCCCAAGCCAATATCTCGCACGTGCGAAATGGCGGCGACCGTAAAGCCCGAAATGACCCAAGTCAATGGTAGCCCTGGGCTTGCGAACTGCGCCGTCGTAACGCTTACGCACCGCCTCTCGTGCGGTCGAAAAGGACCACACCGCGGCGGCGCATGAAGAGTATCAGGAAGCCTCCGGCGACCAGGCCGCCGAGATGCGCCCACCACGCGACGGCCTCCTCGCTCGCGAAGAAGAGATTGGCCACTTGGGCCAGGATCCATATGCCCAGCGCCCAGGCCGCGGTGACGCGGATGGGAATTCGCCAGAGCGCCAGGACCCAAACCTTCACCCTGGGATGTAGGATCAGGTAGGCGGAAATGACCCCGGCCACGGCGCCCGAGGCACCGATCAGCGGCAGGTCTGAACGGGGAAGCATGTAGATGTGCGAGAGCGCAGCAAAGATGCCGCACATCAGATAGAACATGACGAAGCGCACATGCCCCATCGCGTCCTCGATATTGTCGCCGAACACCCACAGAAACAGCATGTTTCCGATCAGGTGGATCCACCCGCCATGCAGAAACATATAGGAGACGAGCGTGAGCCGCTCCGGCACCAGCATGGCCCCAGATGCGAGAAACGCCGTATCGCCGCCCGCATTCGCCAGAAGCTGAGCGGGGACGACCGCAAAGGCCGTCAGATCCTCGTCCTCACGCGGAATGAACCAGCCGGTCTGTAGGATCGCATACGCTGCCACATTGAGCGCGATGAGCGCCACCGTCACATAGGGATAGTTTATCTTCTTGAGAGGGTTGGTGTCGTGAAGGGGGACGAACACGCGCGCGACCTCGGCTTCAGCGGTTTTGACCAGGCACCCACAACACGTCGGAAGCGCCCTTGTCGTTTGCGTAGCGAGCCGCGACGAATAGGAAGTCCGACAGCCGGTTGATATAGCCGACCGCTTGCGTGCTGACCGGTTCGTCGGGACGAGACGCAAGCGCAACGACCAAACGCTCCGCACGGCGGCAGACGGTGCGGGCCAGGTGCAGGTGCGCAGCGGCAGGCGTACCGCCAGGCAAGACGAACGAGCGGAGCGGGTCGAGCACGTCATTCATCTCGTCGATCTCGGCTTCGAGGCGTTTGATCTGCGCATCGCTCACCCTGAGCGCCGCCTCACCTTTTTTCATTTCCTCAGGGAAACAGAGGTCAGCGCCGAGATCGAAGAGGTCGTTCTGAATCCGCGACAGCATCGCATCGAGTGCCGGAGCGGACGCGCCAGTACCAAGCCGCGCGAGCCCGATGGTCGCGTTGGTCTCGTCGACGGTGCCATAGGCTTCCACGCGCAGATCGTACTTCGCGACACGATCGCCCGTACCGAGCGCCGTCGTACCGTCATCGCCAGTTCGCGTATAAATCTTGTTGAGCTTGACCATTGTGCCCCGGCATCAGGGCCCGCCGAACGCAAACCCCCCTGTGTAAAAACCAGCGTAGCCCTGCCCAAGAAGGGGTCAACCTCGCATTTCAGGGACGCGTTCCAGCTAGATAGGCAATCGCCATGGCAACGAGAAGGGCGACGAGCTGCAAAATCACGCGCGCGCGCATCAATTTCTGGCTGAGATTGGGATTTCCGCCCCGGAGCATGTTGAACAGACCGAAGACCAGAACGATTGCGACGAGCGCCACGGCAAACGGCAAAATCCAGCGAAGTACGTATTCCAAAAAGGCCTCCCGGCGCGCCCGCTCTTGGGGGCTGTGATCGGGCGCCAACTGGCGCCAAGCCAACAACTTTAGTTCTTCGCCGCGACAAAATCGAGCGCACGGGCGGGCAATACGCGCCTTAAAAAGGCGCCGGTATAGGTCGGGACGGTCACATAATAGCGCGTCTTCGGCCGCTTCGCCTCAAGGGCATGGACGAGCTTCCTGCAAACCGCGTCCGGCTCCAGCTTGAACGCCATCTGCCCGCCGTCTTCCATCTTCGCAAGCCGCACCCGGTAGATGTCGCAGTGGGCAGAGTTCTCCATATCGACATTGCGCTTGTAATGCTTGATGGCGGTTTCGACAAAGCGTGTGGCGATAGGGCCGGGCTCGATAATGGAGACGTCGATCCCGGACCCTTTCAGCTCGATACGGAGCGCATCGCTCAAGGCTTCAACTGCGAATTTCGATGCGGCATACACACCGCGATAGGGCGCGGCCACAAGACCCAGCACCGAGGAACATTGGACGATACGGCCATGCCCTTGGGCCCGCATCGCTGGAATCACACGACACGTAAGGTCGTGCCAGCCAATGACATTGGTCTCGAACTGGGTCCGCACCGCATGCACGGGTACATCCTCAACTGCGCCGGCCTGCCCATAGGCACCGTTGTTGAAGAGCGCGGAGAGCGCCCCGCCCGTTGCCGCCAACACATGACTGGCCGTCGCGGCAATCGAGTCCGGCTCAGTGTAATCGAGATAAAGGCTTTCGACGCCGACCTCGTCCTTGAGACGGGCGAGGTCTTCGCGCGCGCGCGCCGTGGCGAACACGCGCCAGCCGCGATCCCTCAAGACCGTCGCTGCCGCAAGCCCTATACCGGAAGAGCATCCGGTGATGAGGATAGAACGCTGTACCAAGCCGTCTCCCTTATGTGGAGCCTGCAACGGAATTCAGCGCCCACAAAGCAAAATTCAGCCCCGTCGCAAATCCAACCCACAGAAGATAGGGGACGAGCAGGAGAGCAGCCGCGCGGCTGACCCGATCGAAGAACACCATTGTCAGGACGATGGCGACAAGGAGCCAAAGAATCACGGCGAGGCCGGCAATCGGGCTGTGCATCGCGAAGAAGGCGAACGACCAGGTCACGTTCAGGACGAGTTGGATGGCAAACCAAGTCAGCGCGGTCCTCTTGTCGCCCTCGTCCGAAGGGCTCCGCCAGACCAGCCAGGCCGATACCGCCATCATCGCGAACAGGATCGTCCACACGATGGGGAACATGCTATTGGGCGGGTTGAAACCCGGCTTCTCCAGCGTCGCGTACCACGCGAGATTGGGCTGCGTGAATGCGCTCCCGATCAACGACGCACCGAAACAGACGATCAATGCAACGCCAAGCCCGATCAACGACCGCTTGGAGGTGACGGGCTCGGCCGCCCTACTCATTGCTCGAGCAGACGCCGGGCGATAACGTGAGCCTGGATTTCAGCCGCGCCCTCGAAGATCGACAGGATGCGCGCATCGCATAGAACCCGGCTGACCGTGTATTCGAGCGCGAAACCATTGCCGCCGTGGATCTGCAGCGCATTATCGGCGGCGGCCCAGGCCACGCGCGCGGCCAAGAGCTTGGCCATGCCCGCTTCCAGGTCGCAGCGCTGGCCGGCGTCCTTCTTGCGCGCCGAGTAATAAGTAAGCTGGCGGGTGAACAGAATCTCCGCCGCCATCATGGCGAGCTTATCGGCCACGCGCGGGAAGTTGATGATCGGCTTCCCGAACTGGTTGCGCTCCATGCCGTAACGTAGACCGATATCGAGCGCCGACTGCGCGACGCCCACGGCCCGCGCCGCCGTCTGGATGCGCGCCGCCTCGAATGTCTGCATCAACTGTTTGAAGCCTTGGCCCTCGACGCCGCCAAGAAGATTGGCCGCCGGCACTTCGAAGTTGTCGAAGGAAATGTCGAATTCCTTCATGCCGCGATAGCCGAGCACTTCGATCTCGCCACCGGACATGCCGGCCGCCGGAAACGGGTTGTCGTCGGTTCCGCGCGGCTTCGGCGCCAGGAACATGGACAGGCCGCGATAGCCCTTCTCGTTGGGGTCCGTGCGCGCCAGCACAGTCATCACATCGGCCCGAGCCGCATGGGTGATCCAAGTCTTCTGACCGGTGATCTTGTAGACGTCCCCGTCCTTGACCGCACGCGTCGTCAGCGAGGCGAGGTCGGAACCCGTGTTCGGCTCGGTAAAAACGGCCGTGGGCAGCGTTTCGCCGCTCGCAATCTTCGGCAGCCATTCCTCTTTCTGAGCGTCTGTGCCGCCATTCTCGATCAGCTCCTCGGCGATCTCCGACCGAGTGCCCAGCGAGCCCACGCCGATATAGCCGCGGGAGAGTTCTTCGGAGACCACGCACATGGCCTCCTTGCCGAGGCCGAGGCCGCCATATTCTTCCGGCAGTGTCAATGAGAACACTCCGAGTTCGGCCATCTTATTGACCAGCTCGAGCGGGATGTATTCGTCCTTGAGGTGCCATTCCTGCGCATACGGCACCACTTCGGCTTCAGAGAAACGCCGCATCTCATTGCGGATCTCTTCGTAGGTTTCGTCCAGTCCGGGGTCGCCGAAATTAGCCACAGCCGCAGCTTGCGCAGCTTGAATCAGCGTCGCGGCACGGGCGCGCATATCCGGCGTCACGCCCTGGATCAGCGCAAGCACGTTATCGGTCAGGAAGGCGACTTTCGCCGAGTCGGAAACGCCGAGCTCATGCAAACGCACGATTTCGCCCTGGCTCATGACGACGCCGCCGGCAAGCTGGGCCAGATATTCGCCCACGACGATCTGGGTCAGCAGCCCCTCGAACTCGCCGAAACGCCTCTCCTCGGAGGACCGCTTGGCATAATCGGCCATCTGGCGGATTCCCTCGACGTAGGTCGTGATCCAGGCAAGGCCGTGGGCGACATGCTGCTCACGCTCAAGCGCGGCATTGTCGATCTTGCCGCCCGGGGCGAGCTTAGCCTTCACGGCCTCGGTGGCCGCGACATTCAGGGTTCCTGCGGCCTCGGCGGCGGCATCCAGGAGGGGGAGCAAACGGGCGGTCATGGTCTCGGTGGCGTTCAACGTCTGATTCCTCAAAAGACTAACAATATCAGATTTCCAACAACGAACCCCGACCGGCGGCGGGAGTCAAATCCCAGGTAAGGTCCTGAGCGCGCGCTTAGCCCGTTGCGAAGCCTTGGACGGCCTCACGCAGCCTACTCTGGCGATTTGGCGCGGCATGACAGGCGCTAATCCCAACAATCAGACATCCTTGATTACGAGCCAAAGGCTCGATTGGATCAACAGGAGAGCGCGGCGGCAAACGTGCAAACGCCCCGGACGTTACCGTCCGGGGCGTGCAATGGACTGTCAAAGCAGCCGAACTCGAAAGAAATCAGAGCCCGGATCAATCTCTAAGACTTGCCGTGCATCTCCTCGCTCGCCTCGATCACGTCGTCAAAGGTCCGAAGACCCGTGACCGGCGCGCTCACCAGCACCGACATGTTGCCAGGGCGATGCTCGTTGTTCCACATACGCATATGCGCCTTCGGGATTTGCTCCCAGGGGAACACTTCGGACATGCACGGATCAACATGACGCTCGATGACGAGCTTATTCGCCATGCTGGCCTGCTGCAGATGCGCAAAGTGCGAGCCCTGAACACGCTTCTGATGCATCCACACATAGCGCGCATCCATGGTCAGGTTGTAGCCGGTGGTACCGGCGCAGAAGACGACCATGCCGCCGCGCTTCACGACAAAGGTGGAGACCGGGAAGGTCGCCTCGCCGGGATGCTCAAACACGCAGTCCACGTTCACGCCTTTGCCGGTGAATTCCCAAATGGCCTTGCCGAACTTGCGGCATTCCTTGGCCCAGGCGTCGTATTCGGGCGTCCCCACTTTCGGCAGCGGCCCCCAGCAATTGAAGTCCTTACGATTGATCACACCCCTGGCGCCAAGCGACATAACGAAGTCCCGCTTGTCGTCTTCGGACACGACGCCGATGGCGTTGGCGCCGGCTGTCGCGCAGAGCTGAATAGCCATTGAGCCGAGGCCGCCCGAGGCGCCCCAGACCAGGACATTATGTCCGGGCTTCAACGTGTGCGGACGGTGGCCGAACAGCATACGGTATGAAGTGGCCAGCGTCAGCGTGTAGCACGCCGCCTCTTCCCAAGTCAGATGCTGTGGCCGCGGCAGAAGCTGACGATCCTGCACGCGCGCGAACTGAGCAAACGACCCGTCGGGCGTCTCGTAGCCCCAGATACGCTGAGACGTAGAGAACATCGGATCGCCGCCGTTACACTCTTCGTCGTCGCCATCGTCCTGGTTGCAGTGGATGACGACTTCGTCGCCGACCTTCCAGCGCTTCACCTTGGAGCCGACAGCCCACACTATGCCCGACGCATCCGAACCGGCCACGTGGATCGGGTTCTTATGAACGTTGAACATCGAAACGGGTGTGCCGAGCGAGGCCCAAACGCCGTTGTAGTTGACGCCGGCCGCCATCACGAGGACGAGCACATCATGGGAGTCCAGCTCCCAGGTCGGCACCACCTCGACTTGCATGGCCTCATCCGGAGGACCTTCGCGATCTTGCCGGATAGCCCACGCATACATGTTTTTCGGCACATGGCCGAGAGGCGGAATCTCACCGATCTCATAAAGATCTTTGATTTCGCCGCGCGGTGCTGGCGCATCCGCTGAAACTTCACCTATCGACATCTCATTCATCCGGTTGTCCCCCCAGTCCTCTATCTATTCGGGGCGCTTTTCGCATTAGCGAGAATTGTCTTCGATCCATCTCGCGACTGCAACATATTTGCGGGCCGCAGCCTTCGCTGCCTGCCCGCGGTGAAAGCGCCGGGGCTCTCTTGGAAATGCCCAAATTTTGGCAGGGTTGCCTCAATCGGTCAGGAGGGTTAGCAAAAAGAATCGCTTCTTGCCAGAGGAAGATCGTTCAAAACGATCACCACATCCTACCATCCGGCAGCGTTTTTGGGGCTTTCAGGAGCCCTCAAGGGCTATTTACCGCCCTCGCCAACGGCGTATTGCCCGTAACCGCCGGGCATGCTTCGATGCACTGCACACGAACAGGGGACGATTTCAGCAAGAGCTATGAGCGGCAAGACAGACAGCGATAAGCCCATGCGCGACAGACCTTGGATGTTCCGCACCTATGCCGGCCATTCAACGGCACAGGCTTCGAACGAACTTTATCGGAAGAACCTGGCCAAGGGGCAGACGGGCCTGTCCATCGCCTTCGATCTGCCGACCCAGACGGGCTACGACTCCGATTCTCAGCTGGCCCGCGGCGAAGTAGGAAAGGTCGGCGTGCCCGTGTCCCATCTCGGCGACATGCGCACCCTGCTCGATGGCATCCCGCTTGGCGAGATGAACACCTCGATGACGATCAACGCGCCCGCGGCTTGGATGCTGTCGCTCTATGTCTCCCTCGCGGACGAGCAGGGCACGGACCGGACCAAGCTGACCGGCACGACGCAGAACGACATCATCAAGGAGTATCTCTCGCGCGGCACTTATGTGTTCCCGCCGGACCCCTCCTTGCGGCTCATCAAGGACGTGATCGTGTTCACGAACCGGGAAGTGCCGAAATGGAACCCGACCAATGTGTGCTCCTACCATCTGCAGGAGGCGGGCGCGACGCCGGCGCAGGAGCTCGCCTTCGCGCTGGCCACGGCGCAGGCGGTGCTTGACCGCGTCAAAGAGTCGGGCGAGGTCCCCGAGGAGAGATTTCCAAGGGTCGTTGCGGCCATCAGCTTCTTCGTGAATGCGGGCGTCCGCTTCGTCACCGAGATTTCGAAGATGCGAGCGTTCGTGGACCTGTGGGACGAGATCGCCCGGGATCGCTACGGCGTCGAGGACCCCAAGCTGCGCCGCTTCCGCTATGGCGTCCAGGTGAATTCGCTCGGTCTCACCGAGCCGCAGCCCGAAAACAACGTGTACCGCATTCTTCTGTCGATGCTTGCGGTGACCCTGTCGAAGAAGGCACGCGCCCGTGCCGTCCAGTTGCCCGCGTGGAACGAGGCGCTCGGCCTGCCGCGCCCCTGGGACCAGCAATGGTCGCTCCGGCTGCAGCAGATCGTGGCCTACGAGACCGACCTTCTCGAGTACCAGGATATCTTTGACGGGTCTGCCGTGATCGACCGGAAGGTCGAGGAATTGAAGCAACTGGCCCGCGCGGAACTTGCCAAGCTCGACGCTATGGGCGGGGCCGTGGCGAGCATCGATTATATGAAAGAGTCCCTGATCGCCTCCAACGCGGCGCGGGTGGCCGATATCGAGCGGGGCGACCAGGTCCTGGTGGGTGTGAACGCCTATACCGAGACCGAGCCCTCGCCGCTCGACTCCGGAGTCGACGGCATTCTGACCGTCCCCGAATCGGTCGAGCTCGAGCAGATCGCCGCGCTCCAGGCCTGGCGCCAGAACCGTGACAACGACGCGGCGAACCAAGCCTTGAAGGAACTGAAGGAGGCCGCGTCCGAGGACCGCAACATCATGCCGCCGTCGATCGCGGCCGCGAAGGCCGGTGTTACCA
>NZ_JBAWCQ010000076.1:0-8475 GCF_049590335.1 Methyloceanibacter sp.
TCTTGTTTCATCCAACACCAAATCCGGTTGGCACTATCTTTATCGATTCCCGCTGGAAGCGTCCTGAAGTCTCCTTCGTATGGGCAAGGTGAACGCCAGCCAGCGGCATCTGATTCAGCCGCTGCTGAAAAAGATAGGGCGAGAACAAGGAGTATCTGGGGAACGTGCTGCAAAATCAGTGTACCTATTCAGTACCTCGAATACGCGCTCGTCACTCATCTAGATCACATGACGCGAAACCCTACCGTGGTGCGCGGGCCAGTTTGGGATCTGCCACTATTGCTCAATCGGGCTCAACTCCCAGGAGGCGAACAACGAACCGCTCGCGGAGGTCGTCATGGAAATCCTCCCTGGACTTCCCGAAGAGGGCATCCGTAAGGTCAACTGTGCCAATGCCTTAGCAGTATACGGACACAGCGGACAGATGCGTGAAGAGGGTTGGCTGAACCCGCCGCGGTCGATTGGCGCACACTTTATCAGGACGACACAATCTTGCGGGACGGCCAGTCGCCACGGGTGGATTGACTTCTTTGGGCGTTTATTCGTGCCTAGTTGCAGTTGCGCTGCTAGTTTCAAGCATGCGGGGCAACGACCCCGTAGCGAACACGGGGAGGAAATCATGGATCTTGTTGGTGTGCTTGTTACGCTGCTTATCGGTGCGGTCGCGGGCTGGTTGGCTGGTGTCGTGGTCGAGGGTGCCGGCTTCGGCCTCTTGTGGAACGTCATCATCGGTATCGCCGGTGCCTTTATCGCAGGATGGTTATTCCCGCGATTGGGCTTTCGTTTGACGATTGCCGGAGGAGTCATCGGCGCGATTGTCACCGCGGCACTTGGTGCGATCGTTCTCCTGCTGGTGGTCAACCTGATCCAGCGGCTGATCGGCTAATCTGCGCATAGCGGTCAGACAACTTTAGCTCTGGACGCGCGCGCCGGCGCCGCATGCGAGCGCCGGGTTTGGGAGCGAGGACACTCGACTTCCGCCTCGGACGTCGAGTCCGGCGCCAGGTCTTTGTGCCCAAATTTTCTTTGCGCCCGAGCTTGGTCACTATCAAGCTCGCAGGCCGCTGCGCCAATTCTCACTCGATGCTCAAGGCAATTTACATTCGGGCATAGAGGCTGAAGAGCCACAAAGCCGTTGCTACGTAGACGAGCCAAGCACGTTTGCTGACGGCCATAACGATACAAAGCAGGATGGCTAGGACGCGCGCGACATTGAGCGACGACATCTCGCCATAGTCGGCAATGAAGTGGCTGCCGATGTAGACAGCCATCATGCCGAACACGACAGGCATTCGCTTTATGAAGTACGCCTCTGTGTCCTTGTTTTCCGGGTCAGGCGTCAGAGCGCTAACGATCACCAGGAACAGCATTGGCTGCAAGAGGTACGCCCAGTACTGAAAGTAGCCAATTCCATCGAGGTGCGACGTTACTTCCAGATAGCCGTAAACGCTCCAAATCGCATTTTCTGTGAAAAGCAGCGTGGCGAGAAAGTACGGAAGATAGAAATAATCCCGGTCGAAGAAGCGCCGCCACTGGCTGAGCAGGTCGGCCAAGGCGATACCGTAGATCAACAGCGGGAGGAAGGCGAGATACTCTGAGGCTTCCATTCGGTATCGGTGCCCTGTCCGGCCGCCGGGATCAACACCTGCTTTAGATTAAACCCCAGTCCGTCCTTTGGTCCACACCAACAGCTCAAGGCTCTGGCACAAAGACACCAGTAGTTGTTCCGCAGGCTGAGACGTCGCGGCTCTTAAGCCAACACGACGCCGCAACTCTCTATCCAAGGTCTCTACGAGATCAACGGGGTCGACGGTATTGGCGACGTCCTCGAGCCATTGGTGCAGCGGGCTGCCCTGCAATCTCGGCAGATCTCGGGCGACCGGCAGGCCTTCCAAGGTGAACAGCAGTGTTCGCCAGGCGTCTATCGGCTTCGGTTCGTCCTCGAAAGCGTCCGACGACTTTAGGAATGTGTGTAGATCTACGTGTTGCGCCATTTAGCTGTTCCTTAAGGCAATAAGCCCCGGTGCCTGTTAACGCCGGGGCTACCCACATCGCGGTGGACGCAGTAGGAGGAGGTAACACCCAGAGCGATGATAGCGATACGCAGCGGGGCCGGTGGAGGATCAGCGGCCTACGAAGAAGTAACGGCCAGGCGCTCGAAGACTAGGCTAGATTCTGCCAGACGCCGTCAACCAGTAGACCCATGGGAACCTCTTATGGAAAACTTCTTGCGGGGCGACCGCCGCCCGAACCGGCGACGAGAGAATTTTCGCATTCGTTACAAAAATACAAAGTGGGAAGTGTTTGGCGGGGGTTCAGGGCGCGGGGCCTGTGGTGTCGAAGGACGCTCACGACGCAGATCTCACCAGGTCGGCGGTGCAATTGCAGATAGGCCTTAGCGCGGCGCGAGCGTCGCGATCAGCTCGTTGACGACGTCGGCCATGGTCATGGCGGCGGCGAAGTCGAACTCATTGATAGCGACGAAGGCAGCCACGCCCCGGCTCGGCGCGAAGGCGATGTAGGAGAACGTGCCCTGCAGGCCACCGGCCTTTTGCAGGATCAGTGGGCGGTTGCCCTCCGGCATCATGACCACCCAGGCAAGGCTCATCGCGTCCATATGGCCGGACTCGTCCATGCCGGAAACAGGATTGAGATTGTCGCGGATGAGATAGGCTGCGTGATCGAGCATGCGCGTTTCAGCGTCCTTTTCCGCGAGGCGATCGAGATGCCATTGCATCCAGCGCAGCAGGTCTTTCGGCGTCGAGTAAAGGCCGCCGGAGCCGACGATGACTTCGCCGGTCGGAACATCGGGTAAGGCTTTGCCATCGAAGCCGTGGCCATGCATCAGACGGCTCTTTTGGTCGTCGCTAAGCGTAAAGCCCGTGTCGGTCATGCCGAGCGGATCGGTGATATGGGCCTTCAGAAGCCCCGGATAGGGTGTCTTTGCTGCTTCCGACAGGCCAATGGCCAGCAGATCGAAGGCGAAGTTGGAATAGAGCACGCCCGTTCCAGGCGGATAGAGCAGGTCGTTCTTGGCCAGCCAGCCCGCGAAGGCCTCGCGCGTGATCGGCTTGAAAGGATCGTCATCAGGTCCAGGCTCATGGGGTACTTCGCGCGGCAGGCCTGCGGACTGGGTCGCGATGTCGATCAATCGGATATTCGCAACATTGGGGTCCTTGCCCTTGCCGAAATCGGGCGCGACCGTGCCAAGCCGCTGGGTAAGGGAGACCGTGCCCTTGGCGGCGAGCGCGGCGAGGACCTGGCCGGTGAAGGCCTTGGTAATCGAGCCGATCCGCATCACCGTGTCGCCATCCGGCGCCTTGCCGCCCTCGCGGCGTTCACCGAACCCGTAGATGGCTGTCTCGCCATTCCGAACGGCGCCGATCACGAGCCCGGGAACCTTGCTCTGAAGGAACAGGATCGTCCCGGTAAACTCGACCGTCTCGTCGAGCAGCGGATCGGCAAGCGCCGGGGCGCCTGTGCCGCATAGGGCGAAGGCGCATGCAAAAAGACCGAGAAAAGCATTTCGGGTGCGTCGCGCTGCGGTGTGAGAATGAGCGGTCATGTCTTCTGGGGCCTTCAGTGCTGATAGGGTTGGCACGAGACGGTGTGGAGTCCTTTATAGCGGCTTGAAGCGCCTGCCCATATGACGGAGACGGAACAGTTGTGCCGTTTAGTCCTGGTTTTACTCTTAGTCTTAACATCGACTCAAAGTGCGTGGGCCGCGGGCCCTGAGAGCGGTCTGGACGCACTTCGTAAGCTACTGATCGAGCGTCTGGCGCTTATGGAGCAGGTGGCCGCCTATAAGTGGAACCAGCGGCTCCCGATAGACGATCCGGCGCGCGAAGCCAATGTCCTCAATGCTACTCTGGCGCGGTCGCGGGCTGCGGGGCTTGATGATGGGCTGGCACGGCGATTTATCGTGGCGCAGATGGAGGCGGCCAAATTCGTGCAGCGCTACTATTTTGAGACATGGCGGAAGGAGGGCGTCGAGACGATCGCGGACGTGCCGGATCTCAAAACCAATTTGCGTCCTCGGATCGGTGCGCTCTCGGCGGATTTGATCGTGTCGGTCGCCGAGAGCCGGAGCCAGTTGGCCGCGTGTCCGGCCGTCTCCATCCTGATGCCGGTTCCGGAGAAGCTATTGCGGGTGCCCCGCGCCTGGGCCATAGCCGTCAAAGGCGTGCTCGGAGAGCAGATGGTCTGCTCCTAAGACCGCAAAACGCCCTAAGCCAGGTCACTCTTTCCTAACCAAGTCACCTTTGTTGTCAGGGTTCGCTCTGTTTTTAGAAAAATTCACGCCTAAATAGGGTGAGAGATATTGTTTTCAACCATGTGATTTTTTACGACGCGATTATGAGACACATTGCTTTAACCGCCGCCGTTGGTTTTGTGGCCTTGTCCGTCGCGGGTTGCGCGGTCGAAGTGCCGATGTCGGCCTTCCGGGTGGGTCCGCTGGATCAGGACCGGAACGCGGTCGAGAAACCCCAACAAGACCAAAACGGGAAAGCCGCCGAACCGCGACGCTAGCGCTTGGCGCTGTTGTGCACGGCACGGGCCAGCGGCCGGAGCATTTCTGCTCCGAGCCGGTTGCTCTGCGCGTCCGAAGAATGTCCCAAACGGGACGGAGCGCTAAGCGAAGTCGGACAGCTTTCCGAAGTGATCGGCCAGCGTGTCGTAGACCGTCACCCTGTTCTTACTGCCCACGCCCTTTAGCTTCTCGCCGATGGTCGCGATGGCACCGTGGAACTCGTCGTCGGACAGGCTGAGGCCGAGCTTCTTCTTGACGTCCTCGCCCCAATCTGTGTCAGCCATCCAATCCTCCCGCAATTGGTTTCACAGCCTGCAATTGTCTTATGACAGCATCCTACGTCTGTAGGGGCCGCTTATGACAAGACGATTGCAGGCGTGCGCCAGAATGTATCAGCTGTCTTGCGCGCCTAACGGTCGATCTTGGTGATCTTGGAGCCTTCGAGCGTTAGGTTGTACATTAGCCCCTTCGGATCGAGCACGAAGCCGATCACAGGCTGGGTGATCTTGTCCGTGTCGACGGATCCGCCGACGCCGAGCGTGATGATGGCCACCGAAGCGTCCACCCCGATCTTGAAACCCGAAAGGCTGTAGAACTGATCGAGCGCGTCTTGGGTCATGAACATGATGATGACCGAGCGCTCTTGCACGCCGAGTTGGAAGCCGAACGAGGCGCCGACGAGATTGTAGAATCCGGCCGGCTTCTGATCGACAATCAGCATGCCTTCGCCGTACTCGCCGCCAATGCCGAAACCAGCCTTGACGACGGATGGGAACACCAAGATTCCCACGGCTTTGTTGGCCAGCGGCCGTGCGCCGCCGATCTGATCGACGAACTTATGCAGCGTGTCGTTAACGTCGTTCTCGATCTCCTGGCCGGACGCGGCCTCGGCCGGCGACGATGCTGAGCAGAGCGCAGCGAGCGCGAGGCAGGCGGCAAATAGACTGGTCGTCAGAAATTTCATGGCGCAGCTCCTTGAATTCCCCCCAACCGCCCAGCAGGGCTGCATTGTGGCAGACCTTCGCCCGGCATGGGGCAACAATCTGCGCGAACAATTCGGACTGTAAGCCCGTTCAGTATTCTCTGCGAAGATACAAACTGGACCTGTTCTTCAATATCAACGCGCCGGAAGATCTCGACTTTACCCGCGCCTGTATTTCGACGACCTGCACGTGAACGACCCTGCCGCGCGCCGCGCCGACTAGGCGGGCCGAGGTCCTCTAAGCCACGTCGCTTTTCGACGCGCCCGCGATACGGTGTGGGTGGGTGAAGACTTCGAACCCGTCCTTGCGGGCGACGGCGGCCAAGGTCAGCCCGCAGGCCTCGGCCATGCGCACGGCGAGCGCTGTGGGGGCCGACACGGCCACGACGATGGGTGCGCCGATCATGGCCGATTTCTGTACCATTTCAATGGAGACGCGGCTGGTCAGCACGATAATGCCTTGCGCGGCGGTCTCGCCATCTCGCGCGCGAGCGCCGCCCAGCTTATCGAGGGCGTTGTGACGGCCCACGTCCTCACGGACGGCCAAAAGACCCCGCGCAGGCTCCCAGAAGCCGGCGGCGTGCACCGCGCGGGTCTCGCGGTTGAGCTCCTGATGGGCGGCAAGCGAAGAGACGGCCGTCATGATCTCTTCGGGCGTCAAAACCTGGCCCTGGCTCACGGGCGGCGGCGGGCGCATGGCTTCGATCAGACTTTCGACACCGCAGAGGCCGCAGCCCGTCGGGCCGGCCAGCTTACGTCGGCGGCCCAGGAACTCGGCCGCGTCTTTCGTTTTCAACCAGACGCGCAGTTCAATCCCGGCGTCTTCCTCGACCACCTCGACCGTGTCGATGGCCTCCAAAGACGGCACGATCCCTTCGGTGAGGGCAAAGCCGACCGCAAAGTCTTCCAGGTCCTGCGGCGTGGCCATCATCACCGCGTAAGAGGCCGTGTTGAAGGTGAAGGCGATCGCGGTTTCTTCGGGGATCGCACGTGTGCCCGCGGTCATCTCGAGCGAGGCGGAATGGGCGCGCCAGACCGAGCAGGGGACGCGGACGATCGGTTTAATCATGGGGCCCTCCGGGACCGGACACCGGCTGAAGGCGGCATTCTGAGAATCACTTCTCTTAGATAGTGGATCATATCAGCCTCCGCTACCGCGTGTCGGCGTCCAATAAAACAGGGGAATTCAACGAAAACCGATTATCCCCCGGCGTGGTGGGGGCCGAATTGCTATAATTCCGAGCACAAGCTGCGGGCGCGCTCGCGGTGAAAAAACGAGACTACATCAGGGAGGATTTGAACATGTCTGTAACGACCGTTCCGAAGAGCCACTCGGATATCTGGTGGGTTTTCCTGCTTGAAGGGATCGCGTCGATCATCTTCGGTTTTCTTCTGATTACCCGACCCGCGGAAACGCTAGTCGCGCTTGTCGTTTTTCTCGGGCTCTATTGGTTGTTCGTGGGTGTGCTGGAATTGGTGCGGGTCTTCGTCGACGACACCGTGCCCTGGTACTGGTCGCTGATCATCGGTGTGCTGGGTATCCTCGCGGGCATCATCGTATTGAAGCACCCGGTCTTTTCCGCCGTGGTGTTGCCCACGGCTATTGTCGTGTGGCTCGGCGTTCTCGGCGTCGTCATCGGCATCATCGCGATCATTGGGGCCTTCACCGGCGGCGGCTTTGGCTCCTTCATATTCGGTTTGATTAACTTGATCATCGGTGTTGTTCTGCTTGGCGCGCCAATTCCCGCAGCAGTGGCTCTCCCGATCGTTTTTGGGGCACTTCTATTGATCCAAGGCGTGATCTTGATCGTATATGCGTTCAAAGCCCGCGAGTAGATCGCTTTCGCGCCCGCTGACTAGGCGGGATTAGGAGTACCTTGCGGGGAGGAGAGTGTGAAAGTGCAGTCGCTGAGTAAAATTCTCCTCGCAGGGCTTCTGCTTGCGGCGCCGCTCGCGGTCATTGCAGATCCGAGCAAAGCACAAGACCAAAAGACGCCGTGCACCGAAGATGCGATGATCGTGTTCGATGCATCCGGGTCCATGGCCGGGAACCTGGGACAGGGCATAATGACCGAGAAGCCGCGCATTCATGAAGTGCGCAAGGCTTTGGCCCGCGTTCTGCCGGGGGTCACGCAATATCGCAAAGTAGGGCTCATCACCTATGGTCCGGGCCCCTACCGTCAGTGCAATGTTCAACTCGACCTGCGGCCGATCCCCGATGCCACCGACCCCATCATGAGCGTTGTCACGGGTCTGAACCCGGCGGGCAAGACGCCTTTGACCGAAGCTGTCGAGCAGGCGGCGGAGGTCCTCGACCATCGGGCGCAACCGGGCATCATCGTCCTGCTGACAGATGGCGAGGAGACATGCGATGGCGACCCATGCGCCTTGGGCAAGACGCTCTTGGAGAACAGCTCCAATCTGACCGTCCACGTCATAGGGTTTCAAATGAGGAACTTTACCTGGATCGGCGAATCGAGCGTTTTGGATGTGAAGTGTCTCGCCAAGGAAACGGGCGGGCTCTATATCTCGGCGGAAAACGAGGAAGACTTGGTGAAAGCCTTTCAGCAGACCCTAGGCTGCCCTATGATGTCGGCATTGGAGCGACAGGGGCTCTTGCCCAATGACTCAAACTTTCTAGGGATGCGCCCTTAGATTGCCGTAAGGTGGCAATTTTTAGGGCACGGGGTAGCAGGCATGTCTGCGTTGGGTTTTTTCAGGCGTTGCAGCCTTGCACTGATGCCCGTTTGCGTGTGGCCGGCGCATGCCTTCGCGGCGGACACGCTCACGCCATGCACCGAGGACGCGATGATCGTCTTCGATGCCTCGGGTTCTATGGCGGGCAGCCTTGCGGAGGGGATCGGCGCGAAGATCCGGCGTATCGATGAGGTCCGCAAAGCCCTTGGTCAGGCTCTGCCGCGCGTCACGCACTTCCGCAAAATCGGGCTCATCACCTACGGTC
>NZ_JBAWCQ010000077.1:0-5214 GCF_049590335.1 Methyloceanibacter sp.
CCCTACGCCGACCGGGCATTTCCCTCTGAGGTCTTTTTCGGCGACACCCATGTGCATACAGGATTGTCGCCGGACGCCGGCGGCTCGGGTACGACTCTCATGCCGCGGGATGCATACCGGTTCGCCCGCGGCGAGCAAGTCGTCTCCAACAGCGGTCAGCCTGTAAAGCTCGCGCGCCCCTACGACTTCTTCATGATCACCGACCACTCGGATGCGATGGGCGCGATCACCGACATTATCAAGGGAACGCCGAACATCATGGCTGACCCGGACGGGCGCCGTTACCACGAGGACTTTAATGCGGGCGGCAAGCAGGCCGAAGAAGCCATGTTCCGGCTCATTAACGAGTTCTCCCAAGGGGAAATAACTGACGCAATCAACTATCAGCCAGGCAACCCAAATTATCGGCGTGTGTGGGATGACATCATCGCGGCGGCCGAGGAGTACAACGACCCTGGGCACTTCACGACGTTCATCGCTTTCGAGTGGACCTCACTCGTCAAGGGCAACAATCTGCACCGGAACGTTATCTTCCGCGATGGGTCTGAGCGCGCGATGCGTGTCGAGCCTTATACCACCACACCGCCCATCGGCAGCCGCAACCCGCGCGATCTTTGGAAGTGGATGCAGGCCTACGAGGACAAGACGGGCGGCAGCGTGCTCGCCATTCCCCATAACGGCAATCTGTCGAACGGTATGATGTTCGCGCTGCAAGACGATTTCGACGAGGGGACGGCGTATGACGCCGAGTACGCTAAGCAGCGCCAGAAGTGGGAGCGGCTCTACGAAGCCACCCAGTACAAAGGCGACGGCGAGACGCATCCACTGCTTTCACCCGAGGACGAGTTCGCCGATTACGAGACTTGGGATTTCGGCAATCTCGATGTGAGCGAGGCGAAGACAAAAGACATGCTCCCGGCCGAGTATGCGCGATCGGGGCTGCAGCGCGGGCTTTTGCTGGAAGAGAAGCTCGGCGTGAATCCCTTCAAGTTCGGCATGGTCGGCAGCACGGACACTCACACCGCGCTCAGCACGATCGACGAGGACAATTTCTTCTCGAAGTTCGCTTCCTACGAGCCCAACCCGCATCGGGCGATGCACGAAGGCAAGAAGAACGCGGAGCTCGGAATCGAAGGCTTCACCGGCTGGAAGTACAACGCGGCAGGCACTGTGGGCGTATGGGCGCCAGCCAATACTCGTGGGGCGATTTTCGACGCCATGAAGCGGCGCGAGACCTACGCGACCACCGGGCCGCGAATGCGCGTGCGGTTCTTCGGCGGCTTCGATTTCGATGCGAAAGATGCTGCCCGCCGTGACCTCGCGGTTCTCGGCTACACCAAGGGTGTGCCCATGGGCAGCGACCTCAAGGGCGCTCCTGACGGCAAGGCGCCGAGTTTTCTCGTCTATGCCTTGCGCGATCCGATCGGCGCCAATCTCGACCGCATTCAGATCATCAAGGGCTGGATCGACGCCGACGGCAAGCCGCAGGAGAAAGTCTACGACGTCGTTTGGTCGGGCGACCGTGAGCCCGGTACGGACGGTAAGGTCCCGCCGGTCGGCGATACGGTGGACCTGTCGATCCCCAGCTGGACCAACACGATCGGCGCGCCCGAGCTGGGCACGGTCTGGACCGACCCGGCGTTCGATCCCAACGTCAGGGCATTCTACTATGCACGGGTGATCGAGATTCCCACGCCGCGTTGGACCGCATACGACGCGGCGAAATTCGACCTCAAACTACCAGATAAGGTTGTCCTCAAGGGGCAGGAGCGGGCCTACACCTCGCCCATCTGGTATTCGCCGAAGGGATAAGGCCGGATGGCACGTAGAGGCATGCGCGACAGGAGTGCCAGGACGATCGCGGCTTTGCTCGCGGCGGGCATGGTGTTCGCGGCCGGCGGCGCCCTTGCTTGCGGCTATCACAATCCCAGCGATATCGCCCGAGGCGCCTTGAACTACATCTATCCGAAGTCGCTCTATGTGAGGACCGCCGTGTGGCAGGCGCAGAACAGCGGTTTGCTGGCGCCGAGACCGGCACGTGCCGTCAAGGACCTGTTCGCATTTCAGCGTACCGCCGCCGGCTTGCAGCAACTGGGAGACGCTCTTGGGCCGGCGCCCGCGCCCCGTTTGGGGTTCACGGTAGTCCTGCTCGATTCCATGCTGTGGAGCCGCTATGCACCGAGCGAGAGCGGCTTTGACGTCGATGTCCACGTCAAAGGCCCTCAGAAGGGCGATGCGGTTCTCGTGACCCAAAGTGAAGTCATTCGTGCATTGAATGTGGGTCGTCTCGGCTTCGACGTGGCCGAGGCGCAAGGCTTGATCCGCCTCTATGGTCCGGCCGACAGGCAGGAGGCTGTGCGGTCCATCTTACAGGGCCTACCCAAAGATACGCGTGCAGACCCGCCGCAAGGCGTGGAGGGAGCGTCAGGCTAAAACAATGAGTTTCATTTCTAGGCTGGCGCGCGAACCGCTGGTCCATTTCGTGTTGATCGGCGCGGCGGTCTTTGCGGCCTTTGCGCTCTTCGCTGACGGCGACGAGGCCGAAACTCGAGATCGCATCGTCGTGACCGAGGGCCGGGTGCGACAGCTGGCACAAATCTATGCCAAGACTTGGCAGCGCCCGCCGACGCCGCAGGAACTGCGCGGGCTCTTGGATGCGTTCGTAAAGGAAGAGGTCTATTACCGCGAAGCGGTGAAACTCGGCCTCGATCGGGACGACACACTCATCCGTCGCCGCATGCAGCAGAAGATGGAGTTCTTGTCGGAGCCCGGCGAGGAAGCGCTGGGCGCCGACGATGTAGCACTGCAGGACTATCTCGACAGCCACAAGGACGCCTATCGCGTTGATCCAAAGCTGGCTTTCGAGCAGGTGTTCATCAAAGCGAAAGCGTCAGAGGAAGATGCGGCCGGCCGCGCGGCCGAGGCGCTTCAAGCCTTGAAGGCCGGTGGAGATCCCGCCATCTCCGGCGATGCCACCTTGCTGCCGAAGAACATTCCGCTTTCCCCCTTGCGTGCGATCGAGCGTGACTTCGGCGAGGCGTTTTCGAAAGTCTTGGAAGATGCCCCGCTAGGCGAATGGACGGGGCCGGTTCGCTCGCCGTTCGGCCTGCATCTCGTCCGCGTCAGCAAGCGAGAGGATGGCTACGATCCGAAACTCGATGAGGTGCGGGCGGCGGTGCTGCGCGACTGGCGGAACCTGAAACGGCAGGAGTTCGAGGCGGAGGCTTATGACAAACTGCGCGCGAAATACGAGGTTGTCTTGCCCGCGGCCATGCCTTCCGAGCCGGACAGGGATCAGGCCAAGTGATCCGTCTCCTCCTAGCGCTGGTTTTGGCACTCGCGCTGCAGGGAGTGAGCGAGGCCCATGAACTGCGGCCAGGCTTTCTGGAGATCAAGCAGACAGGCGCGGAGACCTATGATGTGCGCTTCAAAGTGCCCGCGCGTGGCGATATGCGTCTTGGTCTTCACGTGCGACTGCCGGCCGACTGTACCGAGACCAAGCCGGCACGGTCCGAGCGTGCCGGCGCCGCGGCTTTGGAACATTTGGCGGTTCGGTGCCCGGGCGGACTTGTAGACCGCGAGGTTGCCATCGATGGCCTGTCCAGCACGTTCACCGATGTCGTCGTGCGGGTGGAGTCCGAAGACGAATCTGTGCAGGCCGCGCGGCTGACGCCGGATCAGCCGTCTTTTACCGTCGCCGCTGCACCGACATGGGTAGATACAGCCCGCACCTATTTCCTCCTGGGCGTGGAGCATATTCTGCTCGGCATCGACCACTTGCTGTTTGTGCTCGCTCTTCTGCTGCTCGTCCGCGACGTGTGGATGCTGGTCAAAGTCATTACCGCCTTCACCGATGCGCATAGCATCACGCTCGCCCTCGCGGCACTGGGCTGGGCCCAGATCCCGCAAGCCCCCGTCGAGGCCGTCATCGCCCTCAGCATCATGTTCGTGGCGGCGGAGATCATACGGCAGACTGGGCCAGAATCGGATTTCACCAAGCGTGCGCCCTGGCTGGTTGCCTTCGCGTTCGGGCTCTTGCACGGGTTGGGCTTCGGCGGCGCGCTGAAGGAGATTGGCCTGCCGCAATCCGACGTGCCGCTGGCTTTGCTCACGTTCAATCTCGGTGTGGAGGCGGGCCAGCTTCTCTTCGTCTTCGCGGTCGTGGGCGCCGGCGCCCTGGTCCGCCGATTCCTGTCTCTCGAACGCCCATGGCTCCGGACAGCTCTGGGCTATGGGATAGGTTCGATGGCGGCGGTCTGGTTTGTTCAGCGCGTCGCACTCTTTTTGTAGACTGCATGCAACCTCTTGGCCTTGAGCCCTGTTTTCGTCATAACGATGCGGCCCACTAACCTGCCCGCTCAACGAAGCAATTTTGGGAAAGGAACTGTCCATGCTCGTCCGCCGCTCTACCAGAATCGCGCTTGCAGTTGCCGCGGCCCTCTTCGCGGCAGGATCGGTGACGTCGACCGCGGCAGAGGCCGATGCGATGGCAGACTCCTTGACGCTTCCTGAAGCGGAGGTGACCGCCATCAGACAGGTCTTCAAGACCGCGACGGACGCCCTTGTTGTTGGAGACTGGAAGGCTTGGTCCGAGTTCTGGACCAAGGATGCGGTGCTGATGCCGCCGAACCACCCAAGCGTTGCGGGGCTTGAAAAGCTGCGCAAATTCGTTCAGGCCGACCTCTCCGAACTGAAGGACTTCAAGCAGTCCGACTGGACCTTCGAAGGGCGCGGCGATCTTGCCGTTGTGACCACCGGCATGGAGTGGATTTTCAAGGACGGCAAGAGCAAGACGGGCAAGCAAATCGTCGTCATGGTCAAAGACGCCGATGGCGTTTGGCGGGCGCAAAGAGTGATCTACAATCTGAATGGTACTTCTTAAGAACCGGATGAAGATAAAGCTTTCTTGCAGCCTATGCGCCGGGAGCCTTAAGCCCGGTCCCAAGTGGAAAGAGCGACGATAACGATTATGGGTAACACAATGCGTTTTTTCATGATTCCAGCAGCATTCGCGCTCGCTCTTGGCCTGCAAGGGACTGCCTTTGCGCAGGACACAGACGCTGTGGTCGCCGTCGAGCAGCCACCGGAGGAGGCCGCGCCCGGCGACGCGGAAGCCTCGGAGACCAGCCAGTCCTCAGACAGTGCGGCCCAAGACACGCTTCTCAGCGAGGCCGAACTCGAGCAGCTGGTGGCGCCCATCGCGCTCTATTCCGA
>NZ_JBAWCQ010000078.1:0-14275 GCF_049590335.1 Methyloceanibacter sp.
ACCGTCTACTCGATTTCGTTCTGGGATCTGCCCAACTTCATCGAGATTGCCGAGCGGGCCGGCTTGCCGGCCACACAGTACCGCGTTCAGTACCAGTTGCTCCTGTCGCGACCGTTCCTACTGGTTACAATGGTTCTGATCGCGGCGACGTGCTCGTTGCAAAGCTTCCGCTTCGGCAACGCGCAGATCAACGCCGTGTTCGGATTGGCCGCCGGATTCGGTTTCTTCGTCTTCGCCGAGGTCTCGCGCAACTTCGCCATGTCCGGGCTCACCTCGGCAGTCGCGGCGGCGTGGATTCCGGTGATCGTCGCCATGTCGCTCGCACTTACTGTGCTCTTGTACAAAGAGGACGGGTGACGATGCGCGCGGCACTCATAATCCTCCAAGCGATGCGCCGGGCCTTGCCCGGCCTTGGCGCGTATTATGGGGGGCGGTTGGCAGCACCGCTCCTGCTGCTCGCGGCCACGCTTTGCACGTTGTTAGCCTCTCACGAACGCGCTCTGGCGCAAGCGCAAACTGGCCTCGAGCAGATCGTTCAGGCGCCCGACGTCAACTCGTCGGACCCCATGCTGCTGCAGGCCGACGAGCTGGTTTACGAGAACAATAACGCGCGTGTCACCGCCAAGGGCAACGTCGAGGTCTATTACGGGGACTATACGCTTCTGGCCGATCGGATCGTCTACGACCGCAACGCCAACACGCTTGCGGCCGAAGGCAATGTCCGGATGAAGGATCCCGACGGAGCCATCATCACGGCAAACGAGCTGACGCTCACGGACGACTTCCGCGATGGTTTCGTCGACGCCCTCAAATTCGTCTCCCAGGACGACACACGCATCTCGGCCCAGTCCGCTTCTCGCGAAGCCGGCAATGTCACCGTGTTCGAAAAGGGCATGTTCACTCCCTGTAAAGTGTGCCGGGAAAATCCTGAGAAGGCGCCGACCTGGCGTATTCGTGCGGGTAAGATCACGCACAAGCGCGACCAGGCGAAGATCACGTTCAACGATGCCGTCTTCGACTTCTTCGGCGTGCCGGTCATCTGGTTCCCCTACTTCGAGACGGCCGACCCCACGGTCAAGCGCAAGTCGGGCTTCATGTTCCCCTCTTACACCCACTCGAACGAGCTCGGCAGCACGATTCAGGTGCCCTACTACTTCGCCCTGTCCAACCACTACGATTTCACCTTTGCGCCCATGTGGACAGAGAAGGCAGGCACGTTATTGCTAGGCGATTGGCGACAGCGCACGGCCAGTGGCGGTTTCAATGTTCAGCTCGCGGGCGTCTTCGACAACGTCAATGATGAGACCAGCCCGGCCGATGGCGACGACTTCCGCGGCAGCATCAAGACCAGGGGCCGGTTCGCGCTCGACCCCTACTACTCTTGGGGCTGGGACGTTCTGCTCGAGAGCGACGAAACCTTCCGGCGCTTCTACAACCTCGACTCGCGTCTTCGGACCGATCGTGTTTCGCAGGTATATCTCGAAGGCCTTCGCGGGCGGAACTACTTCTCGACGCGCTTCTACAACACGCAAAGCCTGTTGTTCACCGACGAGGAGTTCTCCGAGTCTGTCGTCTATCCGATCATCGATTACGACTACATCGTCGATACGCCCGTCATCGGTGGCGAATTGAGCTTCAACAGCAACACGATGGTGTTCTCGAGCGCCGACGGCACGGACTCGAACCGCTTCATCGTAGAGGCGAACTGGCGGCGACAGCTGACTGACGGCATCGGACAGGTGTTCACCCCGTTCGGCCGCATGCGCGGCGACGTCTATAGTCTCGACAATCCGGGGGTCCTCGAACTGGGCGGCACCGAGGACATCACCAATGCGAACCTCGAAAACGGCTTGGCCTCGAATCGGGACAACGGAACGATCTGGCGTGGCAACGCGGTAGCCGGTCTTGAGTACCGTTATCCGTTCGTGAGCACGACCGGCAACATCACGCACACGCTCGAGCCGATCGGACAGATCATCGCCCGGCCCGGTTCAGTCGGCGATCAGCAGGAGATCCCCAACGAGGATGCGCTGAGCTTGGTGTTCGACGACACGATCCTGTTCGATATCGATAAGTTCTCCGGTTACGACCGGATCGAGACAGGGACGCGCGCGAATGTTGGCTTCGGCTATACCGCGCAGATGATGAGAGGCGGCTATGCCCGGGCCGTCGTCGGTCAGAGCTACCAGATCGCAGGCGAGAACGAATTCGATAACATTTTCTATCAATCGAGCGGCCTGGCGACGAGCAACTCTGACTACGTCACCGGCCTCTATGTCCAAACGGTCGCCGGGTTCGCGTTGACCGGGCAAGCGCGCTTCGACCAAGAGAGCTTCGATATGGTCCGGACCGATCTTGGCACCAGCCTCAACTATGGGCCGGTCCAGGCGTCGGCGAACTACGCCAGGGTCCCAGGCGTCATAGAAGCCAGCGACATCACGCCGAACCTGACCAATGTCGTCAACGCCGACGACAGCGAGGAAATTCTCTTTGCCGGTGCCCTCGCCATCACCGACAAATGGTGGTTGCTCGGCAATCTGCGCTACGACATTTCCAGCAGTCAGACGATCACGGACGGAGTGGGCCTGCGCTGGCAAGACGACTGCTTTAGGTTAGATGCAACGTACCAGCGCTCGTTTATCCGTGACCAGGACATCGAGCCGGACGAACGCTTCCTCTTCAGCTTCGCCCTGAAGCATCTCGGTTCTTACAAATACGCCGCCGATCTCGGCGCGCTCGGTAGCGACGACGGAAACTCGGAATTCTTACAGTGATACGACGTCCAACATTCATCATGCATAAGAGCTTTGCTGCAACGTTGGGGATATTCCTTCTTATCTTTGCGACGCACGGCGGCCACGCGCAGGACGTGGCGATCAAGCTGTTGGTGAATGACGATCCGATCTCCGATTACGACATCGCCCAACGCGCACGGTTTCTACAGCTCACCGCCAAAGAGCAGCCCGGTCCGGCCCTTACGGAGAAGTCGACCGAAATGCTGATCACGGAGCACCTTCAATTCCAGGAGGGCCGGAAGCTCGGCATCACGGCGAGCGAGGCGGACGTCAACCGTGTCGTGGAAGACATGGCCTCACGGAACAATCTCGACGCCGCCGGCCTGGCGACGGCGCTAAGCAGTTCCGGCGTCAACATCCGAACCCTCAAGAACCGCATTGGCGCCCAGATGGTCTGGCAACGCGTGATCGGCCAGAAATTCCGTCGGGAAGTTAACGTGAATGATGCACAGGTCGACGAGGCCCTGTCCCAGTCGGGCGGCGGATCGTCTTCGGGCGGCATCAAGCAACTTCGTCTGCCCCTTTCCAGCGGCGCTAACCAGAAAACCGTGGCGGCGAGGGTCGCCGAGGCGGAAAATCTGCGCGCCCGTTTTCGCGGCTGTGGAAACTTTCAGAGCTTGGCCAAAGGCGTTGACGGCGCGACGGTCCGCAACCTCCGGGTCCAAGACGCGTCGACGCTGGGATCGCCCGCCCGCATCCTGGTGCAAAACGCCAAGGTTGGACAAATGACGCCCCCGACCGTGACGCGTGCCGGTGTCGAGCTATATGCCGTTTGCGCCAGTCAAACCGCTGCGGCCAGCGGAGCATTGGACGTCCGCGACAGCGCTAAGCGGAAGATCATGAATGACGAGCTGCTCGCCAAGGCCGACGAATATATGAAGGAAGTACGCGACAAAGCCTTCATCGAATACCGCTAACGACGATGTTCGGAGACGGCCAGGCGTGCTAGGCCAATGCGAATGTCGTACCCGGCAGACAAACCCCTTGCCCTGACCCTCGGCGACCCTGCCGGTATTGGTCCGGACATCACCTTGCTCGCATTCGATGCCCGTCATCGCGAGCGTCTTCAGCCATTCGTGTTCCTCGGCGACAAGCAGATCTTGGAGGCGCGCGCCGAGGCGCTTGGCCTATCCATTCCGATCGCAACGGTGGCGCGGACCCTGGAGGCCGTAGATGTTTTCGCCGACGCCTTGCCGATCCTTTCAATCCCGGTTCCTTTCGCAGTCACGCCCGGCGTCCCGCAGGCCGGTGCCATGGCGGCGGTGACGGCGTCCATCGAAGCCGCAGTCGAAATGGTGCAGTCGGGAGAAGCACGCGCTGTGGTCACCAATCCGATCTCGAAATCGCATCTGTATCAGTCAGGCTTCGATTATCCGGGTCATACGGAATATCTCGCAGCGCTCGCAGCGAAGAACGGTCACGCACCGCATCCGGTCATGATGCTCGCGTCCGATATCCTCAAGGTGGTTCCCGTAACCATCCACATCCCCTTGAAGGACGTGCCCGGAGCAGTGACTCAGGACCTGCTCGCGAAAACCATCGCGATCACCGACCGCGACATGCGCCGGCGGTTCGGTCTCGCCCGTCCGAGGCTTGCCGTGAGCGGCCTCAATCCGCATGCCGGAGAGGACGGGAGGCTTGGCCGCGAGGAGGCCGAATCGATCCGCGGCGCGATCATCGCCGCGCAGGAAGCCGGTCTCGATGTCAGCGGTCCCTACCCTGCCGATACGCTCTTTCATGCGGCCGCACGCACGCGCTACGACGTGGCGATCTGCATGTACCACGATCAGGCTCTGGTTCCGTTCAAGACGCTCGCCTTTGAAGACGGCGTCAATGTCACGCTGGGGCTTCCCTTTGTGCGCACCTCGCCGGACCATGGCACCGCGTTCGACATCGCTGGCACCGGAAAGGCAAACCCGCGTAGCCTCATCGAGGCGCTACGCCTGGCCGATACAATGAGCACGGCGATGGCCAGGGACACCGAATGACCACGCTGGACGGATTGCCCCCTTTGCGCGAGGTGATCCGCGCGGCGGGCCTCTCGGCAAAGAAGAGCCTGGGACAGAATTTTCTGCTGGATCTGAACCTGACCCGCCGGATCGCACGGGCCGCGGGTCCATTGGCAGGCGTCAGCGTCGTTGAGGTCGGTCCGGGCCCCGGGGGGCTCACCCGGGCCTTGCTCATGGAAGGCGCGGACAAGGTCGTGGCGATCGAACGCGACGAGCGGTGTCTTGGGCCGCTCGAGGACATCGCCGCAGCCTATCCGGGCCGGCTCGAAATCGTGGGCGCCGACGCCAGAGAGGTTGACTATCAGGCCCTGCCGATCCGCGGCCCTGCGCGTCTCGTGGCCAATCTCCCCTATAGTGTCGGCACGCCGCTTCTGATCCGTTGGCTCAAGAACGATCCCTGGCCGCCTTGGTTCGACAGTCTCGTGCTCATGTTTCAGCGCGAGGTCGCCGACCGCATCGTCGCCGCGCCCGGCGGAAAGGACTACGGACGCCTCGCGGTCGTATCTCAATGGCGCACCGACTCGCGCATCGTGTTCTCGCTGCCGCCGGATGCCTTCACCCCAAAACCAAAAGTGGCCTCAGCCGTGGTCAAGCTCGTGCCGCGCGCGCACCCCGAACCGCCATGCGACATCGGCATGCTCGAACAGGTGACCGCCGCCTCGTTCGGACAGCGGCGTAAAATGCTGCGCGCGAGCCTCAAGCAGATCACGCCTGATCCGGAAAAGCTGCTCACGGAGCTCGGGCTCGATCCTCGGGCACGAGCCGAAACTTTGCAGATTGCCGACTTTTGCTGCATTGCGAATGAACTCGCAAAAGGCTGAAACGCCACTGCCCCGAAACGATCAGAGCTCGGTCAACAAGCCTTGCACGAATTCATCCAACCCCGTTAGCCGCGTGCGCTTTAGCCGCTCTGCCGCGAGCACCGCATGAACCGCCGCGACGGACTGATCCAGGTCGAAATTGACGAGCACGTAATCGTACTCCGTCCAGTGCTGGATCTCGTTGCTGGCACCGGCCATGCGGCGCACGACCACATCGTCGGAATCCTGCGCGCGCGTTTTCAAGCGCTCCTCGAGTGCCATGGCGGTTGGCGGCAGGACGAACACGGAGACAACATCTGTCGCCGCCTCCTTCCGCAGTGACTCGGCGCCCTGCCAGTCAACATCGAACAGCACGTCGCGGCCTTGCGCCAAGGCTTCATCGACCGGCGCACGCGTCGTGCCATAGAAATTGTCGAACACGAGAGCCCACTCCAGGAAGGCCCTCTCGTCGCGCATCTGAGTGAACGTCTTCTTGTCCACGAAATGGTAGTCCTTGCCGTCGACCTCGCCCGGGCGCCTTGCACGCGTCGTGTGCGAAATCGAGGCGGCAATGCCGGCATCTTCTGTCAGGACGCGGCGCGCGATCGTCGTCTTACCCGCCCCAGAGGGCGAAGACAGCACAAGCATGAGACCCCGCCGGTCAATCGTCTCCATGGGAGCGCTCATCGGTTCGCCTCACTCGATGTTCTGAACCTGCTCGCGCAGCTGATCGATGACCGATTTGAGCTCGAGCCCAATCCTGCTGATCTCGATCCCGGCTGCTTTGGAACAGGTCGTGTTGGCTTCACGATTGAATTCCTGCGCAAGAAACTCAAGCTTGCGCCCGGTCGGCTGCCCCGAGGCGATCAACTCACGCGCCGCGGCGACGTGGGCGGTCAACCGATCAAGCTCTTCTTGAATATCGGCCTTCGCGGCCAAGAGGAGACCCTCCTGGTGCAAGCGCTCGGGGTCCAAGGATGCGCCGGCCTCGTCGAGTTTGGCGATCTGCTCGCGAAGCCGAGCCGCGATCAGATCCGGCTGCTGCGCCATAATTGCCGTTGCCTGTGAGACGAGGATATCGATAGCCGAGAGCTGCGCCTCGATGACCTCCTCGAGCCGCTGACCTTCGGCGACACGCGCGGCAACGAGTTGATCCAGCGCGTCAGCCAGTCCGGCCAGAAGTGCGGCGGCGAAGGCCTCCCGCTGCTCCTCGCTTTCGTCTGGCTCGGCAACCTCGACAACACCCCGCATGCCAAGCAGCGTATCGAGCTTCGCGGGCTCGAGCAGGGTCTGCTTTTGCGCCTGTTCCGCCACGGCCATTGCCTCACCCAGCGCCGCCTGGTTCAGCCGGATCTCCATCTGCCCAGCATCGCGCTTCAACGCGAGCGATATGGTGCAGTTGCCCCGCACCAATTGTTCCTGACAGCGCGCGCGAACCCGGGGCTCGAGCCGCTCCAGCCCGGACGGCAACCTCAACCGCACATCCAGGGACCGGCCGTTCACACTGCGAACTTCCCAAAACCACCGGATCTGTTCGTGAGTCCCGTCCGTACGGGCAAAGCCGGTCATACTTTTTAAGGTCATTGATTGTGCCCACCTTTGCCGGTCTTCGTGTGTGCCGCTGTCACAAACGGACATTGGCGGGACTTATACCCGAGTCGGGCGAATATTCGGACAGGAGGACATCACCAGGCCTGAGGCCTGACGACGAGCGCGAGGCCGCTAACGGACCGGGTTGCGCTGCGGCCACCCGACTGGGCCTCCGACAGGGGATAGGCCGACTTCACCCTCGGGCAGCAACAGTCCGCGCTCCGCCGCAGCCTTGGCAGCCTCGGCTTCGGCCTTCTGCCGCGCACGGATCTCCCGCTCGATCTTCCGCCACTTGGCGACATTCTGATTATGCTGGGCAAGGGTCGTCGAAAAGACATGACCGCCGGTACCGTCGGCCACGAAGTAGATGTCCTCGGTCTTGGCCGGCTTCAGCACTGCTTCGATCGCAGCCCGTCCCGGATTACCGATCGGCGTCGGCGGAAGCCCGTCAATTTGGTAGGTATTATAAGGGTTTTTCTGCTTCAGCTCGTTCCTGGTAATAGGGTGATCGCGGTTGCCGGATCCGCCGAAAATGCCATAGATGATGGTGGGATCCGACTGGAGCCGCATGCCTTTGCGAAGCCGATTGTGGAACACGCTGGCAATCCGGGGCCGCTCCTCCGCAATACCGGTCTCCTTCTCCACGATGGAGGCCAAGATCACAGCCTCTTCGGGCGTCTTGACCATGATGTCCGGGTCGCGTTCTTCCCAAACCTGGGCCAGAAACTTCTTATGCGCGGCGTCCATCCGCTGAAGAATGTCTTCCTTCGAATCCTTGGTCCCGAAGCTATACGTATCAGGCAGCAGAGACCCTTCCGCCGGCACTTCACTCACTGCCCCGTCGAGCTCGGCATTCGCCTCTAGCCGCTTCACGATTTGCTGGCTGGTCCAGCCTTCCGGAAACGTGACTTTGTATTGGACCGATTTTCCGTCGACCAAGGTGTTGAGCACCTCGCGCATGGTCGCGTGCTTGTCGAATTGATACTCGCCGGCCTTGAGCGTTCCGTTTCCCTTGAGCTGGGTGAAATAGAAGATGCTCGCCATAAAGATCAGGCGATCGGTGATGACCCCTTCTGAGGTGAGCCGGTTCGCGATCGAGGATGAACCCGCACCCCTTGGCACGGCGAAAATCGTAGAGACTTGTAGCGGGCCCGGGCGATCGAACTCGACGCGCAGGAAATAGAAGAAAGCTGCAACCGCAACGAGCAGGATGAGAATAACATTCACCAGGCCGTCGAACATCCGCAAGAACGGATGGGAATCGTCGTCGTCGTCGTCGTCCTGTGGCGGCAACTCAGGCGGCCGCTGCGGAACCAGAGCCTCGGCCGGGCTATTTGGCGCGACGTTCACCGCGGGTCGCGGTGCCCCAGCGGGTCGCGGTGCCCCAGAGGGACGAGCTGCCGCCTGGGGCTGCTGGTACGAGACCCGGCGCCCTGTGGCCGGATCCACCACGAACCGACGGCCTGTAACGGGATCGATCATGACCCGGCGTGGCCCGCCTGGCGGCGGTGGAGGAGGTGGGTTGTTCCGCGACGATGTCATGCTAGATGAGCGCGAACCTTAAGGACAACGACGCCAGTGTCCGAGCAAATATGGCGAAAGGGTGTTTCGCCTGGCAAGCAAAAGGATCGATCAGGCAGCGTAACGGCGCATCACGAGCGAGGCGTTGGTACCACCGAAGCCAAAAGAATTCGACAGAACGGTATCGATCGTACGTTGCCGCGCCTTATGCGGCACAAGGTCGATCGCCGTCGTGACAGACGGATTGTCCAGATTGAGTGTCGGCGGCGCGACATTGTCCCGGATCGCCAAGGCGGAGAAAATTGCCTCGACGGCGCCTGCTGCCCCAAGCAGATGGCCGGTCGCGGATTTCGTGGACGACATCGAAACCTTGCCGGCCGCGTTCCCGAAGAGACGCTCCACAGCGCCAAGCTCAATCTCGTCTCCCATGGGCGTCGAGGTGCCGTGCGCGTTGATGTAATCGATATCCGCCGCATCGATCCCGGCCCGCTTCACGGCGGCGGTCATACAACGGAAAGCCCCGTCACCATCCTCGGCCGGCGCCGTGATGTGGAAGGCATCGCCCGAGAGCCCGTAGCCGATGATCTCCGCGTAGATCTTCGCGCCCCGCGCTTTGGCGTGCTCAAGCTCCTCGATGATCACAATACCGGACCCCTCGCCCATGACGAAGCCGTCGCGGTCGCGGTCGTAAGGACGGGACGCCTTTTGCGGTGCGTCGTTGAAATTCGTCGACAGGGCGCGGCAGGCTGCAAACCCTGCAAGGGCCAAACGGCAAATCGGCGATTCAGAGCCGCCGGCGACCATGACGTCGGCATCGCCAAACGCGACCAACCGCGATGCATCCCCGATGGCATGCGCGCCCGTGGAACAGGCCGTCACTACCGAATGATTCGGACCCTTGAGCCCATGCTCAATGGAGACATATCCGGAGGCCAGATTGATCAAGCGTCCGGGAATGAAAAATGGGCTCACCCGACGCGGCCCCTTATCGTTAAACAGGATCGAGGTCCTCTCGATACCCTGCAGGCCGCCGATTCCAGATCCGATCAGCACGCCGGTGCGGGTTTGATCTTCATACGAGGTGGGCTTCCAGCCGGCATCCTTGAGAGCCTGGGTCGCAGCGCCCATGGCGTAAACAATAAAGTCGTCGACCTTGCGCTGCTCTTTGTGCTCCATCCAATCGCCCGGATTGAATGAGCCATTGCTGCCGTCGCCCCGAGGCACCTGACAGGCGACCTGACACGACAGATCCGACACATCGAACTCGTCGATACGCTTTGCGGCGTTCTCGCCCGCAGTCAGCCGCTTCCACCCAGCCTCATAGCCAGAGCCGAGGGGGGAAACGAGACCGAGACCTGTGATAACGACACGTCGCATCGCGGTTTTGCCAGATCCTTTGATAGTGAGGCGGAGGATCGGGCCCTGGCGGGCCGGATCGCTCTTGTTCTAACCCTCACGGTCGGCCAATTGGGCCGGTCCGAAGGGTGTGTTAGGCGGAGTTCTTTTCAAGAAACTTGATGGCGTCACCAACCGTGAGAATGGTTTCGGCGGCATCGTCCGGAATCTCGCAGCCGAACTCTTCTTCGAATGCCATCACCAACTCGACCGTATCGAGGCTGTCCGCCCCGAGGTCGTCGATGAAGCTCGCATTGTCGGTCACCTTATCGGCCTCAACACCGAGATGCTCGACAACGATCTTTTTTACGCGCTCAGAGATATCGCTCATGTCCTCCTCACCGTCCCTTTAAACTCTCAAAATCCATAAGGCCTCGCGCACCCGAGAGCAGAAAGCCCTCGGCCCGAGACACCCTCTAATGGTTCGTCAGGAGGGTTGATCGCGGTGGGATAGTGCTTTGTCAAGCCCCCGCAAACGGCCGATTGCGTAACACACTCTATATAACTTTGCCAGAAGCCCCCAACCCGTGCTCTCGTTTGCAAAAATTTCCAATTGCGTCTGCGCGGAACGCCACCGCCACGACCCTTAGACCATGATCATGCCGCCGTTCACATGCATCGTTTCGCCAGTGATGTAAGATGCTTCGTCGCTTGCGAAAAACACCACTGCAGCCGCCACATCTTCCGGCTGGCCGAAGCACTGCGATGGGATGGCGGCGGCAATAGCCTCCGTTTGCTTCTCGGTCAAGGCTTCCGTCATGGGCGTGGAGATAAAGCCCGGTGCAATGCAGTTGGCCGTTATGCCGCGGGCCGCCACCTCACGGGCGAGAGACTTGGTCATGCCCACGAGACCCGCCTTGGACGCAGCATAATTGCCTTGGCCCGGATTGCCGAGAACACCCGAAATCGAGGCAATGTTGACGATACGTCCGCCCCGGCGGCGCATCATACCTCGCACAATGCCACGCGTGAGCGCAAAAACCGACGTGAGATTCACCGATAACACGTCGTCCCACTCTTCGTCCTTCATGCGCATAAAGAGATTGTCCTTGGTGATACCGGCGTTGTTTACCAGGATATCGACTTGCCCGACCGCCTTCTCGGCATCCTCGGCGAGCCCCGCAACGGCGGTCCGGTCCCGGAGATCGCAAGGCAGCACGAAAACCCGATCGCCGAGCTCGCCCGCAAGCTTCTCAAGCTTCGCGGCATTAGTGCCCGAAATCGCCACAGTAGCACCCTGGTCGTGCAGGGCCTTGGCGATGGCCCCGCCAATTCCGCCCGTCGCGCCCGTTACTAGCGCTCCCTTTCCACTGAGGTCGAACATAATCGAATCTTTCCCTAATTCGGCGCCCGCCTAGCCGTTCAACGCGGTGGCGGCGCTCTCCAATTCTTCCGGCGTCCCGACGCTGCGCGCCTCGACCCCTTCGAGGCGCCGGGCCATACCTGTCAGCACACGGCCAGCGCCAACCTCATATACGGCGTTCACGCAGTTCCCGGCGAGGAACTGCATGGTCTCGCGCCAGCGCACCATGCCTGTGACCTGCTCAACGAGACGGGTCCGAATAGCCTCCGGATCGGTAATGGGCTCGGCAAGCACGTTGGCGACAACCGGCACGGCCGGCTCCGAAATGGTCACGCCGCACAGCGCCTCGGCCATCGCATCGGCGGCGGGCTGCATCAGCGCGCAATGGAACGGTGCGCTCACGGGCAAAAGGACCGCACGGCGCGCGCCAAACTTGGGTGCAAGCGCGACGGCCCGCTCAATCGCTGTCTTCTTACCGGAGATCACCACTTGGCCCGGTGCGTTGTCGTTCGCGGCCTGGCAGCAGTCGCCTTGGGCTGCCGCTTCCGCCAGCTCTTGGGCTTGGGACAGATCCGCACCGAGCAGCGCCGCCATGGCGCCCTCGCCCACGGGCACCGCCGCCTGCATCACCTGTCCGCGGGTCTTCAGCAGGCGTGCCGTATCGCCAAGGCTGAGTGCGCCGGACGCGGCCAGCGCCGAGTACTCTCCCAACGAGTGCCCGGCCACATAGGCCACGTTGCCCGGCAGCGTGAAGCCCTTGGTCTCAAGACCCCGCATGGCTGCGAGCGAGACCGCCATCAAAGCGGGCTGCGCGTTTTCCGTCAGGGTCAGATCGGCTTCCGGCCCTTCCCACATCAGCGTGGAAAGCTTCTGGCCCAGGGCGTCATCAACCTCATCGAAAACAGCTTTTGCGGCCGGAAAGGCCTCAGCCAATCCAGCGCCCATACCGACAGCTTGGCTCCCCTGGCCGGGAAAAACGAAGGCTATGCTCATGTCTCGAAAGAACGGCGCGTTGTTAATCGGAAGGTCGCCAAAGACACTGTTTCAATCTTGCCTGTCAAGCAGGCATAAGCTGCACCCGCGTGACCTACCCATTTGCCTTGCAAACCGAGCTCAAACCACTATAAAGCCCAGCTTCCAGTAACCGTTCCGGTCGGAGGCTGAACGGAGGACCGTTTTTGGCCCTTTTTATAGAGGGTCATGCGGCAGGAGAAATCCGCCCTCCCGTGTCTCCGCTCTTCTGGGCTTGCGCTCTTTAGAGCTACTTCTTGGGCCTTTCCTTCATGGCGCCCACGACGAGGCTTCGCGCCGGAGCAACGAAGAAGAAGGAAAGGCACACCATGCCTCTCTACGAGCACGTGTTCATGGCACGTCAGGACGTTTCGACGCAGCAGGTCGAAGGCCTGGAGCAGACATTCCGCGACCTCATCGAGGAGAACGGCGGATCGGTCGGCAAGACCGAATATTGGGGTCTGAAATCTCTCGCCTACCGGGTGAAGAAGAACCGGAAGGCTCACTACACGCTCATGAATATCAACGCGCCCCATGACGCCGTGGCCGAGATGGAGCGCCAGATGGGTCTGTCCACCGACGTGATCCGCTTCCTGACCATTCGGGTCGACGAGCACGAGGATGGCCCGTCCGCGATGATGCGCCGTTCCGATCGCGACGATCGCGACGGACGCCGTGGCCCGCGCCGCGATCGCGACCACGATCGTGACCGTCCGCCCCGCGGTGAGACAAGCCGGGGGGCGCCCCGTGAGGCAAGCCCCGAACCGGCCCGCACCACCGAAGCCGACAGCGAGGATGCTTCCAAATGAGCTCGACCACGACCCAAGCGCGCCGCCCGTTCTATCGCCGGCGCAAGACCTGCCCCTTCTCCGGCGATAAGGCACCGAAGATCGACTACAAGGACGTGAAGCTGCTGCAGCGCTACGTGTCCGAGCGCGGTAAGATGGTGCCGAGCCGTATCACGGCCGTCTCCGCCAAGAAGCAACGTGACCTTGCGCGCGCGATCAAGCGGGCGCGCTTCCTCGGTCTGCTGCCGTACCTTATTCAGTAGAGCCGCGGACTTGTAGAACTGCATGTTCAGGCCTTCGGGCCCAACGGTAGATCGAAACGAAAGTTGGGGTGGGCATGAGGCTCACCCCTAACCGCACGCTCTAGAGAGGCGGGACAGCGACACCAATGCCGATCCATTTGGTCATAGGCGCAGGCGCAGGCCTGGTTTCAGCAGCACTGTTCGCGTCCGCCGTCCTGTCGGCGGCGCTGGCGGGCCTGATCCTCTATGTCTGTCCGCTGCCGTTGTGCCTTGCGGGACTTGTCTGGGGGCGCCCTGCCGTCACCCTAGCCGGCATTGTGGGTTCCGTTCTCGCAATCATTGCACTAGGCGCCGCTCAGGGCCTCGTCTATGCGGTCGTCATTGCAATCCCGACAACGGCGCTCGTCCACCTGATCCTGCAATCGCGGACAGTTCCGGATCCGGCCGATGAGGCCAAACAGATCGTTGCCTGGTATCCAGCCGGCCGGCTCGTGGCAGCCACGGCCGTCATCGCCGGCGTGATCGCCGGTTTTATGGTGGTGGCTCTCGGTCCCGACATGACGAGCTATCAGGCCTCAATCGACAAGATGATGCCGTTGATCCACGACGCGCTTGGTGCAAATGAAGTGGTGTGGACGGACGAGGCGACCGAGAACTTGAGGATGCTTCTGACGCGTGCCCTTCCCGCCGTCATAGCCATCGTCTGGATTACGATTGCCCTGTTCAATATGTGGCTTGCCGGCACAATCGCAAAAAGATCGGGCCATGCCTTGCGCCCCTGGCCCAACCTTCAGGCCCTCGATATCCCCAACGTGATGGTG
>NZ_JBAWCQ010000079.1:0-45033 GCF_049590335.1 Methyloceanibacter sp.
AGCGGCAGGATTTTCGCCTCGATGATCTCTTGGGTCAGCGGTCCGGCCTGCCGGAACGCGACCATTCCGTCCCCTGAGATCACGTAGGTCTCCGGAACTCCGTACACGCCGAAATCGATCGCCGTCCGCCCCGAGCGGTCGACGCCGATATGCGTGTACGGATCGCCATAGCCGCCAAGGAAGCGGCGGGCCGCGCTCGCATCGTCCTTGTAGTTGATGCCGTAGAACGGGATGCTGGGATCCTGCGCACGCAGTTCCTCCGCAAGCGCCATGACGTTCGGATGCTCCTCGCGGCACGGTGCGCACCAGGATGCAAAGAAATGGACGACCGCGGGCGTGCCGTTGCCGAGCAGTGCGGAGGTCACATTCTGACCTGCGTCAGTGCTTGCGCCGGCCTCCATCAGTGGCGGCAGGTCGAACTGCGGCGCCGGCTTTCCGATCAGCGCCGAGGGCAGGTTCGACGGGTCGCCTGCCCTCAGGGCAAGAAAGAACAGGCCGGCAATGGCCGCGAAAGCGATGAAAGGCAGCAAGACGCCGAACCGGCGCTTGGGTGCTTCGGTCTTCGGCTCGGTCTCTTTTCCGCCGTTCGGGCCGGCTGGTTCGGTCATACAGATCTCTTCATTAGGAGGCGGTTCGCGTCACGGTTGACGTCGCCGCGGGCCTTGGCTTCGCCGCGGAACGCCGGGTGATGCCACGCCGTTCGAGGTCGGCCAGCAGACGGCGCTGTCTGCGGTCGTCGACCAGCGTCGCGACGGTCAGTACGCCCAAGGCGGCAAAGGCCACCGCGTAAGCGGCGATAATAAAACTGGCATGAGGTCCGAGGCCGAGCATTGAAGGGTCCTAGGCGCTAAGCCCGTGCCGCCTGGGCGACTTGGGTCTGTTGAAGAACGCGCACGCGGCGGCGCAGAATTTCGGTGCGCATGGCGATGAGGTGCAGTAGCACGAAGAGCGCGAGGAATGCGCCACCCATGACGAAGAGCGGTGTCAGCAATGACGATTCGATGGTCGGCCCGTCCGCGCGCAATACGCTCGACGGCTGATGCAGCGTGTTCCACCAATCCACCGAGAACTTGATGATGGGGATATTGACGGCCCCGACCAGCGCGAGGATCGCGGCAGCACGTCCGGCACGGCCCGGCTCCTCGATGGCCTGCCACAAAGCGATCAGACCGAGATACAGGAGAAACAGAACCAGCAGCGAGGTCAGCCGCGCATCCCAGACCCAATAAGTGCCCCACATGGGTTTGCCCCAGAGCGATCCGGTGACCAGGATGACAAAGGTAAAGGTGGCTCCGATGGGCGCCGCGGCTTTCGCTGCAACGTCGGCCAGCGGATGGCGCCAGATCAGCGTGCCGAGCGCGGCGATGGCGATCACCACGTAGCAACCCATCCCGACCCAGGCGGCGGGTACGTGGATGTACATGATGCGGACCGTCTCGCCCTGCTGGTAGTCGGCCGGCGCGACAAAAAAAGCCTGATACAGCCCGACCCCAAGCAAAATAGCTGTGAGCACGGCGAGCCAGGGAATTACCGCTCCGGCAAAGTTCAAGAAGCGCGTCGGGTTGGCGAGGTTGGTCAGAGATAATGTCATCGTTGCTGATCTAGTGACTCTGTCCGAAAAGCGCAAAGCGTAAGCGTAAAGAAAAAACTGAATGCGGCGCCCAAAGTATGGTCGGATGGGCGTCTTCAGCGAAAGCCGGTGCGTAAGGCAGCGGCGGCCGCGATTGGCGCCAGTGCTACGCTGGCCAGGCTGATCGCGCAAAGCATCAGAAAGGGCGGCCAGGGCGAGCCGGGTCCCGTCACCGCCGCTGAAATCGTGGAGACCCCGAAAATCAGCACGGGGACATAGAGCGGCAGAACAAGCAGGGCGACCAAGAGCCCGCTTCGCCGCAAGCCCAGCGTGAGGCTGGCGCCGATGCTGGCAATGAAGCTGACGGCCGGTGTGCCCACGAGCATGGCGAGCACCAGCAGCGGGATCGTGTGAATGGGAAAGTTCAGCAACAGTCCAAGCACCGGCGCGAGCAGCGCCAGCGGCACGCAGGTGGTGATCCAATGGGCAAGCGATTTGGATGCTGCCACGCCGGCGAGCGGCAAGGTGCCCATGGCCAGCACGTCAAGGGACCCATCCTCGTAGTCGTTGTGGAAGATGCGATCGGCCGAAAGCAGCGCCGCAAGGAGCAGCGCAATCCAAAGAAGCCCCGGCGCCACGCGCGAGAGCAAGTTGAGGTCAGGACCAAGGCCAAAGGGGGCGATGGCGATGACCACCAGATAAAAGCCGAGCGCAACGCCGATGGCGCCCCCTTCGCGAAAGGCAAGCGCGATGTCGCGGCGGATGAGCGCAAGCGCGGCCTTCACGGTGTTGACTCCTCGGCCGCGTCCACGGTGTGCAGGTCGAGCATATGGGTGAAGGCCCCGCCGAGCGGAACGTGAGTCGACACGATGGCGATCCCGCCGGCCTTCCCATGGCTCTCGATGGCCTGGCGGAGCCGCTCGACGGATGCGACGTCGAGCGAAACGGAGGGCTCGTCCAGCAGCCAGATTGGGCGCGGGCAGGCAAACAGACGCGCGAGCGCCAGTTTCCGCTTCTGGCCGGCGGACAGATATCCCGCTGAGATGTCGGCAATAGGCGTCAGTCCGAAAACGCCGAGTGCTGCGTCCACGTCGGCGCCGCTCGCGTCTGTCCGAAGGTAATCGGTCCAGAACGTCAGATTCTCCCGGACGCTCAAGCTGGCCTTCACCCCGTTCAAATGCCCCACATAGTGGCAAAGTTCCGCCACAGGCGTGTCGGCTTCAGCACCAGACACAGAGACTTCCCCCGCCGCGAGCGGCAGCAGACCCGCGATCTGACGCATGAGGCTGGTTTTGCCGGTCCCGTTCGGACCCTGAACCAGGAGCGCGTCTCCAGGCGCAAGCGCGAAAGACAGGTCCTCGAAGAGGCGGCGCCCGCCGCGGTCGCAGGCAATCCCTCGGGTTTCGAGCGTGACGGTGAAAGGGCTGCTCATGAAAGGGTCTATGGCCAGGCTGCGCAAAGTTTCGGCACGTCAATGCGCCTTATGGATGGAAGACGCGTCTCTTCGCGTCATTGTCTGGTCGTCGCAAGGGTCTTTATAGTGGCCCAAAAGTGTGTATCCAAAGACCAAGACGCCCCAACCTCTCGGGATAATTACGAAAATGGATTCCCAAGACCGTGCTTTGGACGCCCTGTCCTGCGGTCTGGCCAAAGTCAGGGTGCGTTGGCTACTTATTTGCAAGCCATTGGTTTGGGATCATAACTGCTGGCTGGGACTTGCCCATTGTTCGGGCGCGCAAAGGAGAATTCATTGACATCGGCGGTTTTGACCTCACTCGACAGCTTCAAGTGCCGGCGCACTCTGAAGGTCGGTAAGCACGAGTATGAGTATTTCGATCTGAAGGTGGCGGAGAAGGCCGGACTGACCGGCGTCGGCAACTTGCCGTTCTCCTTGAAAGTGCTGCTCGAGAACCTGCTCAGGCATGAAGATGGGCGCAGCGTGACATCGGACGACATTCGGGCGCTCGCCGAATGGGTGCAGAACAAGCGCAGCGACCGCGAGATTGCCTTCCGGCCGGCGCGGGTGCTGATGCAGGATTTCACCGGCGTGCCCGCGGTGGTGGACCTGGCGGCAATGCGCGACGCGGTCGCCAAACTCGGCGGCGACTCCAAGAAGATCAATCCGCTCGCGCCCGTCGATCTCGTGATCGACCATTCGGTTATGGTCGATGCCTTCGGCTCCGGCGCTGCATTCAAATTCAACGTCGACAAGGAATACGAACGCAACGGCGAGCGCTACGCGTTTCTGCGCTGGGGCGCCGGTGCCTTCGACAATTTTCGCGTGGTGCCGCCGGGCACCGGCATCTGCCACCAGGTCAATCTCGAGTATCTGGCCCAGACCGTATGGACGAAGGAAGAGAACGGCGCGACGTTCGCCTATCCGGACACGCTTGTGGGGACGGACTCCCACACCACCATGGTCAACGGACTCTCGGTGCTCGGCTGGGGCGTTGGCGGCATCGAAGCGGAAGCGGTGATGCTCGGCCAGCCGATTTCCATGCTCCTTCCCGAAGTGATCGGATTCGAACTCAAGGGCAAGCTGAAAGAAGGCGTCACGGCGACCGATCTCGTTCTCACCGTGGTCGAGATGCTACGCGAGAAGGGCGTGGTCGGAAAGTTCGTCGAGTTCTTCGGCCCGGGGCTCGGCAATCTGCCGCTGGAGGACCGGGCGACGATTGCCAACATGGCCCCGGAATACGGCGCGACGTGCGGCTTTTTCCCCATCGACAAGGAGGCGCTGGCCTATCTTGGGGCGACTGCGCGCAAGGACTCGCGCGTGGACCTGGTGAAGGCCTACGCCAAGGCGCAAGGCATGTACCGAAAGGACGACACGCCAGATCCGGTCTTCACCGATACGCTGTCGCTCAATCTCGCGGACGTCGTGCCGTCCATCGCAGGACCAAAACGGCCGCAAGATCGTGTGGCGCTCACCAACGCCGCCACGGCCTTCAACAAGGTCCTCGACCAGGAATTCGGCAAGGCCGCCGAGGCGGACAAACGTGCGCCCGTGGAGGGCAAGAACTACGACCTCGGCCATGGCGACGTCGTCATTGCCGCCATTACCTCCTGCACCAACACCTCAAACCCTTACGTGATGGTGGGCGCGGGCGTCCTGGCGCGCAATGCGGTCGAGAAGGGCCTCAGCGTGAAGCCCTGGGTCAAGACCTCGCTGGCGCCGGGCTCGCAGGTCGTCACCGATTATCTTGAGCAGGCGGATCTGCAAAAGGATCTCGACAGGCTTGGCTTTAACCTGGTCGGTTATGGCTGCACCACCTGCATCGGCAATTCGGGACCGCTGCCGGAGGAGATTTCGCACACGATCCATGAGAACGGACTCGCCGTTGCCTCGGTGCTGTCGGGGAACCGGAATTTCGAAGGCCGGATCAACAACGATGTGCGGGCGAACTATCTCGCATCGCCCCCGCTTGTTGTCGCCTATGCCTTGGCGGGGTCGGTGATGACCGACATCACCACCGAGCCGCTGGGCACGGGCAAGAACGGCAAGCCGGTCTATCTCCGAGACATCTGGCCATCGACGAAGGAAGTCGCGAAGCTCGTGCGCAAGGCCGTCAAGAAGTCCATGTTCAAGGACCGCTACGGCGACGTGTTCAAGGGCGATCCGGAGTGGCAGGCGATCGCTGTCGAAGGCGGGCTCACCTATCAGTGGGATACGACGTCGACCTATGTGCAGGAGCCGCCATACTTCGCCGACATGACTATGGAGCCGGCGGCGCTGACCGATATCGAGGACGCGCGCATCCTTGGCCTGTTCTTGGATTCGATCACGACAGACCACATCTCGCCGGCCGGCGCGATCAAGGCGGACAGCCCCGCTGGCCGCTATCTCACCGACAACAGCGTGGCCCAGGCGGACTTCAATTCCTACGGGTCCCGGCGTGGCAATCACGAGGTGATGATGCGCGGCACGTTCGCCAACACGCGAATCAAAAACCAGATGGTGCCGGGCGTCGAGGGCGGTGTCACAGTGCATTACCCATCCGGCGAGCGTTTGGCCATGTATGACGCGGCGATGCGCTATAAAGAGGCGCACGTTCCGCTGGTGGTCTTCGCCGGCAAAGAATACGGCACCGGGTCGTCGCGCGACTGGGCGGCCAAGGGGACGCGACTCCTCGGCGTACGCGCCGTCGTCACCATGAGCTTCGAGCGCATCCATCGGTCTAACCTGATCGGCATGGGCGTTCTGCCGCTCACCTTCACGGACAATGCGTCTTGGGAGACGCTCGGTCTCGTGGGCAGCGAAACCGTGACTCTGAAGGGGCTTGGGGATATACAGCCGGGCCAGATCGTCGAGGCCGTCATTACCTATCCGGGCGGTAACTCGCGGACCGTTCCGTTGAAGGTCCGTATCGACACCTTTGACGAGTTGGATTACTACCGGAACGGGGGCATCTTGCACTACGTGCTGCGTGGTCTCGTGAAAGAAGCCGCCTAAGAGCACTTGGCCTGGCTTAATATGGGGTGCGTCGGCCAACACCGGTTCGGGGCCTGATTTGCCGATATTTCGGTGGATTCAGGTCACCGAGTTGTGACCGTTCGCGATCCGATTTTGCCAGAAAATTAGGCTGGATTCCGGCATGGTGTGTGTCATGACCATTGCCATTTCCAGATCTTCACTGTTGCATTTTTGCGGCGCGTTGGCGTTCGTTCTTGTCGGTATCGGAGCCCCCTCCTATAGCCTTGCTGGAGAGCCGGCCGAGAAGAGCAACACGCCCGTTCTCCTGGAGCTCTTCACCAGCCAGGGCTGCTCGTCGTGTCCGCCGGCCGATGCGCTGTTGGAGGCCTTACGGAAAAAGCCGGGCGTGATCACGCTGTCCTTCTCCGTGGACTATTGGAACTATCTAGGCTGGCACGACACCCTGTCGAACCCCGAGAACAGCGAACGGCAGCGCGACTATGCACTCTCGCGCGGTGACGGCAAAGTCTACACGCCGCAAGTAGTGGTTGACGGCATCAAACATGTGAACGGCGCCAACGAAGCGGCCATCGAGATGGCCATTCGCACCGCCGAGCGGCGGCTCAAGGATGTGAAAGTGCCCATAACCATGCGAGCGGACGGCGATAGTCTGGTCGTCGATATAGCCGCGGCACCTGCAGAGTCCGATATGCGCGAGGCAACCGTGTGGCTTGCGGTGGCGAAGGACGAGCAGACCGTGGAGATCACGCGCGGTGAGAATCGCGGCGAAACCATCACCTATACTCATCCCGTTCGCGAACTCATGCCGGTCGGCATGTGGAAGGGCCAGCCGATGTCGCTTCGCCTGCCGCTCAAAGATCTGCACGGGATCGGCGGCGATTGTCTGGTGTCGATGCTGCAGGTGGCAGGTGCTGGCCCGATCCTCGGCGCCGCGATATTCGAAAACCGCTAGGACCACGCTCAGCACAAGGACGAACTCGGTCAGCGCGAAAGAGGTGAGAAATGCTTGCACGCGCGCAAATCTAGTTTGCCATGTCCGTTCTCAAGCGATTTCGGAACAGAATCGAGCCCCGAAAAAACAAAGGACCGGCAAACGCCGGCCCTTTGCAGTGCCACTAAAAACATTGGCCCTGCCCTCAAGAAAGGCCCCGGGGGGCTGGGGGGCTTAGATTCCGAAACCTCTCAACGAGAACCGGGCCATAAGGCAACGCTAGTTATCATAAGGCTTTGTGGGGCGCGCCGTTGACTGAAACGGGGCGGAACTGTGATTTATATTACGATTTGTTACAAGCCATGCCTGGGGCGCTGCTTGTGTCGGTGCGGCGCGTCAGCCGCTTGAAATTCCCCCGCCACACAGTCATCATGACGGTTCCGTCACAGGAGGCGCGCCTTGAGCGAAACGGATCCAATAGTCTTGCCGCTAGCACGAGACGCTGGCGGCGACCGGTACGGATCTGAGGGGGCAGGGCGTCGCGAAGGCATTTCGTTCGATCGTGCGGAACTCAGCCAAATTCTTAATGTCTACGGGCGGAAGGTCGCGAGCGGCGAGTGGCGCGACTATGCCATCGACGTTTTGTGCGAAAAGGCCGTTTTTTCGGTCTTCCGGCGCTCCTCGGAGATGCCGCTCTACCGCATCGAGAAAACTCCCAAGCTGGCGCGCCGCCAAGGCGCCTACAGCGTGGTCGCGGCCACCGGGCTGATCCTCAAGCGCGGACACGACCTGAAGCGCGTTTTGCGGTCTTTGGACAAGGGTTTGCAGCTCGTCAAAGCCTGAAAGGGGGCTGCTGCCGCGTCTCGGCTAGCCCCGCCTGCAAGCGGTCAATCTCAGCAAGCAACCACTGTCAGCAGACAATCTCTAACAGCAGACAATAGAGAAGCCCCGGAGACGGGGGGGACTCGGGGCTTCTCTGGTTCCGTACGGGGGGAACCTCGCGACGGAGAGGGATGCTCGCCGCGAACATCGGACTTGGAGACGATCCGCCATTTTTCAACCCTTGGGTAGGCGGGAGCCGCCGAATCCCAGACGACCGCGTCCAAGAACGAAAAAGGCCCCGGTGGGATGCCGGGGCCTTTCGTGCTTCTGAAATGCTGCGTTACGCTTAGCGGCGATCGCCCAAAAGCTGCAGCAGCATCATGAACAGGTTGATAAAGTCGAGATAGAGCCGAAGGGCGCCCATCACGGCCTTCTTGCCGGCCACGGTGCCGTCGTCGTTGACGCTGTACATCTCCTTAATCTGCTGCGTGTCGTAAGCCGTCAGGCCTGCGAACACGAGTACGCCGATCACGGACACGGCGAATTGCAGCGCCGTCGAGCCGATGAACAGGTTCACGAGCGATGCGAGGATGATGCCGATCAGGCCCATGAACAGGAACGAGCCCCAGCCGGAGATGTCCTTCTTCGTGGTGTAGCCCCATAGTGACAGCGCGCCGAATGCGGCGGCGGTGATGAAGAACACCCGCGCGATGCTCTCACCCGCATAGACGAGGAAGATCGACGAGATCGACGCCCCCATGAGCGCGGAGAATAGCCAGAACAGCATCTGGGCCGTGCCGACGCTCAGGCTCTGAATCTTGAACGACAAGAAGAACACCATCGCCAGTGGGGCGAAGATCACGATCCACTTGAAGGCGCTGGCATACATCAGGTTGCCGAACGATGTCAGCCCCGTGATCGAACCGTCCGCACCTGTCACGACCGACATGGAGTAGATCACATAGGCAACGACGCCGGTGATGGCCACGCCGGACGCCATGTAATTGTAGACGCGGAGCATGTAGGAGCGCAGCCCCTCGTCGATGGCGCCGACATCGGCGCGTCCGACGGTCTGCTCATAACGTCTGTCGAGTTCCGCCATTAACTTAAATCCTTTGTTCCGTTGGTCAGGTTGCGTATGGCAAAGGCCACATTTACTGAGAATATGGGGTTTTCAGGCTATTTCCGCAAGATGAAGGCATCGTGTCCGCACCATCGGAAACGCCTATCGAATTATCGTCTTTCTTCAACGGATTTCACGACTACTCCGCCCGCAGATAGGGCGCCGCCTTGACCGAAAGCACGCGCCAGGTGGTGATTGCCGCCACGGACAGCACCAGGGTCAGCGCGATCGCGATGGTCATGATGGCGGCCCACGGATCGAAGACGAAGGTGATATCGAAGGCGAAGGTGCATAGCGCCCAGGCCGTGACCGTGGCGATGATCACGGCAAGTAGCGCCGTGGCAAACCCAAGCAGGCCGAACTCGATGAGTTCGGCGCCGAGGATCTGGCGCCTGGTAGCGCCCAGGGTCTTGTAGAGCACGGCGAGATAGGTCCGGCGCTGCTGGCCCGCGGAGACCGCGCCGGCGAGCACCGCGGCGCCGATCAGCAAGGTGAAGCCTGCGGTCGCGCTGATTGCCGCCATGAGCTTGGACAACATGGCCCTGGCCGCGTCGACGATGTCGCTGATCTTGATGGCCGTAACCAGGGGGAAGCGTTCGGCCAGAGACTGGACGATCTCGGCTTCGGTCTCGGGCGGTGTGCCCTTCGGCAGTTCGAGCGTGGTGACGAGCCGATGCGGCGCACCTTGCAGCGTGCTCGGCGAGAACACCATCACGAAATTGATGGCGAGCGACTCCCAGTCGATTTTGCGCATGGAGGCGATCTTGGCTTCCACGTTGCGGCCGAGAATGTTGACCGTAACCATGTCCCCGAGTTTGAGTCCGAGGCCGCGTGCGAGTTCGCCGTCGAACGAGACGAGCGGCGGTCCATCGTAGTCCTCGGACCACCATTCGCCTTCTTCGACTTCCGAGGAACCAGGGACGCTGTCCGTATAGGTCAGGCCGCGATCGCCGGAGACGACCCAGCGCGTGTCGGGAGACACCTCGGCCTTGTCAACGGGCACGCCTTTCAGTTCGACGATACGCCCGCGCAGCATCGGCGCGTTGTCCATTTTGGCGTCGGGTTCGACAGTCTTGGCTGTCTTCTGGAAAGCGGCGAGGCTATCCGGCTCCACATCGAGGAAGTAATAGGCGGGCGCGTCGACCTCCACATGACTTTCGATCTCGGTCAGCAACGAGCCATGGATCAGGGCGACGGCAATCAGGAGGCCAAGGCCGAGCCCCAGCGAGACGGCGATGGCGCGGGCGAGCGATCCCGGCGCGCCGATGCTCGCCCAGGCGAGCGCCACCGCGGGCGGTTTCGTGCGCCGGTGCCGGGCGGCATAGCGTTGCACCAAGGCGCCGAATCCCAGCAGCAGCCCGAACGCTACAAGAATGCCGAGGGAGATGGCGGCGGTCACAAGCCGTTCCTCGCTTGCCGCGATCGCCAGCACGAAGAGTGCAAGTCCGGCCACCGCCGACCCGATCGCAAAGGGCGTGGCCGAGCGCTCGCGCTCGTCGGTGAGGCCGGAACGCATGAGCCGCGCGGGCGACACGAGGCTGGCACGGCCCAGGGGCCACAACACGAACAGCACCATGGTGAGGAGGCCAGCCAGCGCGGCCACGATGAGCGGCGCCGGATGGGGCTCGATGGCGAGCGGCAATGGCAGGGCGTCTTCGTAGAGCGTTGCGACGGCGAGCGGCGCGAGCGCGCCGATCGCCAGGCCAATCACGATGCCAATGCCGGCGAGCATTGTCGCCTGGATCATGTAGACATTGAGTACGAGCCGGCTGGTGGCGCCGAGGCATTTGAACGTGGCGATGATGTCGCGCTTTTTTGCCATGTAGCTTTGGATGGCGTTGCCGACCCCGATGCCGCCGAGGAGCAGGGCCGTCAGTCCGACGAAATTGATAAACTGGGTGAAGCGCTGCGCGTCGCGCCGGAGCGAGGGGGCCGGATCCGTCCAATCGCGTATTGCAAAGCCGCTTTGCGGAAACGCCGTCTCCATGGCTTTGCGTGCGTCCGTGAGGTTGTCGCGATCCGTACCAGCGTCGTTCGGCATCTTTACGCGGTAGATCCAGCGGATGAGGCTGCCCGGCTGCACCAAGCCGGTCTTGTCCAGCGTGTCGCGGGACATCAGGACTTTCGGCCCGTAGGACAGGCGGTCGGCGAGCCGGTCCGGCTGCTGGCCGAGCGTGCCGCCGATCTTCGTGGTGGCTTCGCCGATCTTGAGCGTATCGCCGATCTCAAGCCCTAAACGCTCAAGCAGGATAGGCTGCACCAAGACCGTGCCGTCCTCGCGCCAAGCAGGGCCCAGACCTAGGGGCTCGATCACGTTTACCTCCCCGTAAAGCGGGTAGGCCTCATCCACGGCCTTCACTTCGACAAGCGCGCTCTTGCCGTCCTCGCCCCGGGCCATGGCGCGGAAGCTTGCGGACTGAGACACCTGCCCGAGGTCGTACAGAGCGGCGGATTCTTCCTTTGTCGCCTGGCGGTGAACGACTTCGAAAGACAGGTCGCCCCCGATCAGTACACGTCCCTGATTGGCAAGCGCCTTGTCGAAGGCCGCGGCCAGCGAGCCGATTGCGGCGACGGCGGCGACGCCAAGGGCAATGCAGAGGACGAAGACCACGAGTCCGCCGGCGCCCGCCCGCAATTCGCGCAAGGCAATCGTCATTGCGAGCGAAGAGCCCGGGGTGGCCGAAGGTGGGTCCGTGATGGCCGTGTGTGCGGTCACGAGACGCTTGCTCGGGCTTCGATGCCGTCGTCCACGATTCGCCCGTCCGCCACGCTCACGATCCGGTCGCAGCGCGTGGCGAGCTCATGATCGTGGGTGATGAGCAGAAGTGTCGCGTCCGTCCGCTCTTTGAGCGCGAAGAGCAGATCCATCACATGTGCGCCGGTCGTCAGGTCGAGGTTGCCCGTGGGCTCGTCGGCGAGAATAAGTGTTGGCCGCGTGGACAACGCCCGGGCGATGGCAACGCGTTGTTGCTCGCCGCCGGATAGCTGACCTGGAAAGTGCGAAATGCGATGGGACAGCCCGACTTCATCTAGCGCCTCGCGTGCGACTTTCATGGCATCGTCTTTCCCGAGAAACTCCGACGGCAGGGCGACATTCTCGATGGCCGTCATGGTCGGGACCAGGTGGAAGGATTGGAACACAATTCCGATCTTGGAAGCGCGCAGCCGCGCCAAACCGTCTTCGTCGAGCTTGCCGAGGTCGGTGCTGGCGATCGTGACGCGGCCCGACGTCGCGCGCTCAAGCCCGGCCGTGACCATCAGGAGCGTGGATTTGCCCGAACCGCTGGGGCCGATGACGGCCACAGCCTCGCCCAACGAGACGTCTAGATCGATGCCGCGCAGGATGGCTACGACGCCGGCGCGCGATGGAAGCGTGACATGCACGTCTTCAAGCTCTATCGCACGTCGCTGTTTCAGGGGTTGGTCCATGTTCGAAAACTGGTCTAGGGCTTGCCTGTGTCAGGGAATTGGCGGGGTCGATTCGGCCGGCACCGCACCGTAGCCGCATAGAGTAGGGGCAAACAGGTCCAAATGATGAAATGCCAGAATGTTCGGGTTCGCCTTCTAGGTGCGGTGCTCGGGGCGCTGTGGCTAGGCGTTGCGGGCGTTTCCTCCGCCGTTCACGCTGACCAGGATGAGACTGTCATCGTCGTCTTAGGCGACAGTCTGACGGCGGGCTACGGCTTGCCCATCGAGCAATCCTTTCCAGCCCAGCTCGAAACTGCATTGCGCAAACGCGGCCACAAGGTCCGTGTGGTCAATGCCGGCGTGTCGGGCGATACGGCGGCGGCGGCCCTGCGGCGCCTCGATTGGGCCCTTTCGGGCGACACCGACGCGGTCATCTTGGAGCTTGGCGGCAACGATGCTCTGCAAGGCCTGCCGCCGGAAGCGACCAAAGCGGCGCTGTCGGATATCCTTAAGCGGCTTGAGGCCGAAGGGCTGCCGGTACTGCTGGCCGGCATGGAAGCACCCCGTAACATGGGGAAAGAGTATGTAAGTGCCTTTGGTGCGATTTATTCCGACCTCGCCGCACGGCATAGTGTGCTGCTATATCCATTCTTTCTAAAAGGGGCCGCGCTCAATGCGGGTCTGATGCAAAAGGATGGTATTCACCCCAATGGCAAGGGTGTAACCGTCATCGTTGACAACATTCTGTCCAAAGTTGAGGCGCTATTGGTCGCGTCCCAAGCAAACGGGGACGGATGAGCGAGCCGTTGAAACAAGTCGCGGCGTTGCCCGTCATTGAGACTTCGGAAGGCCCGAAGGTGCTTTTGATCACCACGCGCGGGCGCGGTCGGTGGACCATCCCCAGAGGGTGGCCCAAACAGGGCACGGTGGACAGCGAAATGGCCGCAATAGAGGCCGCCGAAGAGGCCGGTGTCGCCGGCAACGTCGATAAGACGCCGATCGGTTCTTTCACCTATACCAAGCGACTTCATTTCTACTCGTGGGCCAAATGTGTCGTTGACGTTTACCGGCTTCGCGTCAAGACGCATCATTTGGACTGGCGGGAGAAGGGTGCCCGGAAGGCTCGTTGGGCCTCGCCCGACGAGGCGGCGTCGCTCGTTGCAGATACTGAGCTTGCGTCTTTGCTGCGAAGCATATTCCCTTCGGACGCCGCGTAAGCACCCTCAGAGGCAAAACGACCTGTCCCGGGCGCTGCGCTGGACCATTGAGTCTGCTCACGCGAATGCCCAGATGCTTTTTTGGCCAAGCAGGGGATAGGGGTGCATGGCGGATCGGGGAGACGGCGAAAAGAAAAAGCGCGCAGACCGCGTTGTCAGGTCGCGCGTTGCCGTTGTGTCGTTCCGCCGGCGGGCTCTGGAGCCCGGTACCCCGCTGGACAAAGACCTTCGCAAGATCGAACGGCTTGAAGAGGCGACGCGCGCCGTCTCGCGCAATAGTATCGCGCTGGGCGCCACGTTGATCTTTTTGCTTATCGCCGCATTCGTGGCTGACAGCCAGGCGCAGACCGGCCAGAGCGGCGTCTTGATGGTGCTCGCCGCCGTGATCGGCGGCTATCTGGCGCTGACGATCGGTGCCAACGACGTCGCGAACAATGTGGGCCCTGCGGTGGGCGCCCGCGCCTTGACCATGACCGGGGCGCTTGCGCTCGCGGCGGTGTTCGAATGTGCCGGCGCGTTGATCGGCGGCGATGACGTGGTCGAGACCATATCGGAAGGCCTGATCGACCCGGCGCTCCTGCCGAACACTAATATCTTCGTCTGGGTCATGATGTCCGCCATGCTGGCCTCCGCAGTTTGGGTGCACCTTGCGACCTATGCCGGAGCGCCCATCTCGACGACCCACGCGATTGTGGGTGGCGTTTTGGGTGCAGGACTGGTCGGGCTCGGATTCTCCGCGATCGATTGGATCGTGGTGGCCAAGGTCTTCGCAAGTTGGATGCTGTCGCCGCTGGTGGGCGGTTTCGTTGCCGCCAGTCTCGTCGCCTTCATCGAGTTCAACATGATTTACAGGCCCGACAAGATCGCGGCTGTGCGCCGTTGGGTGCCTGTGCTTGTCGCGCTCATGGCCGCCGTCTTCTTTGCCTTTATCGCGCTCAACGTCTTCGGGAATGTTTGGGCGCTGGGTGTGCATTTGGTCGTCCCCGCCAGCGTTGTCGTGTTCGGCATCGTCTACCTTCTGGCGGGGCCTTGGGTGCATGCGCAGTCCGAGGACATGGAAAACCGCAATCAGCATGTCCGGCAGATGTTTCGCGGGCCGCTAATTTTCGCGGCCTGCCTGCTCTCCTTCGCCCATGGTTCGAACGATGTGGCAAATGCGGTCGCACCGCTTGCGGCCATTCTACAGAATGCCGGTCAGCCCGAGCTTTTGGGCGAGGTGGGAGTGCCGTTCTGGGTCATGCTGATTGGAGCCGTGGGCATCAGTCTTGGCCTGTTCCTGTTTGGTCCCAGGATCGTCCGCGTTGTCGGCGAGCAAATCACCAGAATGAATTCGATGCGGGCGTTCTGCGTGGCCGTTGCCGCGGCCTTCACGGTCATGGTCGCCTCCGAGCTCGGGATGCCAGTGTCGACGACGCAGACCGTGGTGGGCGCCGTGTTCGGTGTCGGCTTCTTTCGCGAGTATGCCTCGCGCTATAGCCGGCGGCGGCGCTACTACATCCTGACGAAGAAGGGGCATCATGCGCCCGCGGTGCCTCCCGCATCCCGCGATGAAGCGCGCCGCCGCAAGCTTGTGCGCCGGTCCCACTTCATCGGGATCGTGGCGACATGGGCCATTACGGTTCCATCCGCGGCCGCCCTGGCCGCTCTAATCTATAGTGTCATCGACTGGATTCGCTGACAGCCAATGAGGCGCGCATGGCCGCGCTTGCGGAAGTGGAAAGAGCGCCCGATTGGGACTGGGCCGCCTCGCTCAGAACGGCATGCCGATCTCGGCGAGCGCCAGCATGAAACAGGCGCAAGCCAGGAGCGTGGTGATTGCGCGCACATGGTTCCATCGCATCCAGGCTAGGCGGTAGCGGTGCCATTGATCGCGTGCGCCGTCTGCATCGGGCGAGGCTGCAAGAAGTGCATTGTTCAACGGCACGCTGCGCAACATGGTGACGCCGAAACCGCCGATTAGAAACAACGCCGCCCCGGCGAACGCATAGTGCGCATGGTCTTCTCGCCAGGTGAAGATCGTCATGGCGCCAAGGGCGAGGCACAGCAGGGCCGTTCCGAAAAACAGAACAAGGAAGACCGGCGCCTTGATGGCGCCGACCGTGGCCTGCATGGCGACAATCCCGCGCTCCGCTGTGAGGCCGCCAAGCGCGCGCAGGAAGAACGCCGAGAAGGCAAAGAAGTTGCCAGCGAGCAGCGCGGTGCACAGGGCGGCGCACATCGTCAGCACAAAGAATAATTGAGTCATGCGGCGGACGTGCTAGCGGCCGGGGCAGCGGGCGGGCGCGGTCCCGTCGCTCACCAATTGGGATTGGTGCATTTCACGCCCCTTTCTTTCACGGACGAGATTTTTCCGGTCTCGATCTCGATTTGCCAGGCCTTGTTCATGTTCGTCCACCATTCCGAGGCGTCCCTGCCGCTCGTCTCGCCCATGAAGCGCAGCGTGTAGTCATCGCCCTTCATGCAGGAGGTGGAGAACGTATAGCCTTTACGGGGCTTGCCGGTGATCAGGGCATCGGTGACCTCGAAGCCGGACCCGCCCCCCGCGCTCCCGTCCTTGGCCGCGAGGACCAGAACGGCGCCGTCATCACGAGCATAGTGCCGGACGTAGATCGGCGGCAAGACGAGACCACCACCAATATTGGTCCAGCCGTCAAGATTGAAGCTGCCCGAATAAGTCTTTCCGATCAGACTCTTGGCGAAGTCCTCGTCTGATACGGGCGCCGGTTCCGCACCGCTCTCGGCGCTTGTCTCGGCCTCTGCGCCGGCTTTCGGCTCTGTGTCGGCTGTCGCTTCGGCTTCGACGCGCGCGACTCCCGTCGAAAGGAGCGCGAAGAGACAGGCGGCAGTCAACGACCAGATCGGTTTGCAGTTCATTCCTCTCACCCACATCGTTGTGTCCTCGCGGACGCGGTTCCGGCGGCGGGCCGCTTCCACGGTTCGCGCTGTACCCTATTCAAATTCCCAGCAAGATTCGCCACTAATCTTGCCCTTATGTCATTCCGTCCCGGCCTCGTCCCAAGCATGGCGCTCGCCTTCCTGGCCGTGCTGTGTCTCGCGACCCATGTTCTCGTGGCTCATGTCTTCGTGACGGTTGCGCTTAGCAAGGAGGGCGGCGGCCGGTCCACCCACGCGATCGACGCCGGCGATTGTGCATCGGCACGTGTCAGTGCGATGATCGGCCAAACTATCATGGTTGGTTTTGCCGGCCGACGCGAACAAGACCCAGGGGTTCGGGCTGTTGTCGCGCAGCTGCGCGATGGAACGGTCGGCGGTGTGATTCTGTTCCCCAACAATATCGGCGACAGAGCCCAGCTCAAGGCGCTGATCGACGTCCTGCGCAGCGCCCCGTCCGGCCTGCCGCCCTTTATTGCGGTGGACCAGGAAGGCGGCGCGGTTCAGCGCCTCCGAGCAAGAAGGGGCTTCGAGTGGTTCCCCTCCGCCAAGCTGGTAGGTGAGAACCCGAGCCTCGACTCCCAGGAAATTGCCGAGGAGATCTACGCTCAGATGGCCGCGGAACTCGCCGGCCTCGGCTTCAACATGAATCTGGGCCCCGTCGTCGATGTGAATACCAACCCGAACAACCCCGTGATCGGCGCTCGGGGCCGAAGCTTCGGTGGCACATCCGACATCGTATCGCCCATGGCAGCGGCCTTCATCAACGCGCACCATGCGGCGAACATCGCCACCGTGGCCAAGCATTTCCCAGGGCACGGCTCCAGTGTGGTCGATAGCCATCGCACGCTTGCCGACATTTCGCAGACCTGGCAGGAGGAGGAACTCGACCCTTATCGCCGGCTGATGCTTCAGGGCCTGCTTGATGGGGTGATGATGGGGCATCTGTACCATCCCCGTTTCAGCGACCTGGAAGACCTTCCCGCGTCCTTGTCCGCAAAGGCAGCGGCGGTGCTCAGGCGGAGCGACGGGCTCGGGTTCGACGGCGTGATCGTCAGCGACGACATGGACATGGGGGCTATCGTCGAGGCTTTCTCGCCGGAGGAGGCCGCGGTGCGGGCGATCTGGGCCGGCACGGATATCGTGATCTTTTCCAATATCGAGCGCGGCGATCCGGATTTCGGCGTGCGCCTCCATCAGGCGTTGGTCAAAGCCGTTTGCGATGGCCGCCTTGGTGAGGCCCGTATCGAGGAGGCCTATCGCCGGATCGTGCGGCTGAAAGGGCAGCTCAAGACGAGCACGCTCCCCCGCGCTTGGTGAGGCCTATTTGAGGCTTTCGAGTGCGCGCAGGGCCCGGGCCCGCGCGGCCGCATGGTCGACGATGGGCTGCGGATAAGTTCGTCCCAACAAGACGTCCGCAGCCGCCAAAATGGCGGGCGGGGCATCCCAGGGCGCATGAATGTCGCGCGAGGGCAGGCGCGCCAGTTCGGGCACCCAGGTCCGAATGAAGTCGCCTCCCGGATCGAATTTCTGGCTCTGAATAATGGGATTGAAGATGCGAAAATAGGGCGCGGCGTCCGCGCCGCAGCCGGCGACCCACTGCCAGCTCGCGGCATTGTTGGCGAGGTCCGCGTCTACCAGCGTGTCCCAGAACCAAGCCTCGCCCTCCTGCCAGGGCAGTAGCAGATGCTTCACCAGAAACGACGCGACGACCATGCGCGCCCGGCCTGGCATAAAGCCCGTCTGCCATAGCTGGCGCATGGCCGCATCGACGACGGGGTATCCGGTTTGCCCGCGCTGCCAGGCGGAGAGTGCCGCTTCATCCTCGCGCCAGGGAAAGCGCGCGAATTCAGACTTCAAGGGCGTAGTCGGCATGTCCGGAAAAGCCTGCAGGAGGTGGTAGGAGAAGTCCCGCCAGCCCAGTTCTCTCAAGAAGGCCTCGGCGCCGCGCCGCGTTGTGCCGCCTTCGGCCTCTACGGCGTGCCTGACCGTGTGCCAGACCTGGGCGGGGCTGATCTCGCCGAAATGCAGATAGGGCGACAGCCGCGATGTGGGAGTGCCCGGCAGATTGTTGCGACGGTCGGCATAGGCACCCATCCCGTCGTCGACAAAGCCGGTGAGCGCAGCTTGGGCCGCGTGTTCGCCTGGTGTCCACGTCGCTCGAAGCCCGCCCGCCCAGTCGGGGCGCGTGGGCTGCAGCTTGAGATCGACGAGGGCCACACCGTCCGCATGCGCAAAGTCCGTGAGGCTTGGGACGCTGTTTGGAGCAGGTGGTGCCGGACGCGCGAGGCACGCCTTCCAGAACGGCGTGAAGACGCGGTAGGAGCGTCCGTCCTTCTTGACGACGTCCTCCGGTGCGAAAAGCAGCCGGCCCTGATGGAGATGAAACGCGGCGCCGTGTTCACCGCACAGAGAGGCGGCGTCTGTCTCGCATTGGTTTCCGAATGGCTCGTAGCTGTGTATCGCGTGCAACGCGCGCGCGTTGGTCTCGCGCAGGATCTCCGCCAAGACATCGCGTGTGGGGCCTTGGCGCAGCACGAGCGCGCCGCCAAAGCGGGCCAGCGATGTGTCCAGCGCATGCAGGCTCTCATGCAGCCACCAGCGCGAGGCGCCGCCAGGCGCCACGGCACCCTGCGTCTCGCAGTCATGAATATAGAGCGGCAGTACAGGCGCGCCGGATCGTACGGCGGCGGTGAGGGCTTCGTGGTCGGCGAGGCGCAGCTCCTTGCGGAACCACACGATCACAGGTCTTGTGGCGTCGGCGTCTTCGGTCTCGATACGGTTTGGCATTGGCCCATTGCAGGCCGGGAGCGCACCGGGATCAAATCACGATCGTGCCATCAGTCCTTGAGCTGATAAGCGTGCGCGAGCCAGCGGTAGTCGCCGTCCTTCCGCCGTTCGACATAGCCGAGCGAGGGGAAGGGCATGTGGAAGCCGCTGACCGCCACGCGGTCGGCCGCAGCCATCGCTGCTGCGCTAAAAGGAAACAATCTGACCGATGCTGCCCATGCGGCCGGCTTCTCCGATCAGGCGCATTTCTCACGGGAGTTCCGCCGCATCTTCGGTGCGCCTGCCCATCGCAGCCTTTCGGCTTGACGCCAGTCGGAACTGTTATGTTATATCATCGCCATGAGTGCGACCCATCATCATGCCCATAAGGGCCCGGCGCCCAAGCTTTCGCCCAATCAGAGCAAGATCTTGGGGTGCCTACGCGCGGCAGGCGAGCCGATGAGCGCCTACGCCATTCTCGACCGGGTCCGGAAGTCGGGGATTGCGCATCCGCCGACCGTCTATCGCGCCCTGAACGACCTGATGAAGAAGGGCATGGTGCATCGGCTGGAATCCCGCTCCGCCTTCATCGCCTGCGGACATCGCGGCTGCGACGGGCGCTTCGCGTTTGCCATCTGCCGGGCATGCGACAAGGTGGTCGAGATTCCGCTCGGCGAAAGGGATCAGGCGCGGCTTTTGGGACTCGCGCCGGCAGAGATTTCGCCCGAGCAAGTGACTTTGGAGATGGCAGGGCTGTGCGTGGCATGTAGGCAGGCGCAAGCCACGCCGGATTAGACCAACGACTTCGGAAAGGGCTTCGCCTTGCCATTGGACAACTCTCTGCAGCCGGCGCGGCCCGCGCAATCTCAAGTCCTGGCTCATACCCGGGTGCTGGGATTTTCGCTGCTGCGTGCTTCCACAGGGCAAAGGCTCTTGCTTGTGGCCGCGATGCTCGTGGTCCTCTGGATGGCCGTCGCCTGGGCTCTGCAATGAGGACCGCCCTCGTGACCGCGCCAGCGCCCGCTATCAGCTTCGAGAATTTGACACTCGGCTACGACCGCCACCCAGCGGTGCACCACGTCACCGGCGATATAGCGCCCGGTACGCTTCTGGCCATTGTCGGCTCGAACGGCGCGGGCAAGTCTACTCTGCTCAAGGCGCTGGTAGGAGAGTTAAAGCCGCTCAGTGGACGGATCGATTTTCATGGTCATGACAAGCGCGATATCGCCTATCTGCCGCAAGTGGTCGAGATCGACCGCAGCTTTCCCATATCCGTGTTCGATTGCGTCGCCATGGGGCTGTGGCGCGAGATCGGCGCCTCGGGCGGGCTCGATCGCGCCTGCGTGGCGCGCGTGGGGGACGCGTTGGCGGCGGTCCACTTGACCGGGCTTGCGGGCCGGCCGGTTGGCGCTCTGTCGGGTGGCCAGTTTCAGCGGGTGCTGTTCGCGCGGCTCCTGTTGCAGGACGCCAAGATTATTCTACTGGACGAGCCGTTCCGGGCGGTGGATGCCAAGACCATCGTCGATCTCATCGGGCTGATCGAGCAATGGCACGCCGAGGAGCGGACGGTCGTCGCGGTTTTGCACGATATCGATCTCGTGGGCCGGTATTTTCCGCAGACCTTGCTGCTTGCGCGCGAGGTCCTGGCCTGGGGCGACACGACCGCCGTGCTGACACCGGTCAATCTCGACATCTCGCGTCAGTTCAACGAAGGCTACGACGAACACGCCGGGATCTGCGATCACGACGAGGCGCGCGAAACCGCATGATCGAAGTCCTGCTCGAGCCCTTTACCGAGTTCGCCTTCATGCGCCGGGCGCTTGTGGGATCTCTGGCCATCTCGATGACCGCGCCCCCGATCGGCGTGTTTTTGATGCTGCGCCGGATGAGTCTGATGGGCGATGCCATGGGGCACGCGATCTTGCCTGGCGCAGCCATCGGCTATCTGCTCGCGGGGCTCTCGCTCTTTGCCATGAGCCTCGGGGGTTTTGCCGCCGGGCTTGCAGTGGCGCTGGCGGCGGGTCTCGTTGCGCGCTCCCGGGTGATCCGCGAAGATGCGTCTCTGGCAGGGTTCTATCTTTTGTCGTTGGCGCTTGGTGTGTTCCTGGTGTCGGTCCACGGCACCAATGTCGACCTGCTGCATGTGTTGTTCGGTTCGGTGCTCGCGCTGGACGATGCGGCCTTGCTGCTCGTCGCCGGCATCGCCACGGTCTCCCTGATCACGCTGGCGTCGATCTACCGTCCCCTCGTGCTGGAGTGCTTCGACCCGCACTACCTGCGGTCCGTAAGCCGCTGGAGTTCGCCGACGCATCTGATCTTCCTCGTGCTCGTGGTGCTCAATCTCGTCGCCGGGTTTCAGGCGCTCGGTACCTTGATGGCAGTTGGTATCATGTTGCTGCCTGCGGTCAGTTCGCGGTTCTGGGCCGACAGTGCGGGCGGCATGATTGCCGTGGCCGTCATTGCGGCATTCCTGTCGAGCATGGCGGGGCTGCTGATTTCTTACCACTACAGCGTGCCGACCGGTCCGACCGTCATTCTCGCTTGTGGCGCGTTCTATCTGTCCTCGATGCTTGCGGGCCGGCGGGGCGGTGCTATCTGGGGGCTCATGCCGCGCAAACATTTGGAAGCGTAGCCTCTCAACAATCCTTACACGGAGTTTCACGACCATGCGTTTCCGTTTCACACCCCTCCTCGCTGCCGCGGTCTTGGCGCTCGGCGTCTCGAATTCGGCGAACGCTGCCGAAAAGCTCAAGACCATGGCCTCGTTCAGCATTCTCGCCGACATGGTGAAGAATGTCGGCGGCGAGCGGGTCGACGTCAGCGAGCTCGTCGGTTCCGACGGCGATACGCACGAATTCAACCCCACGCCCGCCGACGCCAAGAAGCTGGCTCGCGCTGACGTCTTCTTCGTCAACGGGCTCGGCTTCGAGGGCTGGATGGAGCGGCTCGAGTCTTCGTCGGGCTTCAAGGGCGCCACGGTGGTGGCAACGACGGGCGTCAAGGCGCGCAAGATTGATGAGGATGACGACGCGCATCATGAGGATGCCGATGATGACGATCACGATGAGCATGCTGACGCGCGCCACCATGACCACGGCGACATGGACCCGCATGCCTGGCAGGACCTGGCCAATGGCGAAATCTATGTCGCCAATATCCGCGACGGCCTGATCGCCGCCGATCCCGATGGCAAGGCCGTCTATGAGCGGAATGCGGAGAAGTATATCGCCGCGGTGAAGAAAGAAGACGCAGCCGTCAAGGCAGCGCTCGCGTCATTGCCGCAATCGCACCGGCGCATCATCACCAGTCACGACGCCTTCGGTTATTTCGGTGACGCATACGGGCTGGAAATTGTCGCACCCGAAGGCATTAGCACGGCCAGCGAACCGTCCGCCAAGGACGTCGCCAAAATCATTCGCCAGATTCGCGAGGACCAGATTCCGGCAGTGTTCTTGGAGAACATCACCAACGCAAAAATGCTGGAGCAGATCGCCAAGGAATCCGGCGCTAAGATCGGCGGTACGCTCTATTCCGATGCTCTGTCGGGCAAAGACGGTCCCGCGCCAACCTATATCGACATGTTCAAGCACAATGTCGGCACGCTGACCTCAGCGCTGTCCTCCCAGGCCAAATGACGCTGCGTTGCGGGGCGGTTCCTATAGGCCGCCCCGTCGCGCATGCCCCAGAGTTCAACGACGTCTTTGATGTGACCTTCAATTGTTACATTATAACATATAAACTTATCCATTGTGCACATAGAACTCTAGGAGTATCTCGCGTGCGTGGCGCTGCAGGTGGCGACTTCCGGCTTCCCGTTACCGTCCTGTCCGGCTTTCTCGGTGCCGGCAAAACAACCTTGCGGAATCGCATTCTCGCCAATCGCGAGGGCCGCAAAGTCGCGATCATCGTTAACGACATGAGCGAGATCAACAAGGATGACGAGCTCGTCAGAAAAGGCGGGGCCGATCTCTCCCGGGCCAACGAGGCTTTGGTCGAGATGTCGAATGCGTGCATCTGCCGCACGCTGCGGGAAGACCTCTTGAAAGACGTGCGCCTCCTCGCTGACGAACGGTGCATTGACTACCTCCTGATCGACTCTTCTGGAGTCTCCGAGCCGCTGCCAGTGGCTACCACGTTCGACTTCCGCGATGAGGATGGCGAGAGCCTCTCCGATGTAACCCGTCTGAATGCATGATGACCATCGTCGATGCGGCCGGCCTTGTCGGCGACTATCAGTCCCAGGATTTTCTGACGGATCGCGGTCTCGGCGTTGACGAAACCGACGCGCGCCCCTTGGTCTCGCTACTCGTGGATCAGATCGAGTCCGCCGATGTGATCATGCTCAACAAGCTCGACCTGGCCACGCCGAAACAGGTTTCGGCGGCGCGTGGGATCGTTCGGTCATGGAACAGCAGCGCGAGGATTATCGAGACCAACGATGGCGATGTGCGACTCGCCGAAATCCTCGACACGAGTCTCTTCGATCTCGGCGTGGCGCAAACGCACCCCACTTGGTTCAAGGAGATCAACGGTTTCAAAGATCACACGCCGGAAACAGAGGGTACGGGATTGCGAGGTTCACTTGTCGAGCACGTGTTCCGTTTCATCCCTAGCGGCTTCATGCCTTCTTCAGCGATAGCTGGCCGAACGTAATCCTGGCAAAGGGCATCTTCTGGCTCGGGTCCCGTTTCCAAATGGGTCGGTGAGCTCAGCCAGGCGCGCGCGCTTGTACGGCATGAGGGCATCGGTTTTTGGTGGTCGGCTGTGCCGCAGGCGCTGGCCGGACGATGCCGACAGCTTCAAGGAGGTCATGAAGCGCTGGGACCGCACCTGGGGCGATCGGCTCCAGGAACTGGTAATGATCGGGACTTGCGCCATGGACCGGCAGGCCATCACCGACGCGGTGAACGCGGGCCTCATCAAGATTCCCCGGAAACAGGACCTGGCAAGGGGACGGTGGAAGTCGCTCCCCGATCCATTTCCAGCGTGGCAGCCCTAGCGTTCGGCTTTGGACCGGTTAAAAGGTGCCATGACCGGCGGTTGGCGGCGATGGCTGTGGCTCCTGCTTGCGCTTCTTGGCGCAGGCGTCGCCTATGCCGCGCTCGGCCCGGCCGATTGGCAAATTCGGCTCGGGCTGCACTGGCTGGTAGAGCACTTCCTCGTGTTCTTCGCGGCAACAGTGCTCGCCTGTGTTGTTTACCCAAAGCCCATGCGCGTGGCTGCGGTCCTGCTCCCGATTGCGGTGGGGCTTGAGGTCGCGCAAGGGCTGACGCCGGACCGTACGCCGGACGTCGCAACGGCGCTTGTGGCGGCGGCGGCCGTCGCGCTGGCAGCACTCCTGACGAACGCCTTTATGGCCTGGCGATGGCGCTGCAACTCCGCCTGAACGGAGCGGCCTAGCGCGCAGGGCGCAAATGTGATGTATCCTGCCGCTGAATTGTCGTCCCGCGTGAGGAGACTTCAGGTGACGAGCATCGTGCGGAAACAGACTGTTCCCGTCAGAATTGGGCAGGTGGCCATGGGCGGCGGTGCGCCCATTGTCGTCCAGTCCATGACCAATACGGACACGGCGGATGTGGGCCAGACGGTCGCGCAAGTGGTTTCGCTCGCGCGGACCGGGTCCGAGCTCGTCCGGATTACCGTGGATCGCGAGGAAGCCGCCGCCGCCGTCCCGCTCATCCGCGCGCAGCTCGACACGCTCGGTGTGAACGTGCCGCTGATCGGCGACTTTCACTATAACGGCCACATGCTGCTGGCCGCCTATCCGGATTGTGCAGAGGCGCTGGCGAAATATCGCATCAATCCCGGCAATGTTGGATTCAAGGACAAGCGCGACAAGCAGTTCTCCCAGATCATCGACATCGCGCTCCGATACGACAAGCCGGTGCGGATCGGCGTCAATTGGGGCAGCCTCGATCAGGAATTGCTCACGCGGCTTATGGACGAGAATGCTGTCTCCGCGACCCCGAAAGACGCCCGCGAGGTCATGCATGAGGCGATCGTGCAGTCCGCACTGCTCTCGGCGGATCGGGCGCAGGAACTCGGCATGGGTGCGGACAAGATCGTGCTGTCCGCGAAGGTGTCGGCGGTTCAGGATCTGATCGCCGTCTATGGGATGCTGGCGGCGCGCTCCCACCTCGCGCTGCATCTGGGTCTCACGGAGGCAGGCATGGGCTCGAAGGGCATCGTTGCCTCCTCGGCGGCACTGTCCGTCCTGCTGCAGCAGGGTATTGGAGACACGATACGCATCTCGCTCACTCCGGAGCCGGGCGGCGATCGTTCGCTCGAGGTGAAGGTGGCTCAGGAGCTGCTGCAAAGCATGGGCTTCCGCGCGTTTGTGCCCCTGGTCGCGGCGTGTCCCGGATGTGGACGGACGACCTCCACCACATTCCAGGAATTGGCCCGGGATATTCAGGATTTCATCCGCGACCAGATGCCGGACTGGAAGCGCCGCTATCCGGGTGTCGAAAACCTCAATGTCGCGGTGATGGGCTGCATCGTGAACGGTCCGGGCGAATCCAAGCACGCCGATATCGGCATTTCGCTGCCCGGAACGGGAGAGACGCCAGCCGCGCCGGTGTTCGTCGAGGGCAAGAAGGTCACCACGCTGCGCGGTCCAGGCGCCGCCGCCGAGTTCAAGCAGATGGTGCTGGACTATATCGAACGGCGTTACGGGCACGGTGTGATTGGCGAAGCGTCTGAGCAAGGCGCGCCCCGTACCGCGGCGGAGTAGGCGCTACTTCATCGAAATGGCATCGCCCGCGATTGAGACCGTGAGGGCGATCATCGTTAAATTGAAGACAAGCGAGATCAGGCCGTGGGCCGTTGCCGTCCGGCGGATCGTGCACGAGGTGATTGCCACGTCAGACGCGGCCGTGGACGTTCCGATCACGAACGAGAAATAGATGAAGTCCCAGTAGTCCGGATCTTTCGTGCCAGGAAAACGCATGCCGCCGCCCTGGCCGCGATGCTGCGCGTAATATTTGTGCGCGTAGTGCATCGCGAACATGACGTGCACGAAGATCCAGGAGAGTAGCGTGGTCAGAAACATGAGGGCGAGCAGGGGCGGCTGAACCGTTTCGCTGGCGCTCGCGTTGCGGAGCCAGAAGATGATGGCGCCAAGGCTCGCCATCGCAGCGATGACGGTCAGCACGGGAATGGTGATGCGTCCCTCGCCCTGCAGGGCCGACTCGCGCCGAATCCGGTCAAGGTCCGAGCGCAGGATCATGACGGTCACGAGCACGAGATAGAAGGCCACGCCCGCGTCCCAGTTAATTAGAAACCGCGACTCGAGCATGGCGTCCTCGGGCAGAAGCGCGATGAGCACGATGCAGACCCCCGTCGCAAACATCAGGCGCCACCGCGCCTGCAAGAAGCGCGAGACCCGAGTGCCCCGAAAGCGATTCCGCGGTGCCGGCGAGGTGCTCATGGTCTAATTCGCGCTGGATTCGCCTATGGCCTCAAGAGCGCCGCTCGGCGACGAAGCGTGCCGCCTCGATTAGTGTCGCCGCTTCTTGGCCGAAGGGGTCGAGTGCCTCTTCGGCCTCGGCGACGAGCTCTGCGAGCCGGGCCTTCGCGCCCTCAATGCCGAGGAGGCCCACCAACGTCGCCTTCCCACGCTCGGCGTCCTTGGAAGCGGCCTTGCCCATCGTGGCCGCGTCGCCTTGCGCATCGAGCAGGTCGTCGGCGAGCTGGAAGGCTTGGCCGAAGATGCTGGCATAGCGGACCAGCGCCGCGCGGCTGGATGCGTCCGCGCGCCCGAGTACGGCGCCGGCCTCGCAAGCGAAGCGGAACAGCGCGCCGGTCTTCAATTTCTGCATGGCCATTGTCTCGTCGGGTGAAAAGGGCCGCTGCTCGGCGGCAAGGTCCAGTGCCTGCCCCAAGGCCATGCCCTGCCAGCCGCTGGCTTTGGCGAGGAGATGGGTCAATTCGGCTCTGATCACCGGATCATCGTGGCACCGCGGCGCGCTCACGGTCTCGAAGGCGATGGTCAGGAGCGAATCGCCGGCGAGGATGGCCGTGGCTTCGTCGAATGCGATATGCACCGTGGGGCGCCCCCGGCGGAGGGCGTCGTCGTCCATCGCCGGAAGGTCATCATGGACCAGAGAGTAGCAATGGATGCATTCGAGCGCACAGGCCGTATCGAGGGAGCTCTGTTCGGTTGCGCCGAACAGCCCCGCCGACTGGACGACGAGGAACGGCCGGAGGCGCTTGCCTCCGCCAAGCGCCGCATAACGCATGGCTTCGCCGAGAGGTGAGGCTGTCTCGCCGCCGGCCTCGGGCGCGGCTGCGTTTGAGGCCAGTAGCGCGGAAAGCCGCTTCTCGACGAGCTCGGCCACGCGGTCTATCTCGGTTCGGAATGTCATAGTGGGCGAAGGGATAGCCGAGGCCTTCTGTCGCCGCAAATTGATCGCAGGACCTGTGGGCGTTAGAACGCCCTCCTATGCACGGCAACGACACCGAAGATCCGCCCCGCGGGGCCCCGGCGCACAGGGCGCGGCCCAGCCCGAAAAAGGCTCACAGGCCAAGCGCTTGGGCCGACAGGCATCCATGGCTGTGGCGGATCGGGGTGGGGCTGCTCATCCTAATTGGCCTCGTGCTCGGCAGCATCGTTCTGTACCGCTTCGTCAATCCGCCGATCACCTCAGTCATGATCATCGAGAAACTTCGTGGCGAGACCTTGAAGCAAAGCTGGGTGCCCTTCGATAAAATCTCGCCCCATATGCGTCTGGCCGTGATCGCGAGCGAGGACGGCAATTTCTGCCAGCACCAGGGTGTCGATTGGGCTGCCGTGCGGGAGGTCATCGAGGCGGCGAAGAACTTGGAGCCCGCACGGGGCGCCAGTACCATCCCGATGCAGGTCGCCAAGAATCTCTATCTCTGGGAGTTCCGCTCTTATCTACGTAAGGCGCTGGAGGTCCCGCTCGCCTACGCCATCGTCTCCATCTGGCCCAAAGAGCGCGTGCTGGAGGTCTATCTCAACATCGCTCAGTTCGGTCCGGGCCTCTTTGGCGTCGAGGCCGCTAGCCGGAAGTATTTCCGGAAGCCCGCTTCGGCGCTCACCCAGAGTGAGGCGGTTCTGCTGGCGGCAACGTTGCCGAAGCCGAAGGTGCGCAATCCGGCACGGCCTGGCCGGACCCATCGTGTGGTGGCCAGGGCGGTCCAGCGGCGCTTGCCCTATATCGCCAAACGGGCGGACTGCATCGTGAACCGCTAAAAGGTGGGTTTCGGCTCTGGTCAGAGGCCGAGATTGTGATTATATGAGCGCCAAACGACGACCCCGCGTCGCGCGGGGCCGCATAGAGGTTCAAGAAAATGGCTGTTCCAAAGAGAAAAGTGTCTCGCATGAAGCGGGGCAACCGGCGGAGCCACGACGCTGTCGCGGCCCCGGCCTACGTCGAGGATAAAGATTCGGGCGAACTACGCCGTCCGCATCACATCGACCTGAAGTCGGGCCGTTATCGTGGCCGCCAGGTGATCACGATCAAGGAAGAGGCCTAAGGGTTTAAGTCCCTACCTCTTCTGAGGATTTGCTCAGCTCTGGCGCCAGCTTGCCGGAGCGTTTTTGCCTGTCTGCTGCTGAGTCCGCGCCCCTTGCCGGTAGGGTCTTGCTAACCAAAGACCGAGAAACCAGGCGTCTTGGCGCGCTCCCACCCCGTTTTCAACGCCGAATGGATGCAGTTGCACCCCGCCGATTTTCGGCTTCTTAAGCCTTGCTAGCTAGCGTTCCTCGCAAGGCAACGAGCGCCCAAGGCGCCGCAGTGTTTCCTGTAAGGGGTAGGCGAATGACAAAAACTAATACGGCAGATGCGGCTGGCGAACAGCCGCACATTCAGGTTGCTGACGTGTTGGATTGCATCCGGACCACAGCCTATCGCTGGGATCTTGGGTCCGATCGGATCGACTGGGCGAAGAATGCCGGTGCCGTGTTGGGGGAGATTGATATCGCCGCCCTGCGCCGCGGCCGTGCGTTCGCTCTGCAAATTGAACCCATGCACGCTGCTGACCGCTATGATGGAGTTACGGGCAACGTACAGGCCGCGCCGAACGCCTCCCACCCTTATGCCTTGCAGTATCGCTTCCTGCCGGACGGAAAGCGCGGAAAGACCGCGCTATGGGTCGAGGAGCGCGGCGTCTGCACCACCGACTATAAGGGCGCGCCCGTTCAAGCGCAGGGCACGCTCCGCGTGACCGGCGACCGCCGCCAGCGCACCCGTTCGCAAGGTGCGCGTGGCGACCACGAGTCCCTCCGGTTTTCTAACCGTGCGGAGCTCACCGGCACTCTGGCCAAGCTTCTTTCCACCCACGGCGGAAGAGCCGAAAAGGGCGCCTTTCTGCTTGTCGGCGTCAACGATCTGACGCGCATAAACGAGATCTATGGCTACGATGCCGGGGATAAGGTCATCGCCATCGTGGGCCAGCGCCTTGCCTCGACCGTGCTCGGGCAGGATTGTTTGGGCCGGTTCTCGTCGAACAAATTTGGAATCGTCCTGCATGGTTGCGACGCGAAAGATGTAGCTGCCGTCGCCCGGAGTACGATGGCCGCCGTAGAACGCGACGTTGTGAGCACCAGCGCGGGCGCCGTTGCTGCGACGATCGTTGTCGGCGCGGTGTTGTTGCCCGCCGACGCGAATACCACCCAGGACGCGATCGGCCGTGGCTTGCAGGCGATCGACATGGCGCGGGTCGGTCCCAAAGAGCGCCTCTATTGCTATGATCCGACAGCGCCGCGGGAAGCCGAGCGCAAGAGCAACTTCGCCATAGCCGACGAAGTGATACGGGCCCTGAACGATCGCCGCATCATGATTGCCCTCCAGCCCGTCGTGAACGTGGGCGGCCACGATCCGGAGTTTTACCAATGCCTCGTGCGTTTGCGGCTGCCGGATGGGGCGGTTTTGGACGCGAGCGAGTTCGTACCGGTCGCCGAAGAGCTGGGGTTGTCGAAACTCATCGACCATCGCGCCCTGGAACTGGTCATCGAGCTCTTGCGTGCCACACCCAACCGGAAGCTGGCACTCAATGTATCGGCCCTCTCGACGACCGACGGGCATTGGGTCGACGCGCTCGAGGCTCTGACCGGGAAAGACCGTGGGTTGACGGAACGGCTGATCGTCCAGATCGCCGGGTCCGCCGCAATTTCGGACATGGAAGCCACGGCTGCGTTCGTTTCGGCTTTGAAAAACGCGGGGTGCAAGGTCGCGCTCGACAATTTCGGCGCCGGATAGGCATCCTTCCGGTCGCTTCGTAATCTCGGCGTTGACATGGTCAAGATCGACGTTTCCTTCATCGAGAATCTGGGCAGTAGAAAAAGACGAGACGCTCGTCCAAACCCTGGTTGAGCTGGCTCAAAGTTTCGGCCTTGCGACCGTCGGGGAGTGGGTGAGTGACGCCCTCTCCGTCGAACTCTTGAAGAAAGCCGGCGTCTCCTACCTCCAGGGCGACTTCTTCGGCGCGCCCGAACTGTAAGAAGACAAGTCGGCCGAGGCCGAAAAGTCCGCCAGCTAGGTCTCTGCGCCATCGCCTGCGCTGCGCCGGAGCCGTTCGGCTAGTGTGAAGAGCAGCGCATCGTGCATGCCAAGGGCTTCCAGGTGTTCCACTGTATTCAGGACGTAATCGATATTGGCGCCGGCCTGCCCACGGCCGGCGCGCACTATGCGCAGTTGCGCTTCGAGGTCGAGCAATCCGGCATATTGCGGATGGTGCGGGTCGGCCACAAAGGTGAGCGCCGTCACGGTTTGGCCCGTGCCGTCGCCCAGCGCTATCTCCCGGTAGGTCTCCACATAGACGTCGGTCACCTGTTCCCGCCGGCGCAGGTAGGCGACCGTGTCGCTCTCGGTCCCAGGTTCGACGCGAAAGGCCAAGCCATGACAGTCCCCGCCGTCGTCGAGTCCCAGAACGAGGCCGGGATTGTCGAGCGTGCCGCGGTGCAGTATCGAATAGATGCACAGGGCTCGGTGGGCGCCTTCGAGACGGGCCGGGCTTTGGGCATCGAACGGAAATCCCGGCCGCCACATCAGTGACCCATAGCCGAAGACCCACAGCGCAGACATGTCTTCTCCATTAGTCGGATCCGCCAGGCTTCAGAGGATCCTGACGCGGCAGATTTTTCTCTCGGCGGTCGCGGGCTGATTGTACACAATCTAAGATGGTGCAACGCTGGCGTAGCCCAACACTGCAATTCTCCCGACTGGGCTACGGTTCGATGGAGCAAATCATGAGCGATACCTTTGAAGGATATGCCGGTGATGTAGATTTGGCCGCTGCCATGATGAAAGCATTCGATGAAGCTTCCAAACAACATGGCTTAGGGTTTCCTGGAATCTAGTAGCGCTTCGCGGAAGCCATGGAATCGTGCCCTATGAGGTCGGCGTTACGATCAAGGTCGCAAAGCATTAGTCCGAATCTCCGTGGTACCGGCCGAAATCGGGATCGGCGGTATCCTGTCCCGCGTCGATAACCCCGCGGCGGATGGCACGCGTGCGGCTGAAGTGATCCTCTAGAGACTTACCGTCGTCCCAGCGGATCATGCGTTGCAGCGCCGCGAGGTCCTCGGAGAAGCGGCCAAGCACCTCCAGGACCGCGTCCTTATTGTTGAGGAACACGTCGCGCCACATGACCGGGTCGGAGGCGGCGATGCGCGTGAAGTCGCGAAAGCCGCCCGCGGAGAACTTGATCACCTCGGACTGCGTGACGTCTTCGAGATCCGCCGCCGTACCGACGATGTTGTAGGCGATCAGATGCGGGATATGGCTGGTGATGGCGAGGACGATGTCGTGATGCTCGGGCGTCATCGTCTCGACGGTCGAGCCTAGTGCCGTCCAAAGCGCCACGACCTTCTCCACGCTGGCATCCGTCGAGCGCTCGCACGGCGTGATGACGCACCAGCGGCCTGCGAATAGCTCGGCAAAGCCAGCCTCGGGGCCGGAATACTCGGTGCCGGCCACCGGGTGTCCAGGCACGAAGGAGGCGTGTTCGGGCAGCGCGCTCGCGACGTTGCGCACGACAGCGGCTTTCACTGAGCCCACATCGGTCACGATCGCGCCGTCTGCGAGATAGGGGGCGATCGACTGCGCGGCGGCCGCCATGGCGCCGACGGGCACGGCGAGAATCACGAGCTGCGCGCCAGTGACCGCGTCTTCGGCGGTTTCCGCGATAACATCGCAAAACTGAAGCACGTCGGCGCGTGCCCGCACCTCGGCCGATCCGTCAAATCCGGTAACGGTCGCGGCGAGGTCGCGCTTCTTCATTCCGCGCACCATGGACGAGCCGATCAGTCCCAATCCTATGACGGCGACTTTATCGAACAGGGGCTCCATCATGTGGCGCCCATGAACGCGGACAGTGCGTCGAGCACGGCCACATTTTCGGGTTCAGTGCCAATAGTCATCCGCAAGGCATTGGGGAAGCCGTACTCCTCCACGCGCCGCAAGATGATCCGGCGCTGATGCAGATAGGCGTCGGCCTCCCGCGCTGTCCTTCCCGGAGTATCGGGAAAATGGACGAGCAGAAAATTCGCCACGCTCGGCGTTGCCGTAAGGCCGATCCCGGCGAGCCGCATGGCCATCTCAGGAAGCCATCTCTCATTGTGGGCGACCGCTGCTTCCATATGCGCGTGGTCACCGACTGCCGCGACGCCGGCCGCAATAGACGGCCCGGTCACGTTGAAGGGGCCGCGGATGCGGTTCAGTGTGTCGGCGATGGCATCCGGGCAGTAGGCCCAGCCAATGCGCAAGGAGGCGAGGCCGTAAATCTTGGAGAAGGTCCGCGTCATCACCACGTTGTCGTTTGCTGCAACGAGCGCCGCGCTGGCTTCGTAGTCGTCCCTTCGGACATACTCCGCATAGGCACCATCCAGCACCAGCACGACATGGCCGGGGAGGCTCGCATGCAGGCGTTCGATCTCTGCGGCGGGAAGATACGTCCCGGTCGGGTTATTCGGGTTGGCCAGAAATAACATGCGCGTGCGCGCCGTCACGAGCGCAAGGATGGCGTCCACGTCGGCGGTGCGGTTCGTCTCAGGCGCCACGATCGGGGTGGCGCCGTGTGCTAGAATCGCGATCTTGTAGACTAGGAAGCCGTGCTCGGTGTAGATCGCCTCGTCGCCAGGGCCGAGATAGGCAACGGCGAGCAGGTTCAGCAGTTCGTCGGAGCCGGCGCCGCACACGATGCGCGCAGGGTCCAGGCCATGCTCGGCGGCCAATGCCTCGCGCAAGGGCCGCGCGGACCCGTCAGGATAGCGGGCGAGGCGCGCAGCTTCGTCAATGTAGGCTTCAACGGCCTTGGGGCTCGGACCGAGCGGCGTTTCGTTGGACGAGAGCTTCACGATCGGCCCGGCGCCAGGCAGCACGCTTGTGCCCGGCACGTAAGATGCGATGTCGAGAATACCCGGACGCGGTGCCGGGGCCGTCCGCGCGCTCGGCGCGTCGGCAGCCATCAGATTGGCAGCCATGGGCTTGGTAGCCATGGTTCTGCTCCTTATTGGGGCCTCAAACCCCTGCGAAGGGCTTGTCATACGGCCATTTCTTAAGCCAAGGCAAAGAAAAGATTGAGTCTAATGAGGCCATAGCTAACCCGGCACTGTATAATTCTGGGTTCCATTGTCAGGAGGCGCACACGGTGTGCGTCGCGCGCAAACTAGGAACCGTCTCTGTTAGGCCATTGCGACGATGAACGAGAATCCGGGAGCGGAGAGCTTCGCCGAACTCAAACGGCGCGAGCAGATTACCAATCCCCAAAGCGAAGTGGTGCACTTTCCGGCGAGCGAGGGTCTCCCGCTCGATAGCGGAGCTGTGCTTGCGCCCTTCTCGGTGGCCTATCAGACCTACGGAACGCTGAACGCGGACAAGTCGAACCTCATTCTGGTTTGCCATGCGCTGACCGGCGACCAGTATGTTGCAAGCGCTCATCCCGTCACGGGCAAGCCCGGCTGGTGGGAGACCATGGTCGGACCAGGCAAATCCATCGACACAAATCGCTATTTCATCCTGTGCCCCAACGTGATCGGCGGGTGCATGGGCTCGACCGGGCCTAGCTCGCTCAACCCCGAGACGGGCCGCGCTTACGGACCCGATTTTCCGGTCATCACCCTGCGCGACATGGTCCGGGCCCAAGCCCGGCTGCTGGATCACCTCGGCGTCGACCAGGCCTTGAGCGTGATCGGCGGCTCCATGGGCGGGATGCAGGTGCTCGAATGGGCGGCGACCTATAAGGACCGCGTGTTCTCGGCGATCCCGATCGCTTGTGCGGCGCGCCATTCCTCGCAGAACATTGCGTTCCACGAGGTGGGACGCCAGGCCGTGATGGCGGACCCCGATTGGTGTAGCGGCCTCTATCTCGAAGAGGGCAAGAGCCCGCGCAAGGGCCTCGCCGTCGCGCGCATGGCTGCGCACATCACCTATCTGTCCGACCGGGCGCTGCACACGAAATTCGGCCGCAACCTGCAGGACCGTGAAGAGGTGACTTTCGGCTTCGACGCCGACTTCCAGGTGGAGAGCTATCTGCGTCACCAAGGGATGAGTTTCGTCGACCGGTTCGACGCGAACTCCTATCTCTATATCACGCGGGCCATGGACTATTTTGATATCGCCGCCGATCATGGGGGCGTCCTGGCGAACGCCTTTGCAGGAACCAAGACGCGCTTCTGCCTGATCTCCTTCAACTCCGACTGGCTGTTTCCGACCAAGGAAAGCCGGGAGGTGGTGCATGCACTCAATGCGGTGGCCGCGAATGTCAGCTTTGTCGAGATCGACTCGAACAAGGGACACGATGCGTTCCTGCTGCATGAGCCCGAGCTGTTCGATACGGTGCGCGGCTTCCTTAGCGCGGCTGCCCGCCGGCGTGGGCTGGCAGACGCAAGCGCAGGGGCATGACGATGGATGCTGCCGTGATACCGCCAGAAGTGCGATCTGCCGATACGGCCCGCGTCGATCTCCTCCTCATCGCGGAGATGATCTCGCCCGGCTCGCGGGTGCTCGATATTGGCTGTGGCGACGGTGCTTTATTGCGTATTCTATCGGAGAAGCATGGCGTGGACGGCCGTGGCATCGAGCTCAGCCAGGCCGGGGTGAACCAATGCGTGGCACAAGGCCTATCGGTGATCCAGGGCGATGCGGACACAGACCTCGTCCACTACCCGGATACGGCCTTCGACTACGCGATCCTGTCGCGGACGATCCAGGCCACGCGCAACCCGCGGCATGTGCTTGAGCAGCTCCTGCGCATCGGCCAGCGCGTCGTGGTGTCGTTTCCGAATTTCGGGCACTGGCGTGTGCGCTTGCAGCTCCTGCTCGGCGGTCAGATGCCGCACACCGATACGCTACCGGAACTCTGGTACGACACGCCCAACATTCATCTGTGCACGATCAAGGATTTCCTGGCTCTGTGCGATGCCATCGGCGCACATGTGGAAAGGGTGGTGGCGCTCAACGCCAATGGGACGAAGCTCGTCTCAATGCCCTTATCGACGCAGAATCTCTTCGGAGAGCAGGCCGTCTTCCTGCTCTCGCGCTAGGAGCGGAGTTACTGCGCCCGCCGGCATCGGGATCACGCGCCGGCGCGTTTTGCGCACCGTTTCGCTCACGAGACTGCCGGCATAGACCTGCTTCGTTGCCTCGACCACGATGATCCCGGAAAAGACGGGCCACACCAGATGGCCGAACCGCTCCCAGAAGCCGGGCCAGCGGGTCAGGACCCGCCAGTCGAATGGTGGCAGGTGAAGCACGTAGTGCCAGCTCTCGGGCTGGAACATGGCATCCTTCAGGAGTTGGGTGAGCTGGCTGCGGCTGAAGGGGCTGCCATAGCCGAAGGGCGTCGTGTCCATCCGGGCCCAGAGCCCGCGCCGGTTGGGCACAGCCACCAGAATGCGGCCATTGGGCGCCAGCACGCGCCAGATTTCGCGCAAGAGGGCATGGGGATGCTCGGACCACTCCAGCATATGCACCAGCAGAACCCGGTCCGCCGCCTCATCGTCCAACGGCAGGTCTGTCTCATCCACAAGTACCGTCTGGGATGAGGCCCGCTCGGGCCAGGGCAGCGCTCCCAGGCGCACCGGCGCAAGGGCACCCACGCAGTGGGCGTCTTTTCGGAACTCGGCGAGATAGGGCGTGGCATAGCCGAGGCCGAACACGTTGAGGCCCTTCGCGTCGGGCCAAAACGCCCGAAAGCGCGGCCGCAACAGGCGCCGGACCATCAGCCCGATCCTGCAGGCGTAGAAATTTCGAAGGTCAATCGAGTCGAGATGCATGGCGTCCGTTTGCTTGTGGCACGGCTAGACTTGGGTCGCCGAAAGCCTTCATTCAATCCAAGCTCTATTTCAATCCGAAGCCTTCTTTCAAGCCAAGGATCTGTTTTCAACCCCTAGCCTGCAGAGTACGGTCCGGGACGGCCGATCTGTCCGGCTCGGCGCAGTCGAAGAGAACGACATCCAAGAGAGACATCGAAGAGAGCGATATGGCCAATCTTGAGATTTTCCAGTTTCCGACGCGGAGCGATAATTATGGGGTGCTGCTCCACGACCCCCAGACCGGTGCGACAGCGTCGATCGACGCGCCCGAGGCCGGGCCGATTCAGGCCGCGCTCGCGCAGAAGGGCTGGAATCTTACCGACATTATCGTGACGCACCACCACGCGGATCATACGGCCGGGATCGGCGCGCTGAAGAGCAAGTTCAACTGCACGGTCTATGGGCCAGCGCGCGAGGCCGGTCTCATCCCTGGGCTTGACGTGGAGGTCAAGGAGGGCGACACGGTTGCCGTGGGCCACGCAGACGCAACGGTCATCGAAACGTCCGGCCATACGCGCGGTCATGTCAGCTACCACTTCCCCGGGGAGAGCGCCGTGTTTGTCGGCGACACGCTGTTCTCTGTCGGCTGCGGTAAACTCCTGGAAGGCGATGCGCCTACTATGTGGGCGTCCTTGTCGAAGCTTGCGGTCCTGCCGCCGGAGACGGCCGTCTATTGCGGCCATGAGTACACCGGGGCCAATTGCCAGTTCGCCCTGACCATCGAGCCAGGCAACGAGGCCCTGCAGGCCCGCGCCGCCGAAGTCGTCAAGAACGATGCCAACGGCCGGCCCTCCCTGCCCACGACGATAGGGCTGGAACTTGCCATCAACCCCTTCCTGCGTGCATCGAGCCCCGAAATTCAGACCCGGCTGGGTCTGGAAGGGCAGCCGCTTGAGGTCATTTTCGGCGAGGTGCGGCGGCGCAAGGACCGATTCTAGTGGCCAGAACGCCACCCGCCGAGATCCGAAGCGCCGTCGAGGTGATCGCTCATCTGGCGCTCGAACCGCATCCGGAGGGCGGCTGGTTCCGGGAAACCTTCCGCGACGAGACCGGTCCCCAGGGGCGGGCCCATTCAACGGTGATCCTGTTCCTACTGGCTGACGGGGAGGTCTCGCACTGGCATCGGGTGGATTCTGTCGAGGTCTGGCACTGGTATGGCGGCGCGCCCCTGGTGCTCAAAGTCGCGGACGAAAACGGCGCGGTTCAAGAGTTCACGCTGGGGTCGGATCTGTACGGCGGGGAACATCCCCAAGCCATCGTGCCGGCGCATGCTTGGCAGAGTGCGAAAAGCCTTGGGGCTTGGACGCTTACCGGGTGCACCGTGGCGCCCGGCTTTCATTTCGACGGCTTCGAACTCGCCCCCGAGGGATGGGTGCCATAATGCTCTGTGAACCTTGAGTGTCGCGAAACGTCTTGGGCCGGATCGTTGAGAGCCGCGCCGGGAAGCAATGTTCCCGGCGCGAAGCAGTTAGTCGGAAAGCTGACCGCCATTGATGGTCAGCGTCGAGCCGGTGATCCAAGCGGCTTCGTCGGCGGCCAGGAACACCACGCAACGTGCGACCTCTTCGGCCTCGCCCAAGCGTCCGACCGGAATCTGGCCGACAATGGCTTCCATCACTTTCTCGGACACGCCGGCCAGCAGTTCCGTGGCCACATAGCCTGGTGCGATGGCGTTGGCGGTGATGCCCTTGCGCGCACCTTCCAGCGCGAGCGTGCGGGTAAAGCCGATTATGCCCGCCTTGGCGGCGCAGTAATTGGAGAGCCCCAGCATGCCCTGCTGGCCGTTGATCGAGGAGATCGAGATAACGCGGCCGAATTTACGCTCGCGCATTCCGTTGATGACCTGACGGGTGACATTGAACACGGAGTCGAGATTGGTGCGCATCACCTCCGACCACTGCTCAGGGGTCATCTTGTTTAGCATCGAGTCGCGGGAAATCCCGGCATTGTTCACCAGCACGTCGACCGGGCCGACTTCGGCCTCGACTGCGGCAACGCCCTTCTCACAGGCGGCATAGTCGCCGACATCCCATTTGAAGACCGGAATACCGGTTTCCGCCTTGAAGGCGTTCGCAGCCTCGTCGTTGCCTGCATAGCTGGCGGCGACTGAATATCCCGCGTCTTTCAGCGCCTTGCTGCATGCCGCGCCAATGCCGCGCGTTCCACCAGTGACAAGAGCCACCCTTCCCATAGCATCCTCCCTTGGCGCACTTACGCGCCTGTTTCTTCAACTCTGCCAGACCCATGCCCGGATTGAGCAAGCGCCAAATCGACGTGTGGGGCGGCTCAGGCCACCCCACACGAAATCGTCTCAAAGCTCAAGAGCGATGGATTAGCCGCGCTCAAGGCACATCGCAACGCCCATGCCACCGCCGATGCAGAGCGTGGCTAGACCCTTCTTGGCGTCCGCCTTCTGCATTTCGTGCAGCAGCGTAACCAGCACACGGGTGCCCGAGGCGCCGATCGGGTGGCCGATGGCGATGGCACCGCCATTGACGTTCACCTTGTCGCCGTCCCAGCCCATGTCCTTGTTCACGGCTAGGGCCTGCGCGGCAAAGGCCTCGTTAGCCTCGACCAGGTCTAGATCGCCAATCTTCCAGCCGGCCTTCTCGAGCGCCTTGCGGGAGGCCGGAATGGGACCGGTACCCATGATCGTGGGATCGACGCCAGCCACCGCCCAAGAGGCGATACGGGCGAGTGGGGTCAGACCGCGCTTCTTAGCTTCCTCAGCAGACATCAGGACCACGGCGGCGGCGCCGTCATTGATGCCCGATGCGTTACCCGCAGTCACGGTGCCTTCTTTGTCGAAGGCCGGTCGCAGTTTGGCGATGCCATCGACCGTGGCGCCTTCTCGGATGTACTCGTCCTCTTCCACGACCACCTCGCCCTTTCGGGTCTTGATGGTCACGGCTGCGATCTCGTCCTTGAACTTGCCACCCTTCTTCGCCGCTTCCGCCTTGTTCTGCGAGGCGACGGCAAAGGTGTCCTGGTCGTTGCGGGTCAGTTGCCACTGCTTGGCGACGTTCTCGGCGGTGTTACCCATGTGATAGCCGTTGAAGGCTTCCCACAGGCCGTCCTTGATCATCGTGTCGATGAACTTGACGTCGCCCATTTTGTGGCCGTTGCGCAGGTTCGCAACGTGGGGCGACGAGCTCATATTCTCCTGGCCGCCCGCAACAACAATGTCCGCATCGCCCAGGGCAATCTGCTGGGCGCCTAGAGCGACGGAGCGTAGGCCCGAACCGCAGACCTGGTTGATACCGAACGCGGTCGCCTCTTGCGGCACGCCTGCGGCCATGGCCGCCTGCCGGGCCGGGTTCTGCCCTTCGCCGGCCGTGAGCACCTGGCCCATGATCACTTCGTCCACGTCGCCTGCATCAACGCCGGCCCGTTCTAGAGCCGCCCGGATGGCCGTTTCGCCCAGGGTGTGGGCCGGAACGGCCGAAAGGGACCCGCCGAACGATCCGACCGGTGTCCGTGCAGCGCCGACAATTACAATTTCTGCTTCTTTCATACTGTCCTCCGACTGAAACTCGCCCCCGGTCATACCGCAGTGCATTGCAGCTGGAAAGACAAACAAGCGCTTCAAATTAAGGCGTCCGGCAAAGTCGCTGGTCCCGCGCACGTTGGACGTGCTACTTATTTTCGCAACTGCGACATGGACTGCATATTTTTGGAGTTCCGAGTCCTATCCGGGCCAGGGCGTCTGGCGCGGGCCGAGTTTAGGAGTAAACGACACGTGGCTAGGGATGCGAACCAGGAGAACCGTCCGGTTATCATCAAGAAGTACGCCAACCGGAGGCTCTACAACACCGATACCAGCACCTATGTGACCTTGGAGGATCTTGCCGAGATGGTCCGCGCCGAGCGCGACTTCGTGGTCTACGACGCGAAGTCAGGCGAAGACCTGACGCATACCGTGCTGACCCAGATCATTGTCGAACAGGAGAGCCGCGGCACCAACCTGCTGCCGATCGGCTTTTTGCGTCAGCTCATCCGCTTCTATGGCGACGGTATGCAAAGACTGGTTCCTTCTTATCTAGAATTCAGCCTGGATTCGCTGACCAAGCAGCAGGAGCAGTACCGGCGGCGTTTTGCGAACACGTTCGGGACGGCGGCGTTCGATGCTGTGCAAGATCAGGTGCGCAAGAACTTCGAGGCCTTCGAGAAGGCGCTCGGCATGTTCACGCCCTACGGGACGGAAGGGGCGGGCTCGGAGGGGGACGAGAACGCCGTTGCAAGCGGCGAGACGCCAGCGTCCAAACCCGCCGAGCCAACCGAGGATGATATCGATAAGCTGAAGGCTGAGCTTCAGGCCATGCAGGAACGGCTGGAGAAGCTCTCGCGCACGTAAAGTGCCGCCGCTTCGCGACCAAACGTCTGGAAAAGACTTATGTGGGTCTACGCTGCAGCTGCCGGCTGATGCAGATGCGCGGCCGTCAGATCAGCCTCGACAAATGTGCGTGCCCGGGCCGTATCAGCCAGAAGGTGGATATGAACTTCGTTCGCGCCGATCTTCGCGCCTTCATGGCGCAGACGGGCGAGATTCAGCGACATGGCGCCGTCCTTAGTATTGCCGAAAGCCAGAGCCTCGCGCGAGCCGTCCTCATGACGCCGTACCAAGATAAAATTGGCTTGCGGCAGGGCCGGGCAGCCGACGAGCGAATATACGCTGTGGAGATACCGTCGCCCCGAGGCGCCGCGCCAGTAGTGGAAGGCTTGGTCGAAGGCGGCTTCGGCGCACACCAAAGCCGGCTCCTCCGACGGACCGCAGGAGGTGGTGTCGGTTGTAGCAAACTCAGGAGCGTCTGAAGGGCTCGTCCACATCGTCTATCAGTCCCGTTAACCTTGGTGACACTAACTCAAATAGGTTGAGCGAGCGCAAATTCAAGCCATCGCCGTCCGTTATTCGCTTCTGGAACAAAGTATGAACTTAGCGACGTGCGGCGTCAAGCTTTTAAGTGTTAACAAGGAGTTAACGGTTTTTTCTGGCGGCGGTAGCTTCCGCCATCAGGCGGTCCGTGGCGGTCTCGATGGCCGTCTGCAGACGGCTCATGAATTCGGCCTTCGGTAGGCCTGGCGGGATCGGATCGAGAATTTCCACGATTACGGTTCCAGGCTTGCGGTACCAGGACCGCCGGGGCCAAAACATGCCGGAATTCAAGGCGATAGGCACGCACGGCAGGTCGAGCGCTTTGTAGATCAGCACGATTCCCGTCTTGTAGGCGGGCGGTGCGCCAGGGGGCCGGCGGGTGCCCTCGGGAAAGATAAGGATCTCCCTTTCCTGGGCGGCGCGGTCCTTCGCGTGGCGCAGCATATTACGGAGGGCTGCCGGTCCCTTGTCCCTGTCCACGGGGATCATCTGGAACTTTCGGGAGAACCAACCATGAACCGGAATCCAGAACAATTCGCGTTTCATCAGCAGCGTCGGATCGCGAAAAAGTGGAATCAGCGCAAACGTTTCCCAGGCCGACTGGTGTTTCACGGCGGCCAGGTACGGCGGGGCGGGCAATTTTTCGAGGCCGCGGACCTCGCAATCGAGACCGGCAATGTGCTTTAGGAGCCAAAGTTCGGTGCGGGCATATACCTTGAAGGCCGCCATGGACCATTTGCGCGGCGTGAAGAGGAACGGGAGTCCCAGGGTCACGAAGAGCGCGGCCGTGACGTAGAACAGAAAGCCGAAAACGAGGGAGCGGACCATGTCACTTACGGTTCGGGTTCGTCCTCTGGCGGCACCGAGGTGCCGGGGAGCGCAACGCGCACGAAATTTGTCGCCCAGAGCCGTCCGAGCGCGGGCAGGTATTTCAGGTACTCGGACAAAAGCAGCTTTGTGGTACCGGGAAATTCCCACCAGCGCGCGACTTCCACATTGTTGTCCACAACCGGATAGGGGACGAGATTGACCCCGGGCATGGCGCGCTCCAGCTCGGCGAGCGCGCGCGGCATGTGATAGTTGGACGTGACGACGATCACCGACCCATAGCCGTTCAAGGTCACCCAGCGGGCCGTCTCGGTCGCGTTGTCGATCGTGTTGCGTGCGACCTTATCGATATCTACGCAGCAGTCGAAATATTGTGGGCCAATGGTGCTGAGCCCCTTCAATTGCTCCAGGCTCGTGCCGCGATTGACGCCGGTGATCAGCACGCGCCGCGCCTGCTTCCGCGCCATCAGCCTCATGGCGTCGTCGATGCGGGAGACTCCGCCCGTCAGAACCGTGATTCCGTCCGTCGCATGGGGCGGTTCCTTCGGCTCCCGGGCAAGCCCGTTCGCGAACACGATGAAGCCTATGATCAGCATGACCAGCAGCAATATCGTCGCGTCGAACACGAGGCGGACGAAGCCAATTGGGCCGCGGAAGCGATGGAAGTGCTTCGTGCGGTCCTCCGCGTTCTCGTCACCGTCTATGTCGATACTCTTGTTCAAGAAATACTCCGGACACCTTGCGTCGCGCAGCCTATGCACTTTACCGACCGGGCCAACCCAATAGGAGCTAACACACTCACTTGCGTTCAAGCATGGGTTTTCAGTACGCGAAAGACCCCAAGCCGGGAGGTGACCATGCAGAGCGCAGCGACCACCACGACCGTCAGCGCCAGAAGAAAATAGCCGCCGAGATCGAGTTCGCCATTTCCTAACAGACGGCGGGTTTCCGCTTCCGTGACAGACCCGCCGCCGAGGAGCGACAGCAGGAAGGGCATTAGCATAAAGGTAACGGCCGCCGCGATGGCGCCGACCAGGCCAGCCCTGACGCCAAGACCAAGAAAGTGCTGCTCAAACTCGCGCGATATGAAGCGGTCGCTCGCACCGACAAAGTGCAGCACCTCGATGATCTCGCGATTTGTGGCCATGGCGCTCCGCGTGGCCGAGACTATGACGGCGATGGTTGCTGCGGCGACGAGCGCCAGGACCGCGATGCCGCCGAGTGCGGTCGATCGCGTGATGAGCTTGATTTCGGATTGCCAGCGTCTGTGATCGTCGAGCGTGACCCCTTCGAAGTTCTCCGTGAGCGCGTTTTGGATGGATTCGATATCGGGCGGTTCCGACCGGTCGATCTCCACCGCGATCAGGCGTGGCACCGGCAGCGCCGAAAGAGCGGCGGTTGAGCCAAGCCACGGCTCGAGAAGCTTGGCCGAATCGTCCGCACTCATGGGTTTCACGCGGGCCACGCCGGGTTGCTTTGCTAGGAACAGGGCCACCAGGGTCATCTTTTTCTCGATGTCCGCGGTTTCCAGGGGATTTAGCTCGATCGTGACCTCGCTGGCGATATCGTCGACCCACGCGCTGGCGGACTGATGCACCATGTAGACGCCGCCGGCGGTCAGGCAGGCCAGGAATGTCATGATGGCGATCACGATCGTCAGGGCCCGGCCGGCGACGGACGCGGGCGGGACGATCTGCGAGGAGGGCGCCTGGAAGCTTTTTGGCAGGCGCGCGGCGAGCCGGGCCGGCAGAACGCCGGCGAGCAGGCTGGTCCAGGGATAGTCCTTGATATCGCTGAGGAACGTCACGTTGCTTTTACCTACCGGGCGGTGATTTGGGGCGCGCCGACCTGGAGCTGCCCCTCTTGGAGCATGAGTCGCGGTGCCTCAAGCTGTTCCATCAACCCATAGTCGTGGGTGGCGATAATGACAGACGTGCCCAGCCGATTGAGTTCGACGAAGAGACGCAGCAAGCGATCGCCCATTGCCGGATCCACATTGCCCGTGGGCTCATCGGCCAGGAGCAGTTCGGGGCGGCCAATAACGGCCCGGGCAATCGCCGCGCGCTGTTTTTCGCCCCCTGAGAGGGTCTCGGGATAGGCGTGGATGCGATTTCCGAGGCCGACCCAATGCAGCAGATCGGTCACGTCGTCGGCATAATCGCTCTCGTTCCGGCCCATAACGCGCAAGGGCAGTGCCACGTTTTCCCAGGTGGTGAGGTGGTCCAACAGCCGAAAATCCTGAAAAACAATGCCGATTCGGCGCCTGAGGGCTGCCCGTCCCGCGGGCGCCAAATCAGCTAAATTCTCACCAAAGACGAAAATTAACCCTCGGCTAGGACGTAGCGACATAAAAAGAAGACGCAATAATGATGTCTTCCCGGCACCAGATGGTCCTGTCAGGAAGTGAAAGGAGCCTGGGTGCACGTGAAAAGTGACATCGCGCAAGATTTCCGGACCTGAGCCATATCGCAGCCCGACATTGTCAAAGCGGATCACCCGACTTCCTTGCGCCTCTTAACATTGCCGAATACTGGCACTTTATGCTGAACTCTCCGTCCTGTATCAATGCTAGAGCGTAACCGAATGGGGCGTCCCACATATTCACGGTGTAGTGGGCGATTGCGGCAATCAAAATGGCGACACTAATTATTTGTCCGGCGTGCGGAACCCGGTACCAAATCAAGGCGGCCTTCCCACCCGAAGGCCGAAAGGTACGTTGCGCAAAATGTAGTCACGTCTGGCAGGCGCAGCCTGCGGACCAGGATGCCGCGCCGCCGCCGGCAGCGGCTACACCCCCGGCTGCAGCCCCAGCGGCAACAGCAGCCCCACCACCGGCAGCGGCTACACCCCCGGCTGCAGCCCCAGCGGCAACAGCAGCCCCACC
>NZ_JBAWCQ010000080.1:0-6028 GCF_049590335.1 Methyloceanibacter sp.
AGCGTCTTGGTCAATGCCGCCGCGCAGGGGCAGCATATCCGGCCGCGCGGTCAGGACTTCATGGAAGGCGATGTCCTATTGCGGCGGGGGACCCGGTTCGGCGCGCGGACAGTGATGCTTGCCGCGGCGATGAATTGCGCGGAACTACCGGTGCGCAGGAAGCCGCGGGTCGCCATTCTGTCGACAGGCGACGAGATCGTGCCCCCGGGGAGCGTGCTCGGCGCGGATGAGATCGTAGCGTCCGTCAGCTATGGCCTCGGTGCTTTCGTGGATGCCGAGGGGGGCGAGCCCGTCTCCATAGGGATCGCGCGCGATGACGAGCGCGACCTAGCAGACGCCATCGCGCGGGCAGCCGATGCCGATGTTCTTGTTACGATCGGCGGCGCATCGGTCGGCGAACGCGACCTCGTCATGGGCGCGCTTGCCCGAGCTGGGCTGCAACTCAGTTTCGCCAAGGTGGCCATGCGGCCCGGTAAGCCTGTTTTTGCCGGAATGCTCGGCTCGACGCGTGTCCTTGGCCTTCCGGGAAACCCCGTCTCGGCGTTCATCTGTTCCGTGGTATTCTTGCTTCCCCTGCTCCGCCGGCTGCTTGGTATGAACGCCGCCGTTGTCCCGCAGCCGGCAATCCTTTCTTCTGCGCTGCCGGAGAACGGGCCGCGCCAGAACTATCAGCGCGCGTCATCGACCTTCGCCGACGATGGAACGCGCCATGTTCGTGTCCTGTCCTCCCAGGATTCGTCGCTGATGGCGGCCTTGGCGCATGCGGACTGCCTAATCGTCCAGCCACGCCGCGCCCCAGCTCTTCCAGCCGGAGCAAAAATTCTCGTTCTGCCGCTAGCGGGCTAGTTAACGGCTCGGCAACCCGAATCGGCCGAACAAAAGGCGTCCAAAAAAGCCGTCCTACCCTGCAACTATGCGGTTCTGCTTGCGGAACACAAACAGAACATCTATACTGTTCACGATTTGTACAATACGAAGATAAGCCCTGGCCGGAATTTGCTTAGGCCCGGTTGGTTATTGTTTAGTTCGAGCCGCACAAGAAGGGGGCCAAATGCTCACACCGAAGCAAAAAGAGCTTCTCATGTTCATTCATGAGCGGTTGAAAGAGTCAGGCGTTCCGCCTTCGTTCGATGAGATGAAGGAGGCCCTGGATCTCCGGTCGAAGTCGGGCATTCATCGTCTCATCACGGCCCTGGAGGAGCGCGGCTTCGTGCGCCGCCTGCCCCATCGGGCCAGGGCTATGGAGATCATCAAACTTCCCGAATCTGTTCCACAAAGTGTCGCGGCGCGTGGGCGCGGGTTTTCTCCGAGTGTTATCGAGGGCAGTCTGGGACGGACGTCGGCACCGGCTCCGTCTGCCGATGGGCAGACCATTGCCCTGCCTATCATGGGCCGGATCGCCGCCGGCGTTCCCGCCGAAGCCATTCAGACCAAGCTGGATACGATCGACGTGCCACCCGAGCTTCTGGCCAAGGGTGAGCATTACGCGCTTGAGGTGAAGGGTGATTCGATGATCGATGCCGGGATTTTGGAAGGGGACACGATCATTGTCCGCAAGTGTGAGGATGCCAGCAATGGCGACATTATCGTGGCCCTTGTGGACGAAGAAGAGGCCACGCTGAAGCGCTTACGGCGCCGGGGCGCTTCCATTGCGTTGGAGGCGGCCAACCCAGCCTATGAGACGCGGATTTTCGGACCCGACAGGGTTCGGGTCCAGGGGCGCCTGGTCGGCCTCATTCGCCGCTACTGAGCCCCTTTCCCGTCTTGTCGGTCTCTGCCGTTGCCGGTCTCGTCGCTACTTGCGTCTTGGCGGCTAGAACTTGAGCCTTGTTGCGGCGTGGGCCCGGTACCGCGATTGGAGGCCAATCGCCGCTTATTCCGTCTTCGCCCTTACCCGCCATGGCTCCCCCGCCCTGCCCTTAACCGTGTCGCGGCCTTATGCTACATACACCCCCGAACGTTTTCCTGCTTCATCTCAACATACCCTTCCGGTTCAAGACCTAACCGATGACCGAGACCGTTATCACGCGATTTGCCCCGTCTCCGACGGGCTTCCTTCACATTGGCGGCGCGCGTACCGCCTTATTCAACTGGCTGTTCGCCAAGGCCCATGGTGGCAAGATGCTGCTGCGGATCGAGGACACCGATCGGGCGCGATCCTCGGATGCGGCGATCGAGGCCATTCTGGACGGGCTGGGCTGGCTGGAGCTCGATTGGGACGGCGAGCCTGTCTATCAATATGCCCGCGCGGACCGCCACCGGGAGGTGGCGGATCAGCTTCTGGCTGAGGGCAATGCTTATCGTTGCTACGCGAGCCCGGAAGAGCTTCAGGCCATGCGCAAGAAGGCCCGCGCCGAGGGTGGGCCCCCGGGCTACGACGGTACTTGGCGCGACAAGGACCCGGCCCTGGCTCCGGCCGGGATCGCGCCTGCAATCCGCTTCAAAGCCCCCCGCGGGGGCGAGACCATCATCGAGGACGAAGTTCAGGGACGCGTCACCTTCGCCAACAAGGATCTGGACGATTTCGTTCTTCTGCGGAGTGATGGTTCTCCGACCTATATGCTTTCTGTGGTGGTGGACGATCATGACATGGGCATCACGCATGTGGTTCGCGGTGACGACCATCTGACCAATGCGGCGCGGCAGAAGCAGCTCTTTCGTGCGCTCGGCTGGGACACGCCCAGCTACGCCCATGTCCCGCTGATTCACGGGCCCGACGGCGCGAAGCTGTCGAAACGTCACGGGGCCCTCGGCGTCGAGGCCTACCGGGAGATGGGCTATTTGCCCGTCGCCTTGCGGAACTATTTGGTACGGCTGGGCTGGAGTCACGGAGACGCGGAGGTCATCTCCACCGAGGAGATGATCGACTGGTTCAATCTCGAGGCCATCGGCCGCTCGGCCGCTCGATTCGATTTAACGAAACTCGAGAGCCTCAACGGCCATTACCTACGCACCCTGCCAGATGCGGAGATCGTGAGTCATTTGAAGGCGCTCCTGCCCTATCTTAGCAATGCGGATGACATTCTCGCGCACATCGGCAACGACGGCTGGGCCAAGCTTGAGCGCGCCATGCCAGGCTTGAAGGAGCGCGCGAAAACGCTGGTCGATCTCTTAGAGGGTGCCGAATATCTGTTTGTCGAGCGCCCCCTGACGCCTGACGAAAAAGCCACCAAGCTCCTCGGTGGCGGTGGCCGGGAGACGCTGGCCGCGCTGCTGCCGGACTTGGTCTCCGTGGAGCCTTGGTCGGCCTCGGGGTTGGAGGCATGTGTGCGCAGCTTCGCCGACCGGACCGGCCGGAAGCTTGGTAAGGTCGCACAGCCGCTTCGCGCGGCGATGACGGGGCGCTCGACATCTCCGGGTATCTTTGATGTGCTTGAGGTTCTGGGGCGTGAAGAGGCGCTGGGCCGGATTGCCGATCAAACGGGTCGCCCTGAAAATGCGTAATATTTAAGCAGCATGTTATGTTGCGCTGCGATGAATTCAACGCGAAAATGCGGCAATGCAAAATGAGTGCGGCTGACATGCGGCGTTATAGACAGTTTGGTAGGTCGATTGAGCGTTGTGTCCGCTGTCCCGGCAATGTCCAGGAGGTTTTGAGATGAGTATCGCAGAAGAGCTTGGCTCGAACGATGTGGACGAAGCGACTGTTACGCTCCGCGGCAGCGAGCATAATATGCCCGTGCGCTCCGGCACGATCGGACCGGATGTCATCGACATCACGTCGCTCTACGGCCGCACGGGATGCTTCACCTATGATCCCGGATTTACGTCGACCGCAAGCTGCGAATCCAAGATCACCTATATCGATGGCGACGAAGGAATCTTGCTCTACCGGGGCTACCCGATCGACGAACTCGCAGAGAATACAACCTTTTTAGAGACCGCCTATCTGCTGCTCAATGGCGAGTTGCCCACCAAGGAGCAGTACGATGCGTTCACGCTCCGCATCACGCGCCACACGATGCTGCATGAGCAGATGAACCGGTTCTTCTCCGGCTTCCGCCGTGACGCGCACCCAATGGCGATCATGGTGGGTGTCGTTGGCGCGCTGTCGGCCTTCTACCACGACTCCATCGACATCCGGGATCCGTGGCAGCGCGAAATGGCCAGCATCCGCATGATTGCCAAGATGCCGACCATCGCGGCTATGGCCTACAAATATTCCAGCGGCCAGCCGTTCGTGTACCCGAAAAACGATCTCGACTACTCGGCCAACTTCATGCGCATGTGCTTCGCGGTGCCGTGCGAGGAATATCAGGTCGATCCGGTTCTAACCCGGGCCATGCGCCGCATTTTCATCCTGCATGCCGATCACGAGCAGAACGCCTCCACATCGACAGTGCGGCTCGCAGGCTCGTCGGGCGCAAATCCATTTGCTTGTATCTCCGCCGGTATTGCGTGTCTGTGGGGCCCGGCGCATGGCGGCGCCAACGAAGCGGCACTCATGATGCTGCAGGAAATCGGCTCGGTCGATCGCATCCCCGAATATGTGCGGCGGGCGAAGGACAAGGACGATCCGTTCCGGCTGATGGGCTTTGGGCACCGCGTCTACAAGAATTATGATCCGCGGGCCAAGATCATGCAGAAGACCTGTCACGAGGTGCTTGCCGCGGTCGGCCTGAAGGACGACCCGATCCTGAAAGTGGCGATGGAGCTTGAGAAGATCGCCCTGTCGGACGAGTACTTCGTGGAGAAGAAGCTCTATCCGAACATCGACTTCTATTCCGGTATCACGTTGAAGGCGCTCGGCTTTCCAACTGATATGTTCACGGTGTTGTTTGCACTTGCACGCACGGTCGGTTGGATCGCGCAGTGGAAAGAGATGATCGAGGATCCGTCCCAGCGTATCGGGCGTCCGCGTCAGCTCTACACGGGCGCCACGGAGCGTTCGTTCGTGCCGATGAGCGATCGCTAACAGGAGCGATCGCTCAGCAGCGGTCGCGTGACCCTACGCGTCCAGCTTATTCCCAGTTTCTCCCGCGTTCCCAGGCTCTTGCTCAGCCCAAGGTGTCCCATAGAGAAAGAGCTTCCGTTCGTTAGCGGTATCGATCGTGCGTTTGCATTCGGCGATCAACACGTGCTGCGCGGCGACGGCAATGCCTGATAGCCCCGCCTCCGCGGCCCTGATGATCGTCTCCGGTCCGATGGTGGGCATATCCACCCGCTCCTCTTGGCCGGGCTTCGGCGCCTTTACAAGCACGCCTGAAGCGGTCCCGTGGCTACGGCCCCGCCGCTTGAGTTCCGCGCAGCGGTCGAGCATCGCGTCAGTGCCTTCGGCCGCCTCCACCGCCAGGACGTGGCCGCTGGCGACCATGGCAGCCTGGCCGATGTCGAGCTGGCCAAGGGCGCGAACGACCTTGAATGCGAGCGCCATGTCCGTCTCGTCGTCCGCCGACGGTGCGCGCTGCGTCAGAGTCCCTTCGGGTATCAGAAGTTCCGGCAGGACATCGCCGGCGCCATGCACCCGGTATCCCCTCTGCTCGAAGAAGCGCACAACCCGAGACAGGACATGGTCGTCTCCGCCCTTGCGCAGGCTTAAGAGAAACGGCAACGCCTTGAAGGCCCCGACGTCGACCCGGATATTCTTGAAATCCGGCCGGCTCACGCCGCCGATGATGACGAGGTCTTTGCAGCCATTTTTCTCCAAGGCACCGAAAATTTTTCCGATCTCACCCCATCTGATCCAAGTATGGGGAAAGCGTTCGATTTCGTCGTTGGCCTCTCCTCGGATGCCGATGATATGGACGGGGACGTTGCCTGCGGCGGCCGCATCCGCGATGAACACAGGCAAGGAGCCACGCCCGGCAATGATGCCGAGCGGTCCCATCACCTTTGCGGTTCTGAGCGCGTCGAACGGCTTACTATCAGCGGGTTGGCGTTGCGACATTGTTCGGGACGCAAAAGGATCGATCTGAATCGCTCTTGATGAAGTCGATGATCTGCCGTGCGAGTTCGTTGCTCGAGAACATGGCCTCTACGTCCTCCAGTCGTTCCTTGAGCGTGCCTTCGCTCGAGAACAGCATGCGGT
>NZ_JBAWCQ010000081.1:0-3717 GCF_049590335.1 Methyloceanibacter sp.
GATGGGCCGTCACGACGCGCCGGAGGGTCCGCGCATCTTCCGCGGCCTCGGGGGTCACCCCGGCTGCGATCTCGAAGCGCTCCTTGATCCCAGGCCCGAGTTCCACGTTGTGCTCCTTCACGAAGGGGAGCAGCGTCGACTGAAGCTCGAACCCCTGAATCGAGGCGAAGGCCGTGCGCCAGGCGACGATGTCCTCTCCGGCGATCTTCGTGTGTTCCACTTCGGGCAGGGCGGGCGATAGCACCTCGAGCGTGTCCCACACCAGCTGGTCAACGCTGGCTTCGCAATAAGAGACAATGTCCGTTGCTAGAATGAGCCGTTCGATCTGGACGTTGTGGCTGTCTCCATGAAGCAATGTGTGGCCGACCATGTGGAACAGAGCCGCATCCTGGGCGAGAATGCCCACCGTGTCGAAACTCGGCGCCATCGGCGTCACACCGGTCGTGTCGATACGGCCATGGCTGGGACGAAGGCCATACAGCCCGCAAAATGAGGCCGGGACGCGGATCGAACCGCCCGTGTCCGAGCCCAGCGCGAAATCGCACATCTGTGCGGCTGTGGCCGCCGCCGAACCGCAAGACGAGCCGCCAGTCACGAAGCGCCCGGCGCGCGGATTGACCGGTTGCCCGTAATGGGCGTTGGTCCCGAGCACGCTATAGAAGAACTCATCGCAAATGGTGATGCCTGTCAGCGAAGCGCCTGCGCCAAGCAATTCAACGATGACAGGCGCCGTCCGCGCCGCCGGGGCAGCGGCCGCATAGGATTCCGGGTTGCCGTTGCCGGTCTTGCGACCCTCGATGGCAAAGAGGTCCTTCGCCATGAAACTGAGCCCGGCGATGGGGCCGGTCTGCGCACCGAGTATCGGTTCCTCCAGCGTGTGGGGTACCAGCGCATGGACGGGATCGTGTTGCGGGACGGCGATCATTCGGAGCCTCCGTTGTCTGAAAAGAGCGTGCGCGGACCGACACAACGCCATAGAAGTGCCCTCACCGCAACGCGTGAAGAGCCCGCGTGGTTTCGAGGAGGCTAAGGTCCGGTGCGCGCAACAACGAGACGCCGCAAGGCGCTTCCGCCGACCGTCTGGGCGCTCGGCTTCACATCGCTGTTCATGGATGTGTCCTCGGAGCTGATCCATGGCCTGCTGCCCCTGTTTCTAGTGGTGAATCTGGGTGCAAGCGCCGTCGTTCTCGGACTGGTCGAGGGGGTCGCCGAGGCCGCGGCGCAGACCGTGAAGGTCTTCTCGGGCTGGCTGTCCGATACGCTCCAGCGGCGCAAGGCGCTTGCGGTCGTGGGTTATGGCCTGGCGGCCGTGACCAAGCCGCTCTTTCCCTTGGCCGGCTCGGTCGTGCTCGTGGCCTTCGCGCGGCTGTTGGATCGCATCGGCAAGGGAATTCGCGGGGCGCCACGCGATGCACTGGTCGCCGATGTCACCCCGCCGGCGCGGCGCGGCGCGGCCTTCGGCCTACGGCAGTCGCTCGACACGGTCGGTGCGACGATCGGGCCGCTGGCGGCGATAGGGCTCATGGCGGCCTTCAATGACGATATTCGCACCGTGTTGTGGTTTGCGGTTATTCCGGCGGTGATCTCGGTGGTTATCCTTTTGGTCTTCGTCCGGGATCCAGGCCCCAGGGATGCATTGGCCGCCGCACCAAGACGCGTGCCCATCAAGTTTCGCCAGCTCGGCGGCCTTGGCCGGTTCTATTGGCTGGTCGTGGGCGCGGGCGCCGTATTCACGCTGGCCCGTTTCAGCGAAGCGTTTCTGGTCATCCGCGCCTACGGTGCGGGCCTGCCCTTGGCGCTAGCGCCGGCGGTCATCGCGGTAATGAGTATCGTCTTTGCCGTCACGGCCTATCCGGCGGGCCGTTTGCAGGATCACTTCGGCGCGCGGCCGCTGCTCGTCGCGGGGCTCGGCACGCTGATCGCCGCCGATCTGCTGCTGGCGTTCGGCTCGGGTCTTGTCGCCATCTTCCTTGCCATCGGTCTTTGGGGTCTCCATTTGGGACTGACACAGGGTGTCTTGTCGGCGCTCGTGGCACATGCGGCGCCTGCGGAGGTTCGCGGGACGGCGTTCGGTATCTTCGGCCTCACGGTCGGGGCCTCGACGCTAATAGCGAGCCTGATCGCCGGGGTGCTGTGGGAGGTGGTGTCGCCCGAAGCGACGTTCCTGGCGGGTGCGGGATTTGCAGCCATCGCCATGGTCGCGTTCGTGGCAGTGCGGCCTATTGAGCGGGTCTAGCCGCCAAGCCCTAGCGGCAATGGCGCAAGCGGCGTTATAGAAAGACCCGGGATTTTGGATTCGAGACGATGGACGCGACCAGCCACAGCTTCCGCAAGATGAACGGCCTCGGGAACGACTTTGTCGTGATCGATCGCCGCACAGACGGCCTTGCTTTGCCCATCGATACGGTGCGCGCCATCGCCGACCGTGCGACGGGGATCGGCTGCGATCAGTTGATCGCGCTCGATCCGTCCTCGGAGGCGGATGTGTTCATGCGCATCTGGAACGCTGATGGCGGCGAGGTGGCTGCATGCGGCAATGCGGCCCGCTGCGTGGCAGCGGTCGTCGCGACCGAGCTGGGACGGCCTACCGTCACCATAGAAACCAAAGACCAGGTGCTTGGGGCGTATGCCGGCGCGGACGGCGCTGTTACCATCGACATGGGCGAGCCGCGGCTTCGCTGGGACGAGATTCCGCTCGCCGAGGAATTCCACGATACCAGCGGCATCGAGCTTCAGGCTGGCCCCATCGACGCACCGGTGATGCACTCGCCGGGCGTGGTCAGCATGGGTAATCCTCACGCGATCTTTTTTGTCGAAGATGTGGACGTGATCAAACTCGACCTGATCGGGTCCATGCTGGAGCGCCATCCGCTCTTTCCCGAGCGCGCCAATATCTCGATCGCGCAAGTCTTGAGCCCTGCGCATCTCCTCTTGCGGACCTGGGAACGGGGCGTCGGACTCACCCGCGCCTGTGGGACGGCGGCCTGCGCCTCGGCGGTCGCGGCTGTCCGGCGCGGCTTGACGGACCGCAAGGTCACGGTGACTCTGCCGGGCGGCGACCTGGCGATCGAATGGCGCGAGGATGACGGTCACGTTTTGATGACCGGCCCGTACGCGCTCGACTTCGAAGGCACGCTCCCAGGAGAGGTGTTCGATACGGGCGAAGCGCAAGGTGTCTGACACACACTTTGAATTCTGTTAGAACCCGGAAAATGTCCGATCTGGAAATCATAACCTTTGGCTGCAGGCTCAATGCGTACGAGTCCGAAGTCATGCGCCAACATGCGCAAACCGCCGGCGTTGCCGACGCGGTGATTGTCAACACGTGCGCGGTGACGGGCGAAGCGGTGCGCCAGGCGCGCCAGGCGATCCGCAAGGCGCGGCGGGAGCGTCCGGGAGCGAAGATCGTGGTGACCGGTTGCGCGGCCCAGATTGACCCAGATCAGTTTGCCGGCATGGACGAAGTGGACCGCGTCGTCGGCAACCAGGAGAAGCTCGAGGCGCCTACCTTCCAAGCGCTCGGCAATCCTGGGCTTGGTGCACATGGATTTGGCACGGGCGAGACCGAGAGAGTTTCCGTAAACGACATCATGTCGGTCACGGAGACCGCGGGGCACCTGATCGAGGGTTTCGGCAATCGTGCCCGCGCCTATGTGCAGATCCAGAATGGCTGCGATCACCGCTGCACGTTTTGCATCATTCCTTTCGGGCGCGGAC
>NZ_JBAWCQ010000082.1:0-22786 GCF_049590335.1 Methyloceanibacter sp.
CTGCCGGTTTTCAAGACCGGTGCCTTCAACCACTCGGCCACCCCTCCGGAAAATCGCTGCTTCGCATCGCGCCGCTTCTTGCGCTCGCCGCCGAAGCACGGTCTCTTTGCGATTCAGGAGGCACACATTCCTTCATGACGTCATGAACCGCAAGTCCGACCAAGCCGAGGAAAACACCGCAGAGCCGGGCGCCGGCGCGCGCCAGCCGCCGGTCGTAGCTAAGCACCCCGGTCCGCTGAATAAGTTCTGGGCGGTCTTGAAAGACGTCGGGCTGCGGACTGGGCGGGATCATCTGTCCGTGGTGTCGGCTGGCTGCGCCTATTACGCGCTCTTCGCGATCTTTCCCGCGTTGACGGCGTCGATTTCGCTCTATGGCCTCACCGCCAACCCTGAGAATGTGGAACGCCAGTTCGATGTGTTCAGTACAGTGCTGCCGCCTCAGGCCTATACGATCTTGCTCGATCAGATTAAGCGGATTGCTGCGACGTCCGGCCAGGCACTCGGTTGGGGGTTCGTGGCCGGGCTGCTAGTCGCACTGTGGAGCGCGAACCATGCCACGCAGGCTATGTTCTCGGCGCTGAATATTGCCTATGGCCAGCCGGAGCGGCGTGGCTTTGTGCACTTCTATCTCGCTGCCGTCGGCTACACCTTTATCGGGATCGTCGGCGTCGCGGCTATGCTGTTCGCCATTGTCTCCGTGCCAATCCTGTTCGACGATACTGGGCACCCACAAGCCTTCCAAACCGTCGTCACGTATCTGCGGTGGCCCGTGTTCTTCTTGTTGACGCTGTTCCTGCTGGCGCTGATCTACCGTTTTGGCCCCAGCCGGGAGGACCCCGAATGGCGCTGGATCACGCCCGGCTCGGTCTTCGCGACACTGGTTTGGCTGCTCGCCTCGTTGGGCTTCTCGTACTACGTGTCGAACTTCGCCGACTACGACAGGATGTACGGATCGCTCGGCGCCGTCATTATCCTGCTCTTTTGGCTCTACATGTCGTTCTACATCGTGTTGCTCGGGGCGGAGGTCAACGCGGCGATCGAGCGACACGGCGGCCAGCGGACCGCGAAGACCGAACTTGGTGCGGACTGACGACTGATAGCGTTGCGGGGCGACGGGCCTGAGTGAGATTGTTTCGGGTCTTGGTCGCCTCGAGACTTTCGGGCGGGGACAATCCGGGGTGGATCGAATATGCTGCGCCTCATCGGACGTTGCGCGCCATCGCGCTTAACTTGGGGGAGGTAAAACCAAGAGCCATGGATCCTGCACTACTGAATCCGTTGATTGCACTCGTCGCGGGCGTTCTCATTCTGCTTATGCCCAGAACTCTCAACTACGTCGTCGCGATCTACCTGATCGCGATCGGCATAATCGGTCTTGCGCAACACTTGCAGTAGTCGTGCAGGTGTAGTGTTCAATCGAAGCAAATACAAAACACCCCAGTTGCTAGGGTGCTTTATTCTTGCTCGGGGAATCGTGTACAGAAAGAGCGCTCTGGAACTCCGTACCGGCATCGCCTATATTTCGTTTTCAACCGAATCTGAGGTCGAGCAGGGTGCCGGCCACGATCCGGGAGACGGTACACCTTTCTGTATCAATGGCGTAGCGCGCTGGGCTCTGGAAGCTGTGCAGCGAGGCCCGTCGAACTGCCAGTGGCGATGATGGGGACACGAAGCGAGTGATGGACCGATCGAGTCGAGTGCGTCCAACAAGCCATCGCAACGCATCTCGGTGCGGGACGAGGCTGTTTGGCTTGTTTGTGCTGATTGCGTTGGTTCTCACCTTTGTTCTCCCGGATACAACGACATTTGCGGCCTCTGATGCCGCGCAGGAAGAAGGCACCGTAGGAAAGCGTGCCCGTCCTGCAGCTCGTGCTGACGGCGCGCAAAAGCAGCAAGGTTGGACGGCGGACGATACGGCGAAAAAGGCAAGTGGTGACACCAACTCGCCGGACTATGTCTGGTCCGCCAATCGGAATGAGTCCCGGATCACGCTGCGCGGCGCCGTGCCGTCGGAGGAGGATAGGCAGACCGCGCTCGGCATGGTCAAAGCGCACTTTCCCGACCTCACTGTCGAAGAAAAAGTAGAAGTCGTCGAAACAGGCCTGCCGCGCGAGCAATGGCTGGCGGCGGTGAGCTTCGGTCTTCAGCAGCTTGCGCAAATGACGAAGGGCAAGGTGCGCCTGACGGACGGTGGTTTGACCGTGACCGGTCAGGCACTGAATGCCGAAGAGTACGGGAACATCAAAAAGGCTCTGGCTGGAACCTTGCCCGCCGGTCTGACTCTAAAGGCCGATGGCGTTCGCCCGCCCGTCGCGGATCCATTTATGTTCCAGGCTGATCTCGGTCCGAACTCGTTGAGCCTAGCGGGAAGCGTCCCGAGCGAGAATGCGCACAAGACCGTACGCGACTTGTCCCGGCAGCTCTTCGCGCGGCCGGGACTGGACGACCGGTTAGAGGTCGCCTCGGGCGCGCCGACGGATTGGGACGAGGCCGTTGCCGCGGCCTTGCGGGCGCTATCGCGGCTCGAGACCGGTAAGGTCGCACTGACGGGTGTCTCGGTGAGCATCGAAGGCGTCGCGCCCGATGAGGGTACAGCCGTTGCCGTGGCCTACCAGCTCCGGCGGGATCTGCCGGAGCGCTTCTCGACATCGGAAAGCATCAAGTGGAAGAAAGCGGCCGCGCCGCTGAACTTCGCGCCCCGGGCCATGCCGTCCCCAGATTTGGCGGCGACCGTCGTTCCGCGCATCAAGCCGATCCCTGAGGACAGCAGGAGATGGCGAAGCGGTGCACTGCCGCCGCTTATACCGCTCAGGACCGAACGCTGAGATAGCTTGCGCTGAGTGCGGGCTTCTTGCCCGGATCTAGTCGTTCACCGCAAAAAACGAGGCAATGGCGCTGACCTGGTCCGGCTCCGCAAGCGTCGGCGCGTGCCCTTGGTGGGGAATGGTCATGGTGCGTAAGTTCGGATGCCGCTCTACCATCTCGTTCAGCGTCTCGGCGCTGAGAATGTCGGAGTGCTCGCCGCGAATGACGAAGGTCGGCATCTTGCTTAGGGCGATAAACTCTGGCCAGAGAGCGGGAAAGGGGCGGCTGAGGTCGATCGTGCCGATCGCCTTCGCAAGCTTTCGATCGTAGGAAAGCACGAGCCGGCCTTTGCGCTCCTCGAAAACGCTGCGCGCCATCTGATCCCACTGGGCATCGGTGAAGTCGGGAAATCCTCGCTCGTTGATCTCCCGCATGATCTGCATGGCGTCAGCCCATGTCCTGGGCGAGGGCATCCGCCGGGCATAGTTGACGATGCGGGCAAGCCCTCTTGTCTCGATCACGGGGCCGATATCGTTGAGCACAATGGGTCCCATCGCCGTCGGCCGCGCGGCCGCCATCAACATCGTGATGATGCCGCCCCGCGACGTCCCGACGAGTCCAACCTGGTGCAGCCCCTGAATGGTCAAGAAGTCCAGCACATCGGCCAGCTCCACAGTGGGTATGTAGTTGCGCCAGTTCGGATCGAACTGCGAGCGGCCGCGGCCACGATAGTCGATGCAGTAAACGTTCCGGGGGGTTTCAGGATGCGTCGAAAGATAGGTGGCAAGCGCATGGAAGTCGCGGGAACTGCGGGTCAGTCCCGCCAAGCAAATGACGCTGCGATATCGCTCGTCCGGGGCTGTGTAGTGGCGCGCATAGAGCGTCAGGTCGTCGGACGACTCATAGAATATGTCGCGCCAAGGCTTGCTCTGAAGCTCAAGCATTGTCCATCGCCGATTTTGGGGGGGCACCGTCAGGAGAACCCGTCCAATGCGCGGGCTCGCGCATCGCTTCCTTTCGGTCCATTGATGGCGGATCAAGCCTCGAAAAGTCAACCGCGCAAGCGCCGGTCCGCTCCCTTAGGGGGTTTTCGGCGCCTCTGAGGCCGGCTGAACGGAGGCGGTTTCCGAGGCTGGGACCCTACGGCCCCTGTTGAGGTCCTGGACGAGGTGCAAAGCTTTTTCCGGTCCCGCCAGACGGGAGCGGTAAAGCTGGAGCGTCTCCATGATCTTGATCACGTAGCGCCGCGTCTCCGTAAACGGAATGCGTTCGATCCAGTCCACCGGATCGACGTCGGGCCCGCGCGGATCGCCATATATCCCCACCCATTCCTTCACGCGTCCGGGACCGGCATTGTAGGCGGCAAGGGCCATGAAATAGGAGCCGTCATAGTTCGTGATCAGATCGTTGAGAAAGGCTTCACCGAGCTGGGTATTGTAGGCGGGGTTCGTGAGCTTGGCCTTGGAATACTTGACCTTATAACGGCGTGCGACGCCCCGTGCCGTCGCGGGCATGAGCTGCATCAGACCGCTCGCGCCAACGGGGCTCTGGGCGGCGGCGTTGAATTCGCTCTCTTGCCGGGACAGCGCATGCACTAGAGCCGGGTCTACCCGTTCGTCCACGAGGCTCTTGAAAGACGGCATGACACCCACGGGCAGGGCGTAGTCGCCCATGGGCAAGTCGCGATTGAAGGCGATCTTCGACAGGCGCAGGGCCATTTGCTTGTGACCGACCAACTTGGCGAATTCGGCCAGCAACACGACCTCGGCCGCATTGTCGAGGGTGCGGGAGAGGGACAGCAGGAACTGCGGCGTCACCCACCCCACGCCGATGGCTCGGGCGACGCCCAGAGCGCGGACGGCCTCTCGGCCCATGAATCGGTCGATATCCTCCTGGGTCGGTACCGGGGTTGCGGTGACCTCAAGCCGGGCTGGCCGCGGGTCCAGCGCCTGGCGTCCGAGCTGGCCGTAAAAGTATTGCGGGTACTTGGCGGCGACATGGAAGTGCACCGCGGCCGAGCCCCGGTCGCCCAGTACAAGGGCCGTGCGTCCGAGCCAATACTCGGAGCGCGCAATATCGCGGGAGTCGGTTGCGCCGCGCCGCATCGATAGAAAATGACGCAGCGCCGTTTGCGGTTCGTTGAGATAACGCAGCGAGACCCAGCCCGCGAGGAACTCGGCTTCCACATACTGGTCGGCCAGGTGGTGCCGTTCGGCGGCAAGGCCGTGCTTCGCCGCGATCTCATAGGCGGTACGGGGATGTCCGTCGTTCAGGGCCGCCCGGACGTTGACCCGGCGCTCGATCCACCACTCCTTCATATCGAGGAGGAGGTCGGGCTCCTGCGGAACGTCGAGCAGAAGCTTCCAGGCAATGAGCCGCTGCTCCTTATCCTTGGTGCGGCGCAGCCATTGAATGTTGTTGAAGCGCAGTCCCAGATCTTTCTTGACCGCGTCGTCGGGTAGCGCCTTGAGTAGCTTGCCCGCATTGCCGTCGCGCTTGACCACGGCCACACGCGCCTTGACTTTTTTCTGCTCGGCCTCCGGCAGCTGCTTCGCCACGCGCAAGGCCGCAGCGCACGCCTTGGACTTATCCGGGTAGAGGAGCACGTCGACGCGCGCCCGATGATCGTCCGCGTCCAGCATGTTACTGAACTTGCTGAGAATCTTCTCCTCGGTGTCCTGGCCGATGTCGTCCTCGCGCCAGGCTGCATCGACACTGGCTTCGGCTTTCTCCTTGTTGCCTTCCTTCAGGTAGACGCCTGCAAGCGCCGCGCGTCCGGCGCCCGTCTCGGGTTCGGAGTCTTTAAAGAATGCCGTTATTCTCTCTGGAGAGGCATCGGTGAGAAACAGGGACGCTTCGGCTTTTTCGCGAAGCTTTTTCAGGCCGGGCCACATCGGATGGCTCTTCCGGTAGGCCTCGACGGCTTCGGCGTTGAGGTAGGAACTTTTTGTGTGGCCGTAGCGGTACCAAAACGCGAACTCCCGCGCGGCCGGGTCTTCGATCTTGGCGGCCGTATCGTCGACCGTGCCCTTGTGGCGCATCACAAAGCGCACGCGGCTCTCGTCGGCCCTGCTGAGCTTGTACTCAAGCAGGGGCTGGAGGATTTGCCCGTAATCGAGAGCGGGCTCGGGCGCCGCCGGGCTCATCGGATCTCGACGGGGATGAACGTTTGGCGTGGGAACGGTATCCGGCATGAACGAGGCTGGCGCCGCGGCCAATTTTGTAGCGTCCGCTTCCTTGTCCGTATCCGCCTTATTGGTGTTTTCGGCGGTATCGGCTTTGTCTTCGCCCGCTGCTGCGCCGGCGGCCTCCGCGGAGGCACCGTCCACGTTGCCGTTTGCGGGCTCATCGGCGGCACGTTCAGTGTTCAAGAGCGGGCGCGGAATGGCGGCGATCGTGGTGGTGTCGGCAGCTTGCGTGGAGCCCTTAGTCGCCGTCGTCTGGTTCGGCATCTTGGTCGCGGTCGCTTCGGTTGCGGGCGGCGTTTGGCCGGAGGGCGTGGTCTGCGACGACAAGGACTGCGAAGGGGATGACCCTGTGGAGAAACTCCCAGCTGTCGCTTCGGCGGATAGTGTGGGGCCTGGAACCGGAGGAGACCGTTCGGGGTTCCGCGCAGGAAGGGGTATCGTTTCCGTCTTGGCCTCGGCGCAAGCAGGAACGGCCCAAGCAAAGGCCATGAGAAGCGCGATTCTGTACGCGTGTGTGCGTTTCATGATCGTCGGTTGCTTCCGGCTATGACCCGCGTCTAGTGATTAGTACGTCCCCCAAAAACACAGGAGCCGCGACGACGACGCTTCGCTCAGTGTAACGAATTACTACACTGTCTCAAAGATTTCGGCGGAAAGATGACTGAGTTTGGTGAGCAGGGGTCAGATCGGCTGCGAACAGGGCCCGCTAGGGTGCTCAACCGGACGCCGTTCTCTCCCTCGGACGGTGCTTCAGCCTTCGTCCCCGGAATGGGCGCGATCTAAAGCCGCAAATGCCTGCTGGCCCGCTTGCCGCGTCCATCCCGACCTCCTATTGTCCCGCCCCACCGACCCTTAGGAACACGAGACTATCGCCTGCGCGCTTACGATTGCGCCAAGGAGTTTGAGCTGTGACCATGCCGCCGTTTCAGGGCTCCATTACGGCCCTCATCACGCCCTTCAAGGACGGTTCCGTGGACGAGCATGCTTTCCGCAAATTTGTGGAATGGCAGATCGATCAGGGCACGCACGGGCTCGTGCCATGCGGCACGACCGGCGAGTCGCCGACCCTCGATCACGATGAGCATCGACGTGTCATCGAACTCTGCATTGAGGTAGCGCGCGGCCGGGTGCCGGTGATTGCCGGGACCGGTTCGAACTCTACGGCCGAGGCTGTCGAGTTGACGCGTCACGCCAAGGCCGCGGGAGCGGACGGGGCGCTTGTGGTGACGCCGTACTACAACAAGCCGACCCAGGAGGGCTTGTACCTCCACTTCAAGGCCATCAACGATGCCGCCGACATCCCGATTGTGATCTACAACATTCCCGGCCGAAGTATAGTGGACATGTCCGTGGAGACGATGGCGCGGCTCTTCAGGCTGAAGAACATTATCGGGGTGAAGGATGCCACCGCCAATCTGGCGCGGGTCAGCCAGCAGCGGGCTGCAATGAGCCACGCGTTCATCCAGCTGTCCGGCGAGGACGCCACGGCGCTCGGGTTCATGGCACATGGCGGGGTGGGGTGCATCTCGGTGGCATCCAATATCGCCCCGGCGCTTTGCTCGGAGTTTCAGCTCGCGTGCCTTGGCGGAAATTACAAGCGGGCACTGGAGTTGCAGGACCGCCTTATGCCGATACATGACGCGTTGTTTGTGGAATCCAACCCGGGTCCGGTGAAGTATGCGGCCGAAAAGCTCGGGCTTTGCGGTGGCGAGACACGCTTGCCGCTTGCGCCAATCAGCGATGCGACGCGCAAGCGTGTCGACGCGGCCATCGAAGCGGCCGGGCTGAAGCCCGTCTAGAAATTCGGAAGGGCAATGGCATGGCGCCGAAACGCGAGAGCGGGAAGCTCGTCGCCGAGAATAGACGGGCCCGTTACAACTACGAGATCGAAGATACGATCGAGGCCGGCATAATCCTGACGGGGTCGGAGGTGAAGTCGCTGCGGGTCGGTAAGGCGAATATTGCCGAGTCCTATGCCTCGAACGAAGACGGCGAGCTCTATCTGATCAACGCGCATATCGACGACTATCCAGGCGCGGCCCGGTTCGGTCACGAGCCCACGCGGCACCGCAAGCTTCTCCTGCATAGGAAGGAGATGGCGCGCCTGCTCGAGGCCGTCCAGCGGCAGGGCATGGCGCTCGTGCCACTGCGCCTTTACTTCAACGCGCGCGGCATTGCCAAGCTGCTGCTCGGTCTCGGGCGGGGCAAGAAGGTCCACGACAAACGCGAGACCGAAAAGAAGCGGGATTGGGACCGCCAGAAGAGCCGGCTCATGCGCGAGAAGGGATAAGCCTTCGCGAGAAGAGCCAAGCCTTGGAGAGAGAGTCTTGGAAAGAAGCGCCCCCATCCATTTGACGCCAGGCATTTGCCTGCCACTCGTTGCGCTTCCGGCGACGGACGGATCGGCGATTGTTCTGGCAACGCTATCAGGGCGCAGCCTCGTCGCAGTCTATCCTTGGACCGGCCGGCCGGGTGTTCCCAATCCGCCCGATTGGGACGACATGCCTGGTGCACACGGCTCCACCCCTGAACTCGAAGGGTTCCGGGACATCTTTGAGGCTATCTCGCAGACTGGCACGCGGCTGTTCGGACTGAGCAACCAGACCACGGCGTATCAGCGCGAGATGGCGCTGCGTTTGGAACTCCCATTCCCCATTTTGAGTGATGCGGAAGGCGCGTTCGCCCGCGCGCTTCGTTTGCCTAGCTTCAAAGCAGGTGGCGACAGCTATGTGAAACGACTCACGTTTGCGGTTCTCGACGGACGCACCGAGCACGTCTTCTATCCGGTGCGCGATCCCGAGACGCATGCGGCCGAAGTGGTTGACTGGCTAACAGAGCAGGCGTGAGGGTGGGCAAAAGTCGCCCAGATCAGTCGCCCATGGCGTCGTCTTCGGCGTCCTCGACCGAGTAGCCCAAGGCGGACAGGCCTTCTTCGAGATAATCCGACAGAAGCGGTATGCCCAGCAGATACTCCGCCGTCCGCTTGTTACGTTCGGCGCGGGCGGTGTCGAGCGCATCGTTGAGTTCGTCGGCGGCGAACGAGCCGCGGCCGATCCAGGCGAGCGCCACAAGGCTCACTTGCTCGTCCACATTGAGATCGCGAATGAACTCGCGCACCTCGGCAACGGTTGCATCGTCCGCAAAGTCTTCGAGGATGGACTCCGCGTCATGGTCGGAGGTCGCGCCTTCGTCCCAGGCGCCGACCTTGGCTCCCAGCTCGCGCGCCTTGACGATGACAAAGCCCACCTTCGTCGGTGAAATCTCTATCCCTGCCATCGCATCGCTGCCGGAGACCGGCATCCTCTAAAAGATCCTCGGGCCAAGGAGGAAAGCATGCCTGACTTGGCCGATCCCAGCAACTTAATCCCTGAGACTTGCTGCCGCATCCCCGACTACCTGCTCGAACATTTCGGGCGTCAGGCGCCCGGTGTTAGTGTTGAGACGGGAGCAGTGGAACGTGTCGAACAGCTCGAGGCCGCCCGGGAGCAGATGTCGGGCGCCGTGGGCGAAAGGCAAGTCCCTTTTCTTGACCGCGAAAACCGATAGGAGGCTGTCATGGGCCACCCGTCCGATCGCGAGAAAGGCCCGCAGGTTCGGGAGCGCTGCCTTTCGTCCGTCAAGGAACTGACGGCAGCGTTTGATCTCGCCGGATGTCGGTTTGTTCTGAGGAGGGACGCAGCGCACGGCGTTGGTGATCATGCAGTCCACAAGGCTCAGCGCCTCGGGCCGCAGGACATCGTGCTCGCCCCGCGCGAGACCGGTCTTCAGCAGCGTCGGGTAGAGAAGATGGCCCGCAAAATCGCCCCAGAACGGTCTGCCGGTCCGGTTCGCCCCCTTCAGCCCCGGCGCTAGCCCCACGATCAGTAGCCGGGCCGTGTCCAGGCCGAACGATGGCACGGCGCCGTTGAACCAGTCCGGATGGGCGGTCGCATTGTCCTTGCGGAAGGCGACAAGACGGTCGCACAAGGCGCAGTCCGTTTCGGGTTCGGCACGTATTTCAAATGAGAGCATGTCGGGCGAACGATCTGAAAACCGCATGAGATCTCACGCGTAGCCTTTCGACCGTAAAAAGACCAGAGGGAGACCTCCCCCGGTAGGCGTTGTAGGCTTTCCGGCTAGGTCTCGACCAGGTTCGAAGCCTCGTAGGGGGCCGCTTCGGGGCCGGGCCGCTGGCGATTGTCGCGTGGGGCGCGTTCGGCCGATCTCTTGCTGCGGATCTACCAGGTCGATGAAATAATCGGCCTGCCGGCGCAGCTCGTAGGCCACCATCGGCGGGTTGGTGTAGAGCATTGAGATCAAACTGACGCGCTTGTCCTTATTCTGCAGCGGCTAGACGAGGGAGCGGAAGTCTCCGTCGCCGGAAAAGATCGCGACATGGTCGAGATGTTCGGCGAGTTCCATAGCATCGATCGCAACTCCGATGTCTATGTTGCCCTTGACCTTGCGGCGGCCCGTGGCAGCGACGAACTCCACGGTCGGCTTGGTCACCATGGTGTAGCCGCTTTAGTCGAGCCAATCGATCTAAGGACGTATTGAGGAATATTCCTGCTCCTCGGCGAGCGCCGTGTAGTAATGCGCGCAAACTGACCTCTCGAGCGGAACAGGGCCAGGAGCCGCTTGTAGTCGATGTCGAAGGAAAGGGTCTTCGAAGCGGCGTAGAGGTTCGCGCCGTCAAAAAACAAAGCAATCCGTTCCATTGTATAGAAGTGCATCTCTGGTCCTAGCGATGAAAATACTTATGGGTACGGGAATCCGAACGCATACAACGGCTTAGTTTGGTTTTGGTACAGAGGCTCCGCAATTGGTCGCAATGTCTCAAATACTGGTCGGAGTGGGTGCAAACTATACAGGTTGGTGGGGTGCGCCAAGCGCCACGATCGAGCGCGCGCTGGCTCAGCTTGACGAAAAGGGCGTCCAGGTGAGGGCGGTTTCGCACTTCTACGAGACTGCGGCGGTGGGCCGCGCCGGGCAGCCTCCTTACGTGAACACCGTTGCCGTGATCGAGACGGCCATGCCCCCGGAGGCGCTGCTGCGAAGGCTGAAACAGATCGAACGGGCGGCGGGGCGCAGGGGCGGAAGTCCCTGGGGGCCGCGGACCCTGGATCTGGACATCCTGGATTACAAAGGGCGTGTACAGAACTGGCGGGGCACGGTTCCGCGTTTTGCCAGGGCCGGCCGGCGACCGCTGATTTTGCCGCATCCTTGGATCGCGTCCCGGCCGTTTGTGCTCCGCCCGCTGCTCGATGTGGCGCCGGATTGGCGCCATCCGGTGACCCGAAAATCGGCCCGGACGCTGTGGCGCCGGCTCGCGCAAGGGCGGGAAGGGCAGGTCCTGCGGACCCTAAACCCTGAGACACGACTTGCCAGCGGGGCGTGACTTGCCTACATAGAGGCTAAATTCAGCCTATTCTAAAAGGACTTTCAGATGGCTCGCGTCACCGTCGAGGACTGCGTCGACAAGATTCCGAACCGCTTCGAGCTCGTTCTTCTGGCCAGCCACCGCGCCCGCACGATTTCGGCCGGGGCTCAGCTCACCGTACCGCGCGACAACGACAAAAACCCTGTCGTATCCTTGCGCGAGATCGCCGAGAAGAAGTTCACGCCGGACGACCTCAAGGAAGACTTCATCCACTCCATGCAGAAATACGTGGAAGTGGACGAGCCAGAGGCTGAGGCCGTTCCGGCCCTGTCGCAGGATTCGCGTATGCCCGTTCTCGGTCAGGACGATCAGGCTACCGACTCCCAGATCGACCGCATGACCGAAGAAGAGCTTCTGCGCCGCATGGCGACCCAGGCGCCTTCGGATGGTTCCAATGCGGGTCCGCGCGCGCGATAGCGCCCTTGGTGGCGACGGGCGAGGCAGGACGCTGACGGCCTCGCCACTTTTCGGCACACAGTACGGTCTTAGACAGGCGGCAAGCTTGGATTTGTCCAACGGCTCGCTAAAGGCCTTGTGCTGCCAGGTCCTTGCGCGCCATTCTGGCGGGCTGAGATGACCCGCCAATACGAACTTGTCGAACGCATTCTAAGCTATCAGCCGACCGCCAACGAGGCGCTGCTGAATCGCGCCTATGTCTACGCCATGAAGGCGCACGGCAATCAGAAGCGGGCGTCCGGCGCTCCGTATTTCTCACATCCCTTAGAAGTCGCCGCGATCTTAGCTGAGATGCGACTCGACGATGCGACCATCGCCACGGCGCTTCTCCACGACACCATCGAGGATACCGAAGCGACGCGGACCGAAATCGATACGCTGTTCGGCGCGGAGATCGGCACGCTGGTCGATGGGCTGACCAAGATCAAGAAGCTCGATCTCGTTACCAAGAAGGCCGAGCAAGCCGAGAATTTCCGCAAACTCCTGCTCGCGATCTCCAGCGATATCCGAGTCCTGCTGGTGAAGCTCGCCGACCGCCTGCACAATATGCGGACGCTCGAGCACATGAAGCCGGCTAAGCGGAAGACCATCGCCGAAGAGACGATGGACATCTACGCGCCGCTCGCGGGCCGTATGGGAATGCAATGGCTGCGCGAGGAGCTCGAGGACCTGTCCTTCCGCTGGCTGAACCCCGAAGCCTACACCACCGTGTCCGAGCGCCTGAAGGCGCTGCGGGAGCACAATCAGGGCCTGATCGACGAGATCCAGGGCGCGCTGACGTCGAAATTCAAAGCCGCGCGCGTGAAGGCCATCGTGGCCGGACGGGAGAAGAAGCCTTACGCGATCTGGAGCAAGATGGAGCGGAAGCAGATTTCGCTGGAGCAGCTCTCGGACATCTATGCGTTCCGCATCGTCGTCCCCAAGATTCCCGACTGTTACCGGGCCCTCGCCGTGGTGCATACGAGCTGGCACACCGTTCCCGGCCGGTTCAAGGACTACATCTCTAACCCGAAGCAGAACGACTATCAGTCGATCCACACCACCATTGTCGGGCCGCGCCACCAGCGCGTGGAACTTCAGATCCGGACCGAGGACATGCACTCGATCGCCGAATATGGCGTTGCCGCGCATGCCCTCTATAAAGACCACGGAAGCGGTAAGAAGGTTCCCGCCCAAGATTCGAGTGCTTACAGATGGTTGACGCATCTGGTTGGCATCTTGCTCGAAGGCGATAACCCAGAAGAGTTCCTGGAGCACACCAAGCTAGAGCTGTTCCACGACCAAGTGTTCTGCTTCACGCCCAAGGGCCGGCTGATCGCACTGCCACGCGGGGCCAACTGCATCGACTTCGCCTACGCCGTTCACACGCAAGTGGGCAATAGGGCGGTCGGCGCCAAGATCAACGGCCGCCCTATGCCGTTGGCCTCGGCCCTGCGAAATGGCGATGAGGTCGAGATCGTCTGCTCGGAGGCGCAATCGCCTCCGGTGGCCTGGGAACGTCTAGCCGTCACGGGGAAGGCGCGCTCGGCGATCCGGCGCGCCTCGCGGGACGCCGTGCGCCTCCAATATGAGAAGCTCGGGCGTGAAATTCTCGATCGGGCGTTCCGCCGCCATGGCCAAACCTTCAACGAGGAGGCCATTGCCAAGGGCCTCCCGCGCATGTCTCAGAAGACAGCCGAGGACGTGGTCACCGCCGTCGGGCGTGGCGAGTTGGCGTCCGAGGACGTCTTCCGCGCCGCCTTCCCCGAGGAAGTTTCGGCCGAGCCGCCCAAACGCCGCCGGGAGGTAAAACGCAGCGACGAAGGCTGGTTCGGGCTCGGCAAGGTCATGGGGCTGAAGTTCCGCTGGCCGGGCTCTGCAGGGAAGGAGCGGGCAGAAGGCTCGGTAGGCCCCGCCGGACCGGCAGGCATCCCGATTCGCGGTCTGCGCACCGGACTGCCGGTGAGCTTCGCCGATGGCGGCGCGATTCCAGGCGACCGGATCGTGGGTATTCTCTCGCCTGGGCAGGGTATTACGATCTATCCCATCCATGCCGGCGCGCTGAAGGAGTTCGATGACGAGCCCGAACGCTGGATCGATGTCACGTGGGACATCGACGAGGACAATCCACAGCGCTTTCCGGCCAAGATTGCGGTAACGGCAATGAATGAGCCCGGGAGCCTTGCGCAGATCGCCGCGGTCATCGGCGAGGTCGACGGCAATATCCAGAACATCAAAATGACCAATCAAGTAGCCGATTACACGGAGATGCTCATCGACGTCGAGGTGTGGGATCTTCAACATCTCAATGAAATTCTGACGAGGTTGCGCGCGAAGGACGTCGTCAGCGATGCCGCCCGGGCCGAGGACTGACGGCCAACAAGACACTGGCACAACGCGCAAAAAACCACCAAATATGCTAGGGCACGTTCGCCGATAGGCAGGGTAGCGGCAAGCCAACCGGCCCTGCGACGAGGTAGATATGCTGTTTAAGCGCCGCGAGGCGGAAACTTTGCTGAACCGGTTACGGGTGTCTTTGTGGCCGCGCCGCAGCTGGGGACGTTCGACCCGCTACGTTGTTCATCGCGTGCGCCGCTTGAGCGCGACACCGCATGCCGTCGCCTTAGGTTTCGCAGTCGGCGTTTTCGTGTCCAGCACCCCTTTCATCGGATTTCATATGGCCTTGTCGGCGGCTGTAGCTTGGATTGTAGGCGGCAGCATCGTAGCGGCGCTCCTTGGAACATTCGTCGGCAATCCGCTGACGTACCCGCTGTTTTGGGTCGGCAGTTACGAGGTGGGCTCGCTCATGCTGGGCAGGGGCGACGGCGAAATGGAACTCGACCTGTCGAAGGGCATCTTTCAGACGGATCAGATTTGGACCCTGCTGAAGCCCATGACGCTCGGTTCGATTCCGATCGGCATAGCGCTGGCGCTGCTGAGCTACGTCCTGGTGAAGCCGGCGGTGAACGCCTACCAGCACCGGCGCCGCGAACTCCGGCCGCCGGACGAAGCAGTCGGTATGCATTGAGAAAGGCATGGAAATGGAAATCGTGATGCGTGCGCCGAGGATCCGGCTGGGCATCAATATCGATCATGTGGCGACGCTCCGGAACGCGCGTGGTGGTGTGCTCCCCGACCCGATTCAGGCGGCGCGTCTTGCCGCCGAGTCCGGCGCCGACAACATCACCGCGCATTTGCGTGAAGACCGCCGGCATATCAGCGATCACGACATTGCCCGGTTGCTGGCGGAGGTCGACTGCCCGCTCAATATGGAGATGGCGGCGACCGACGAGATGACCGCGATCACCCTACAGGCCAAGCCTCCCGCCGCCTGCCTCGTGCCCGAACGTCGCGAGGAGCGCACGACCGAGGGCGGCCTCGACGTCGTCGCGCAACACAATACGCTCGAACCTGTCGTCGCGGCCTTTGGTGATGCGGGTATCGAGGTCTCCCTGTTCATTGCGGCCGAGCGGCGGCAGATCGAGGCGGCCGCGCACCTTTGCGCCGCGGCTATCGAGATACATACGGGCAGTTGGTGCGACGCCTTTGCCGAGGGGCGTGAAGCCGATACCGAGCGGGAGTGGCAGGCAATCGTCGATGGCGCAGCCTATGCTCATGGTCTTGGGCTGGAGGTTCATGCAGGCCATGGCCTCAATTACGCGACCGCTCGGAAGATTTCGACGCTCCCGGAGATCGTGGAGCTCAATATCGGCCATTTCCTGGTCGGCGAGGCCGTCTTTATCGGGCTCGGCGAAGCGGTTCGGCGTATGCGCGCAGCCATGGATCTAGGGCGGCAAGCGGTTTGCCTCCGTGAAGGAGACAGCATCGCGTCATGATCATCGGGATCGGTAACGACATCATCGATATCCGCCGGATCGAAAAAACGATCGAGCGCTTTGGCGAGCGGTTCCTGGCTCGGGTGTTTACGGAAACCGAACGTTGCAAGTCGGACCGACGGGCGCTGCGGGCGGCGTCCTACGCGAAGCGGTTTGCCGCCAAGGAAGCCTGCGCGAAGGCACTCGGCACCGGCTTTAGCCGTGGGGTCTTCTGGCACGACCTCGGCGTCGTCAATCTCCCGTCCGGTCGGCCCACCCTGGAGCTTACGGGCGGCGCGGCGCAGATTTTGGACGAATTGACCCCGACCGGGCACGATGTGCGGATTGACCTCACCATCACCGACGATTTTCCGACGGCGCAGGCCATCGTCATCATCTCGGCGATCCTGCGATCGCCTTAAAATCGCGACAGTGTCCGCGTCCTTGGTTTGCCCAGGACGGGGCGAGGGTCTATAGGGGCTCAAATTCTATTTGCTGAAAGGGTCGGCCTGCTTGGCGGGCGGCGCAACCTACGGAGAGCGCCGCATGAGTGTGGACGCGGACAAGATGGCTTCAAAGGGAAGTAACTGGGAAACGGTTCGCGTCGTCATTCACGCGCTGATTCTCGCGCTGATCGTGCGCGTCTTTCTGTTTCAGCCGTTCAACATTCCTTCGGGCTCGATGATCCCGACGCTGCTGGTCGGCGATTATCTGTTCGTCTCGAAGTACAGCTATGGCTACAGTCGCTACTCCTTTCCCTTTGGACTGAATTTGTTCTCGGGCCGGGTCTGGGCGGCGGCACCCCAGCGCGGGGACGTGGTGGTCTTCAAGCTGCCCCGGGACAATGAGACCGATTACATCAAGCGCGTGATTGGCCTTCCTGGCGATGAGATCCAGATGATGCATGGGGTGCTGCATATCAACGGCAACGCCGTGGACAAGGCGAAGGTCGACGACTTCGTCATGCTGGGCCTGGGCACACGCAACCGCCACTTCACTCGTTACATGGAGACGCTTCCCAATGGCGTCAGCTATCCAGTCCTGGACCTCGTGAACGAGGGAGTTGGCGACAACACGGAAGTCTACAAAGTGCCCGAGGAGCATTTCTTCATGATGGGCGACAATCGCGACAACTCGACCGACAGCCGTTTTCTGTCCGAGGTCGGTTTCGTGCCCTTCGAGAACCTGGTGGGCAAGGCCCAAGTGATCTTCTTCTCCATAGACGACGATGCCAGCTTCTGGCAAGTCTGGCGCTGGCCGACCGATGTCCGTTGGGACCGAATTTTCAAAGTGGTAAATTAGGACGGTGAGCAAGCGGCGCATCTCAGATGTCGGCCTCCTGGCCGAGCGTATCGGACACACATTCAAGACGCCCGCGCTTCTGAAACTGGCCCTGACCCATGCCAGCGCACATCCCGGCTCGACCCCCAACGAAGACAATGAGCGCCTCGAATTTCTCGGCGACCGCGTTCTTGGCCTGGCCATCGCGCAATTGCTGTCGGACCGTTTCCCCCATTCGAGCGAAGGTGAGCTGGCGCGATGGTTCAACCATCTCGTCCGCACCGAGACCTGCGCCGAGGCCGGTCAAAGCTGGGATCTGGGCGACTTCGTTCTGATGAGCGGTGGCGAGGCCGGCTCTGGCGGCCGGCGCAAGAAGACGATCTTGGCCAATGCCTGCGAGGCGGTGCTGGGCGCCGTGTTTTCCGACGCCGGTTATGACGTTGCGCGCGGCGTCGTCTGGCGAACGTGGGAACCCTTTCTCGCCGAGCTGAAAGAGGCTGCGCCCGACGCCAAATCCGTCCTTCAGGAATGGGCGCAAGGACGCCAGCTGCCACTGCCAAACTATATCGAGGTCGCACGCGAAGGCCCGGACCATGCCCCGCGCTTCACAACTGAGGTGCATGTGGAGGGCGTGGCGCCCGAACGGGGCGAAGGCGCCAATAAGCGCGCTGCCGAACAAGCCGCTGCACTGGCCATGCTGAAGCGAGAAGGCGTTTGGCAAGCGGCCGCCAATGACTGACAATCCCACCGATCCTAGGCGCTGCGGCTTCGTGGCCCTGATCGGCGCGCCCAATAGCGGCAAATCGACCCTGACGAATGCGCTGGTCGGTGCCAAAGTGTCGATCGTCACCCATAAGGCTCAGACCACGCGCGGGCCCGTGCGCGGCATCGTGCTCGCTGGCGATGCGCAAGTGATCTTGGTCGACACACCCGGCATCTTTCAGCCCAGGCGCCGCCTCGACCGCGCCATGTCACAGGCGGCCTGGGACCGGGCAGGGGATGCGGACATGGTCGCCCTGGTAGTGGATGCGGCCCGCGGCCTGGACGACAAGCTCGCGCCCATCGTCGAGCATCTGCCCGAACTCAACCGGCCCGTGATCGCCGTGCTGAACAAGGTGGATCTCGTCAAGAAGCCGGAGCTCCTGAAGCTCACATCCGAGCTCATCGAGCTTAAGGCGTTCGCCGAGATCTTCATGGTGTCGGCGTTGACGGGCGACGGTGTGGACGATCTTCGCGTCTATCTGGCAGGCGCCGTTGCCGAAGGACCTTGGCTATTCCCGGAGGATCAGCTCTCCGATGCGTCCCTAAGACAGACTGCGGCCGAGATCACGCGTGAGAAGCTGTTCCTGCGCCTGCACGAAGAGCTACCCTACGCACTTACGGTCGAGAGTACCGAGTGGAAGGTCCTCAAGGACAAGAGCGTCCGCATCGAACAGACGATCTTCGTGGAGCGCGAGAGCCAGCGACGGATCGTGCTCGGTGCCAAGGGCCAGATGATCAAGGAGATAGGGCAGGCGGCGCGCGAGGAGATTGCCGAGATCACCGGTGTGCCTGTGCATCTGTTCCTGTTCGTGAAGGTCCGTGAGCGCTGGGGCGAAGACCCCGAGCGCTTCCGAGAGATGGGTCTAGACTATCCAAAAAGATGAGGGCCGGCTAGGCAAACCGCCGCCGCATAGGCCAAGCTGCGATTCCGAACGGGAGCGAGCATGGATTGGAGCGACGAAGGCATCTTCTTGAGCGGAAAGCCTCTTGGTGAAGCCAATCTCATCGCCGAAGTCTTGACGCTCGAGCATGGCCGTCATCTCGGCCTCGTGCGCGGTGGACAGTCCCGGCGCATCCGGCCGACGCTCCAACCGGGCAATCTCGTCCGCGTAACATGGCGGGCGCGGCTCGCCGAACATCTCGGCGGTTACACGGTCGAACTGATGGAAGCGCACGGGGCCCGTGCGCTGGACGATCCGCGCGTGCTTGCAGCCATCGGCACGATCGCGGAGCTCGTGAAGCTCTTGCCGGAGCGCGACCCGCACCCGGAACTCTACGCCACGACCCTGCATGTGCTGCGCTCGTTCGCCGAGCCGGACATCTGGCCCGCGCTGATGGTCTATTGGGAGTTCCAGCTGCTCCAGGAGTTGGGCTTCGGCCTTGAACTCACATCCTGCGCCGCCACGGGCGCGACCGAAGATCTGCTCTATGTGTCCCCGAAATCGGCGCGCGCGGTCTCGCGCGAGGCCGGCGCGCCCTACGCGGACAAGATGCTTTCCCTGCCGCAATTCCTGATCGACAGCTCCGCGCCGCTCGCTCCATCCGATATTGCCGCAGGATTCGCGCTCACCGGCTACTTCCTGGAACGCGATGTCCTGACGCCCCATGGTCTCAAACTCCCGGACGCACGGGGACGGCTGCTCGATCTCCTGCAACGAGAGCCGCACGCCGCTTGAGGGGAATCGCGCGATGGGGTAAGCGCGAGTCATGGGAAAACGCGTGACGCCCCCTGATTCGGGGCCCATCGAACCGATCGATCTGAAAGAGGCGCTCGAAGAGCGCTATCTGGCCTACGCTCTGTCCACGATCACGCATCGGGCGCTTCCCGACGTGCGCGACGGGCTCAAACCCGTGCACCGGCGGCTGCTCTACGCCATGCAGCAATTGCGCCTGCAGCCCCAGGGCGAATTCCGCAAATGCGCGAAGATCGTGGGCGACACGATGGGTAATTTCCATCCTCATGGCAATCAGGCGATCTACGACGCGCTGGCCCGTCTCGCGCAGGATTTCGCCGTGCGCTATCCGCTTATCGACGGGCAGGGGAATTTCGGCAATATCGACGGCGATAACCCAGCAGCCGACCGTTATACCGAGGCCCGGCTGACGGACATCGCCGCGCGGCTGCTCGAGGGCATCGACGAGGACACGGTCGATTTTCGCCCCAATTACGATGGGCGCGAAATGGAGCCCGCGGTGCTCCCCGCGAACTTCCCGAACCTGCTTGCGAACGGGGCCTCCGGCATCGCCGTCGGTATGGCAACGAGCATTCCACCGCACAATGCGGCCGAGCTGTGCGACGCCGCGCTCCATCTCATCAAGTTTCCGAATGCCACCGCCGACAAGCTTGTGTCCTTCGTGCCAGGCCCGGACCTGCCCACAGGCGGCATCATTGTCGAGCCGCGCGAGCAGATCCTCGAAGCTTACAAGACGGGGCGGGGCTCGTTCCGTCTGCGGGCGCGCTGGGAGAGGGAAGACGCAGGCCGCGGCACCTATCAGATCGTCGTCACCGAGATTCCCTATCAGGTTCCCAAAGCGCGGTTGGTCGCGCGCATCGCCGAATTGCTGCAGGCGAAGAAGCTGCCGCTCCTGGCCGATGTGCGTGACGAGTCTGCCGAGGATGTAAGGCTCGTGCTGGAGCCGAAGAGCCGCACGGTCGATTCCACGTTGCTCATGGAGTCGCTCTTCAAGCTGACCGAGCTCGAGACCCGCGTCTCGCTCAACATGAACGTACTGAGCAAGGGCAAGATCCCGAATGTGCTCGGTCTGCGCCAGGTACTGCTGGAATGGCTGGAGCACCGGCAGCAGGTCCTTGTCCGGCGCACCAATTTCCGGCTCTCGAAGATCGACCACCGGCTAGAGGTCTTGGCCGGCTACCTAGTCGTCTATCTGAACCTCGACAGGGTCATCCAGATCGTGCGTGAGGAGGACGAGCCAAAGCCCGTGCTCATCAAGGAATTCAAGCTCACCGACGTCCAGGCCGAGGCCATTCTCAACATGCGGCTCCGCGCCTTGCGGAAGCTTGAAGAGATGGAGATCCGCCGCGAGCACGACGACCTGACCAAAGAGCGCAAAGAGCTGAAGGCGCTGCTGAAGTCCGAAGACATGCAGTGGAAACGGATCGCTGGCGAGATCAAGGACGTGAGGGACGCATTCGGCCCGAAGACCGAACTCGGCCGCCGTCGCACCAGTTTCGCCGATGCACCGGACGATGTGGCGGACGTACTCGCCGAAGCGATGATCGAGAAAGAGCCGATCACCGTCGTCCTCTCTGATAAAGGATGGATACGGACGATCAAGGGGCATAACGCTGATGTCTCGAAGCTGAACTTTAAGGACGGAGACAGGTTGAGGCAGCTGTTGCAGGCCCAGACCACGGACACGCTTCTGCTGTTTGCGACGAACGGACGGTTCTACTCGCTTGCCGCCGACAAGTTGCCGGGCGGGCGCGGGCACGGGGAACCGTTCCGGCTCATGGTCGATATCGAAGACGCTGGCGATTGCGTCGAGCTGATCGTCCATCAGCCCGGCCGGAAGCTGCTTGTGGCCTCATCAAGCGGGTACGGCTTCGTGGTGGCGGAAGACGACGTGATCGCGATGACGCGTAAGGGCAAGCAGGTGCTCAATGTGAAGGGCGACGACGAGGCCGCAGTCTGCGGCCCCGTCTCCGGCGACAGCGTTGCCGTTATCGGAGACAACAGAAAGCTATTGCTGTTTCCGCTGTCTGAATTGCCGGAGATGCCGCGCGGCAAGGGCGTGCGCCTGCAGCGCTATCGCGACGGCGGCCTTGCGGATGCAAAGATCTTCTCGAAGAAGGAGGGGCTCGTCTACATCGATGCCGCGAAGCGGAGCTTCACGTTAGCGTCGGGAGATTTGCGCGACTGGTGGGGCGCCCGGGCCGCCGCGGGGCGACTGCCGCCACGGGGTTTTCCGAAGTCCGGCAAGTTTGGCGATAAGTTCTAGCGCGGCGGTACGGCGAGGCCACGAACCCAGCCTTTGGAGGTCAGGCGTTCCTGAGGCTGAAAGCGCTCCTTGTAGCGCATCTTCCGCGAGCCCTCGATCCAATAGCCGAGATAGACATACGGGTAGCCCATGGACCGGGCGTACTCGACATGTTCGAGGATCATGAACGTGCCGAGGCTGCGCGGGGCCCAATCCGGGTCGAAGAAACTGTAGACCATGGAGATGCCGTCGCTCAGCCGGTCGCAGAGCGCGGCCGCGATCAGCGGAGACTCCCCCGTCGCCGGGTCGGGCTCCTGCCGGTACTCGGTGATGAAGGTCTCGACGACGCTGTCTTCCACCATAAGCGAGAAATCGAGAACGCTCATCTCGGCCATGCCGCCGTCCCCGTGCCGCGCCTCGATGTAGTCGCGGAAGAGGCCGTATTGTTCGGAGCTTGGAGCGGCCGGTTTCCGCGTGGCGATCAGATCACTGTTCTGTCGCGCAATCCGCTTCAAGGACCGCTTGGGCTCGAACTCGTCCACAATCAGGCGTACGGGGACGCAAGCCGAGCAGGCGTCGCAATAGGGCATGTAGGCGATGTTCTGGCTGCGCCGGAACCCGCCCTTCAAGAGGTTGTCGATGAGGAACCCGGGCTTGTCCCGGGTCAGGTGCGTGAAGAGCTTCCGCTCCATCCGGCCTGCCAGATAGGGGCAGGGCTGGGGGGCGGTGATGTAGAACTCCGGAAAGTTGTTCTTGTGTTCTGTCACGGGCACCGGACCGGAAGCGAATCCACGTCAATCCTCCGACAGCTTAAGCGAGGACTTGCGGCAGACGCAATCCACTCCGCGCCAGCGCCAAACCCAGAAGGCCGAAATCCTGGATGGTCAGATGCCCGCTTGCGCCGTAGCCGTTGGCCGGTTGATGACGAGAACCCCGGCTAAGATGTCGTGCAGGCAACGCTTCTGGGAGTCGAAGAGGCACCACAGCAGGATCGGGAAGAACAGCGTCAGCGAGAACCAGAACAGGAGCGCATGGAACGCCGCGATCAGGGGCGTGACCTTTCCGCCATACCACATGGGTACGGTGAGCCCCATCATGCGCTGACCGATGGTCGACGACTTGGGGCCGCCGATCGTGAACGC